>NZ_CP099571.1:325163-650326 GCF_040409795.1 Polynucleobacter sp. MWH-UH19D | reverse complement strand
GCTCATAATTTGAACTCCCCGATTTTGACTAGGTAGTAGCCTGTGTCACAAACGCTCAAGCGAATATTCATACCGCTAACCAACTTTTCGCCTGGCTCTATTGGACTCACTGATGGAGGTCCGGCTGGATTCATTGTCATTTTTTCAAAAATGAAGGCGCCACTCGTGCCAAGCTCATGCTTGTCACATTTATTTGCATAAGGAGGATCTTCGGGCATCAGCAAATTGGTGTACTCGTGAAAGGGGCCGCTAGTTGCAAATAGAGTACCAATACAGTCTTTCCAGGTGTTTACCTGAGAACCTTCGGGGCTTGCCGCACCCTCTTGAAAGGGAACGCAGGCTTGTTCTGCTACCGACTCTTTCTCTTGAAGTTTTTGATTAAACCCCTCAAACCAAGCAATGATTTGCTCTCCACTAGTTTGGGTATAAGCAATCTTGAGTGCTTTTTGATGGTCACCAACCCCAAGGTATGCAACCAAGAGTAAATTTGCGAACAACACCCATAGGAATAAAAAATCGGAATATCGCATTCCCCGAAATATTCCATAGCTTTTTTTACTCAAACCAATCTCCCAAAACTCTACTTATTTTTGCAGCTATCATGCCGCTTTTAATTGCTGTATATTTAATTGAAATACCTTGCAACTTTTTTGGAATTACCCATGTTTATTCAAACAGTCATTCAAACCCTTCTGCGGAAAAGAAAAAAGGTTGAAAGTGCACCAAAACCTACCGCCTCTTCTGCCCAAAATGAATTATCCCCAATGGCTCAGAGGATAATGCAAAAGCTTGCTGAGCACGAAAAAAACACTACCCAAGGCTCAAAACAAGGCACTACAGCAGAAAACAAAGCCGAAGATAAAGGTGCTTAGTTATTGCTTGGTTATTTTTAATCAGTTCTTAGCTAGGTCTTAGGTAGTTTTCAATTGGCTTAAAGAGGCTCAGCATTAAAGGCCCTATTTAGGCATTTAGCTTTAATCAACCTTCATCTTTTTAAACTTACCCAATAGCGCTAGGCTGGCTAAAATTTTATTAGCCATTGACCCAGCTAAATTGCCTTTAGCCAATCCATAGAGCACCTGATCTGCCCTTTCATGCTCGGGCGCACCTAGTAATACTTTAAAAACTTCCGCCTCACTCATACTGATATTGAATTGCAACGGGGTCAGATTGATGCTCACGCTACCACCCTTAATACCAAAACGCACTTGGGCAATATCAATCAGCTCTCTTTCTTGCTTTTCCTGGAGCTGCGCCAAGCTTGGTATTGAATCGTCGCTAGGACTTGGCCGTGGCTTTTTATATTTTGTGTACACCAGATCGTCCATCTCCACTCCTTTGTGCCGCATGGGCGTCTGTGTGTTTTAGCCTAAAGCAACTTCGTGATTCTTTGGTAAGCGCTGATTCGCCTATCAGCACTCATGGGGATGGTATCCAAGGGATTGGGACTATTTACCTTTATATCTAGATTGACTGATTTTAGTGACGGTCCTGGCTCAGCCACTTTTAAATCTTGGGGGGCTGGGTGAGATCTACTCACAGCGGCCCTAGGAATAGTCGTTTGGCGCTCGTGAATGGTGCCCCCGCTCTTCTGAGAAGAGGTATTTAAATACTGAGCCTGTAGATTTAATTTATCCAAGGAACGCCGCAGAATAAAGTGAATTAAGGACTATATTAACAAATAATCCCATGGATTATCTCGATTAAAGGGGGAAATTTGGCACCAAAGCCTCTTTGCATATTAAGCAAATTTTCAGATTTACTGGGGTATGATTATCAGAACATAAAGTCATTTGTACGCGTTTAACCCATTCCCGCCTAAACCCTGCTTAACCCTAACCTTCGTTACCCCTGTCAACCGAGCCGAGACTGCCATGACAATTATTAAACCCTGGATTTACCTCATATTCGCTACTGGATTAGTGCTCTCCCTTGCCGCCTGCGGCAATAAGGAAGAGCAGGCAAAAGCAGAGATTTGGCTGCCAGATACCAAAGTAGTCAAAATGCCCATGGATGACTATGCTGGGATTCCATTTAATACCACCCGTGAAGAAGCTAAAGAAAAATTCAATTGCACGGCGTATGAACTGTCATTTAGCTGCAAGGTAAAGGTAGACGATAAAGAAGAAGCAATTTGGCTCATTTACAACGAGGCTGGTCGTCTGGTTCTGATGAAAAAAGAATTGGGTTACTACAACAAGCAAGTTGCCGATACGATTATTGAGCGCTTCACCATTAAATATGGTCTTGACTACACCCCTTCCGAGGGACAAGAGAGCGCATTTGCTGCGGGCATTCGTAAATCAAAGACCTATGTGTTTGGTGGCGGTCAAGTTGCTTTTCAGATTGGACGTAGTCTAAATAATCGCAATGAACTCATGCTGGTTTACTTCTTTCCAGAAGATGTTGGAACTACTTTTGCTAAAAGCGTGATGAATTAAAGTAGTGGCCTGTTTGGCCTGAGTTGTTCTGGAATAAAGCTGACTTCGGGTATTTCGCCCTGAACTCCGCCCGACTCTTTTACTTCATAGGCCCACGCAAGGATCCTTGCAACGGCTTCAAAGAGTGACATTGGAATAGCCTCACCGATCTCCAACTGACTGTATAGGTAACGAGCCAATGGCGGTATTTGCGCGACGGGTACATCATGCTCTCTAGCCACTTCCTGAATACGTAGCGCAACCAAGTCCATACCTTTAGCCACCACAATTGGTGCTGACATTTTCTCCATGTCATAACGCAATGCAACGGAGTAGTGGTCTGGGTTGGCTAGAACCACATCAGCACGTTCAATAGCAGCCATCATGCGTGACGAAGCAATTTGACGTTGTCGTTGACGCAGTCGCTGCTTAATCTCAGGCGAGCCCTCTGACTCCTTCATCTCTTGCTTCATCTCTTCTGGACTCATCCGAATTTGCTTGCGAAAGTTAAACCATTGCAACCAACCATCACCAACAGCAATCAATAGCAAGGGCACCATCAATAGCAAGAAGCCATTTAATATGAAATAAGAGGTATGTAAAAGCGCAGCATCAAAATCTTGGCTAACAATAGATCTAATATAAACAAACAACCCAGATAAATAGGCCATTCCTATTCCCAGAACTAGGGTCGTTTTTAGGATATTTTTAATGAGCTCGGTTAAAGCATTTAAGGAAACCATCCTGCCCAGCCCAGAAATAAAATCCAATCGACTCATATCAAATTTGGGCGCAAAGTAAGCGCGAAAATTGACTAAAGATAAGGGCGCAAACACAGCTACCAGCCAAATCGGCAAGAAAATCAAACTCAGTAACAGTAAGACCACCAGGAATGAGCCACCCAACCACTCACGAATATGATCCAAAAGCTCTACTGGCTTAGAAAAAACAAAACTAGACTTAGTCATCAAAACCAACTGCTGTAAGAGCAATGGGCCAGCAGCAATTAAAAAGATAATGAAAACTGTCAATAGCGCAAAGGTGGCTATATCTCTGGACTGTGGAAGCTGGCCTTGTTCACGGGCACGTAGTATTCGCCGTTCACTCGGCTCTAGTTCCCGTTCTTGAGCGTTATCTCCGCCTTCAGCCAATTCTTACCTCTTCAAGAATACGTTTCCAGTAGAGGATAAACGATTTGAAACTAAAGACCTAAGGTAAAGCCTTCTTGAGCTTAGAAATCATTGCGTCGGCTTTATCCAGCTCTGCCGGGCTTAATTTCATCTTTAATTGCTTGGCCTCTGAAGCGGCCATTGGATTGCCAGAATTGTGAGATAGCACCATCCAAACATAAGCCTGCGTTAAATCGACTGGGGTCTGATTACCATCTTCATACAGATGCGCCAAGTTGTATTGACCAGCCGCACTGCCGGCCATTGCCGCCTTCTGAAACCACATAAATGCCATCTGCTCAGAATTTTCTAAGGAGGGGCTTTTTTGATAGCGAACTGCCAACTCCAGCATAGCCTGAACATTGCCGCCATTAGCAGCTCGATTCATCCAGATCCACCCTTTTTCTAGATTTTTGCTTGTACCTATACCTTGCAGATACATTTGCGACAAGTCGTATTGCGCTTGACTATCGCCGGCATTAGATAGCTGCTCAAAGATATGTAAGGCTTTTGTGTATTCACCAGCCTCGTAAGCTGATCTAGCTTTACGATAATCCGAGCAGGCAATCAATAAAGTCGCCAGCAAGAAAACAAACGGCACTCGTATCACGGAGTGCCAATTTACCAATCTCATAAAACCCGAAATTATTTTTTAGCAGGAGCCTGCTTGTCTTTAGCTGCAGCAGGCTTGGTATCTTCCAAATCTTCCTCATCCTCTGCAGGTGCATCAGCAGCCTTCAAATTCAGAGCGGGTGCTGGTGGCTCAACACGATAGCTCGCCCCAAGATCACCGCCAATCATTCTGGCATAGGCACCAAAATAACGACGACTGAGATCAGGATAGTAAGGTGCAGTTGCCAAATAACCTTTACTGCGAATACATGCAGCGTTATTCATCGCACCTTCGCAACTAGCGATTGCAGAAAGTCTACCTACCTCAAATTGCTCGCCCAAGATAAAGCAAAAAATGAGTAGCACTAAAGGCAAAATGAACCATAGCAGGAGTTTTTTAAGAAGGCCAACAATACGTTCTAGTTTTTCATTCATGCTATGCAATCTCCAAAGTATTCAGTATTAATGCTGTTGTGTTTTTTTACTTGCAGGCTTTTGTACTAGATCACTAGGCAATTTTCTCCAAGAGGCAATCGGTTCCTCATTATGCAGTTTTGCATAAACCTGAACAATACGAGAATCCGCTGGATTGGCATTCTCTTTCATGGCGTTATACATCTTAGCGCCCTCAATCTTATTGCCTTGATTAATAAACTCAATTGCAGCAGTGTAATAGTAATTGGTTGCCTTATCTTTGCGTGGTGGCCCTAGAATATCTGAGCTATAAATATTGCCCATGTACTGGCAGGCAAAGGGGTTCTTTTCTTTAGCAGGTACTGCCAAATATTTCTCGGCTAGCAAAAACTGCTGCTTGGCATAGCGACGATACACTGTGGCTGTCAAAATAAAATCAGGGTGCGTAATGATCTCAGCTTGAGAATCATAATAAATACCGCGCTCATAAGCGATTAAGCCGCGATAGTAATTTGCCTGAATATCTCCTTCGGCGGATAACTCATCAAGCTTTTGTAAGATTCGCAAGGCTTCCTTGCTGTAGCGCAAAACCTCATCCTCTGGCTCAACGCACTTAGGACTACGAACACAAGCAATTGCCATGATGGCTTTATCAGTCGCTTTTTTATAGCGCTTGTAGAGTTTTTTTGCTTCAGATGAAGGGCCTACGAATGGCTCGCCGTTATTGGATGAGCTGGCTTTAGAGGTTTCTCCATGGGGCGCTTCTGCTGGCGAGTGAGCGTCACTTGCAAAGCTCGTCTTGCAAATTAAAGCGATTATCAGAAATAAGCCAAACCTGGAGATTGTGGACAAGGCTTTACCTCGCAGGCTTATCCGCAGGCGGGCTTAACTTCGAAGGAATCTCCATTACTGGCGCTTTAGGTGCATTGTCTTTTGACAGGAACTGAGCCGGTGCACGCAAGTTCGGCGGTATTTCCTGAGCGCCTTTTTCAATCGTTTCAGGCACTTTTTCAACTGGACGAACAACCGATTTTTTCTCTTCTTGCTTAGGCTTCTTATTGAGCAAAGTTATTGAGATACGACGATTCAAGGGGTCATTCAAATCCTCAGGATTAAGTGGAACGGTATTAGCAAAGCCAATAACTTGAACAATTAAAGCAGGATCAAGACCGCCCGCGATCAACTCACGACGCGCTACGTTGGCACGATCTGTAGAAAGCTCCCAGTTGGTATAACCAGTCTCGCCATTGCCAAACTTGGCGCCATCAGAGTGCCCCTCAATTCGGACAGGGCCCGGGGCCATCTGAATCGATTTGCCGATAATGCGTAATAGTCTGCGCGCTGAAACACTCGGAACAGTACCGCCGCTACTAAAGAGCGGTTTACCTTTTTCATCCACAACCTGAATGCGCAAGCCTTCGCTATTAATATCCATGAAGACTTGGCCCTTAGCATTTTTTAGCTCAGCATCAGCCTCAATCTTTTTCTGAATATCTTCTTTGACTTGTTCGTTCTTGGTTTTATCTTTACGAGCGTTCTCAACATCGGTTACCGATGAATCACTGATACGGCGCTGTTCAGTATCGGCATCAGCGCGGGATTCTTCACCAACGGTTTTAGTAATGTTGTCGCCACCACCCCTGATGATGCGGGTGGCATCGCCAGAACCCTGTCCACCAGACAAGGAGACACGTAATGGGTTCTGAAAGTAAGCAGAAATACCAGCCAAGTCACCTGCGGTTGTAGATCCAAGAACCCACATCAACAGGAAGAAGGCCATCATCGCCGTTACGAAGTCAGCGTAAGCGATTTTCCAGGCGCCACCGTGATGTCCATGACCGCCCTTCTTAACGCGCTTAATGACAATAATGGGCGCGTCGTTCTTAGCCATACTGCTTATTTCCCTTTAACGGCTTTGGTACCCTCATCAAGCTCAGCAAATGTTGGACGTTGATAGCTAAAGAGCACTTTGCGACCAAACTCAACTGCTGCTGCAGGAGGGAAATTGTTCAAGCTTGCGATCAAAATCGCTTTAACCGCCATATATGCACGGCTATCGGCTTCTGCGTTTTGCTCCAATACTTTCGCCACTGGAGAAACAATCGCATAAGCGAGCAAAATACCCAAGAAGGTACCCACGAGCGCTGCACCAATTAACTTACCCAATTCAGCCGGTGGCAAACCAATAGATCCCATGGTGTGAACCACACCCATAACCGCCGCCACAATACCGAAAGCCGGCAAACCATCACCGACGTTCGTAACTGACGCCACTGGAATATGAGTTTCTTGATGGTGCACGTCTAATTCTTGTTCCATCAAGCTCTCAATCTGAATCACATCCAAGGAGCCGCCTAACATCATGCGCAGGTAATCGGTAATGAAATCGACCAAGTGGTGGTCTTTCATGATCAGGGGATATTTTTCAAACAGAGGGCTGGCCTCTGGTTCCTCTATGTCACCTTCTAAGGACATCAAGCCATCACGCTTAATCTTTTGCAAAATCTCGAACATCAAACAGAGCAAATCCAAGTGCATCTGCTTGATATTGCTTTTTGATTTAAATGCACCACCCAAAGCAGAGAGCGTCTTCTTTAGGTTAATCATGCTGTTTGAAGCAATCATTGTTCCAACTGCGGCACCCACAATGGTTAGAACCTCAGTTGGCTGCCATAAAACCATGATATGGCCGCCGTGCAAGGCATAGCCTCCCAGGGCACAAGCAAGCGCAATAATCCACCCTAAAGGAATATTCATACTTCGATCAACTCAGTTTTTATAGTTTTGAAAATAAGTTACTTTGCTGCAGTCTAGCAAACATTGCCTGGGCTGCATTAAGTAAGGTCTGAGCTCTAGTATAAGACGCTGTGGCTGCCGCCATGTCGGTATCCAAAAGGGCGGACTGTGAAGCAGCCATTTGGGTGCCAAAGGCGGTCATGGCGTTTCTGGCGTTATCGACCTGGGATGAAACCCCACCACTGCGCTGTTCGGCCATGGTTAACTGGTCAAAAGAGGCATTTAGGCCGTCAGAAACGACTGTGGCCGCCTTAGTTGGCATTGTTCCGGAAGCCATTTCACCCAAATAGGTCACAAAATTATTGATATTTTTGTACAAAGAGGAGCTTTCCGGATAAGTCAAGTTACCATCTGAACCAAAGGCTTTTTGAAAACTTACCCCAGACTCCACCATGACATTGGGCTCAATTTGAACTTTATTTATTTCTGCATCATTATTAAAAATGGGGTTTCCAGTGGCATCCCTGGCGGTCATTTGGCTTTTGATCGTATCGCGAATCTGCTCAGCCTGAACCTTTAGGGCGGCAAAATTGGACTTATTTAACGCACCACTTTGGGACTGCACAAATAGCTGTTTTAAGCTATTCATTTCATTAATCATGCTATCCATTTGGGTTTGGGCATTGGCATGACTGCTGGTAACAAAATTTTGATTGGCCTTAAACATATCTAGGCGAGAAATATCAAAATCTAAGCGCACCCCCCTGGAGACCGCATAAGCATTATCCGAGGCCTTGCTATATTGCTTGCCTGAAGTAACCTTTTGATTCCATGACATTGCATCTGCCAAAGCATTGTCCATACCCTGAACACCTGCATCAACCACTTGATTTGAACTAAATCGTACAGTCATCATTTACTCCTTAGTTCATGATTGATAAAAGGGTGTTGAACATTTGATTGCCTGCTTGCAGGACTTTTGTTGAGGCTGTATACAACTGCTGATACTTTAAAAGATTAGCAGCCTCTTCGTCTAAATTTACGCCAGATACTGAATCCCGCTGCGCTTTCAAATTTGAAAGCACGACAGAATCTGCTTTTTGATTATTTTTCCATGTGGCAACTCGCACTCCAACCTCATTTACGAGATTTGAAACAGAAGTACCAAATATCGAACCCATCTGTTGGGTTGCGTTTGCTTTATCAGAACTAATCAGCGGGGTATTGCCATTAAAGTAACTTGCAAAATTGCTAGGCGCCAATGAGATAAAGTTTGACGCATTTAGGCCATAGTTCACCAGCGGATTTGAAATCCCGCTGACTCGAATTTTTTGCCCATTCAGTGCTGTAGCGATGCTTTCTTTTGTATCTTGAGCGCTATCTAAAGTGATTCCTGCGGATACTTGTATCTTTTTATTCGTAAAATAACCAGCAATGGTTGCTGCGGTTTGAACTGCAAGCGGAGCACTTGTATCGGATACAACAAAAGAAATGCCCAGTTGATTAAAGTTCAGTGTTTGACCTGCCGCCAATCCAGCGCCCACAGTAAGAGTTTGCGCCTTTCCGTTTCCAGTCAAAGTTAAATCTGCCCCATTAACAGTAAAGGTGTAATCCCCTGCTTTTACACCCCCCAAAACCGACACATTCGATATGGTCTGCGTTGGACCTGGGCTTGGTAACGTTGTTCCGGATTTGATGTCGCCAGTAGAAACTCGAATGTTGCTAAAGTAACTTGCAATGTCACTTGCAGTTTTTACAGGATTACCAGTATCTGTAACCTTAAATGAAACGCCAATTTGGTCAAAGTTAAAAACCTGCCCAGCAGCAGCGCCCGGTTGAACCGTAATCGTTTGACTTCCGCCGTTAGCAGCTGTCAGGGTTAGCTTATCGCCTACACTAGTGAAGTTAAGTTCCCCGGGCTGAACATTATTTTGCACCACCACTTCAGTGATCGTTTGTGTTGCAGGGCCACCAATAGGCAAGGTGGCATTATTTTTAATCACACTTGCAGTACTGATGGCACTGAGTGATGGGCTAATATTAGCCAATTGCATCGTAATGCCCATCTGATTAAAGTCTACAGTCTGCAAGCCCCCAGATACGCTGTTAATTAGTGAAACAATTTGCGACTTTCCAAAAGCATCCGACAATTGCAACTGATCTGTTCCAACTTTGGTTAAAGTGTAGTCGCCAGCCAGTGTTGTTGTTGAAGCAGTAAGCGAACTAACTTTGGTGTAGGTTCCAATACTATTTGCTACTTTAACCCCACTATCTGAGGCAATCGCATTGCCAAGACTGCTATACAAGTCAAGCAAATCATTTTCATTACTGATTGTTGGCAACTGCCCCGTAAGGTCGTTAGTAGCAAGACTGGAATATGTTTTATCAGAAACTTTAAACCCAAAGATTGCCAAATTAGTTGCAATTCCAGACCCACTTTGGGCGGCGCTGTTGGCAACTTTAACTAAACCCATTGCAATGGTATCTAAACGCTTTTGGACAGATGGCACAAAATTATTAGCAAGCTCCAGCAAGGCACCCGCCTGTCCACCATCTAAAGTCTGTACAGTTTGCAGCACACCTTTAGTTGGCCCATTTTGTAAATTAAATGTTAGGGCAACATGCTGCTGATCAGTATTGACAGTTACCTTATTGGCAACTGCTCGCTCAACCAAAGGCATGCCAGCAACCAATTGAGTTGCAGTTCCATCCGAGTTAATCAGACTTTGACCGCCAACTAATTGCTGAAGTTGAGACAGCAATCGATCTCGCTCATCTAATAAATCCGCAGAAGGCGCGCTAACGCCTGGATTGTTTCCCTCTACAATTTTTTGATTAACACTGGCCAACGATGGCAAAAGCGTATTCACCTGAGCAACAGTATCTGCAAGCGCACTTCGAGCATCGCTTTTTATTTGACTCACCAAATTACTCATACCAGTCATGCGCTGAGCAACCGCATTTGCTGCTCCAGTTATTGCACCAGCCATAGCCTTATTGGTTGGGTCGGCTGCATAGGCACCCATAGCATTAAAAAAATCACTGATAGCCGTATTTAAACCGGCAGATTTATCAGCAACCAAACTATCAACGGAATTAGTGTACTGAACCAAGGTGTCAGAGTAACTCGACTTTGCCTGCTGACTCAATAATTGAGACCCAATTAAAGATGAGTATTGACGTGTAAATCCCTCTACCGCAAAACTAGAACCATTTAACATCAATGAATTTGGTGCAAGCGCATCCATTAATGCATTTGCATTGCGACGAGAATATCCTTCAACCGAAGTGCCTGCTACGTTTTGCGAGGTCGTCAGAATCCCAGCTTGAGCAATATTCAAGCCAGCCATTGCCGATTCAGTGATGGAATAGATACCCATTTGCTTCCTTACTTATTTCGCTGGACCCATAAAACCATCTGGTCTTTTCAGGGCATTTAGAGTTTCAGCGGACACCGTAGCTTCTCTTGGTGCATTTAAAGGTTTAACGGCTATTTCTGGCGATCCGATTAGTTTTCCTGCATTGGCTTGTTGAATTAATTGCTCAGCCATCTTGTTTGCAAAACCAATACCATTGCCCTTAGAAAGCATATCGGCCACATGATCATCCATGATTTCTAAATAGGACTTTGATGTATTGCTCGCTTCATCAGTTCCGCGCAAATTGGTGCTTCGGACTGTGCTTAACATTTGGCGAATTAGCGTGCGCTCAAAACCTTGGGCGGCTTTTTTTAGCTTCTCTTCATTGCTCGATGTTGGCAAATCAATTTTATTGGACGTAACAAGCCGCAAACTACTCTGATCCACCGGTGAGGAAATAGGATTAATTGCAGACATTAGATAACCTCTAACTCTGCTCTAAGGGCGCCAGCAGACTTTAATGATTGCAAAATTGAAATTAAGTCTTGCGGCGTGGCGCCCATCATATTTAAGGCCTTCACCACCTGGTCCAATGAAGCGCCTGAGGGTACTGATATCAAGCTATTTTCTTTGCCGCTATCACTAATTGTTGCGGTATCTTGCGTTGTCACAGTAGTTTGTCCACGACTAAATGGAAGTGGCTGACTGGTTGTGGGGGTTTGCTGAACTTTTACAGTAAGGTTTCCGTGGGCTACCGCTGATGGCGATAATTGGACCGCTTGGTTCATTACCACCGATCCTGTTCTAGAGTTCAAAATCACCCTAGCTGGACCACTTACCATTGGCACATCCAAGTCTTGCAGAGCTGCCATAAATGCAGTACGTCTTAGTGGCTCAACTGGCACGCGTACATTTAGAGTTCTAGCATCAACCGGCAACGCAGTTCCCAATCCAAAACGCTTGCCGATTGTTTCTGCCGTCCTTTGCATTAAGGAAAAATCTGCTCTATGCAAGTCAAGCTGTATAAACTCATCCGCCAGTAGTGATGGGACTGCTTTTTCAATCAAACCGCCTGAAGGAATTCGCCCGGCATTAAGATGATTCACCGATGTGGCAGCGCCACCTGTTGCAGCCCTTGATCCACCGATTACAATATTTCCTTGACCCTGAGCGTATACTTGGCCATCAGCTGCCTTTAAAGGGGTCATGACCAATGTTCCACCTTTCAAGCTGGTGGCATTACCCAAAGAAGATACAGTGATGTCAATTTGCTGACCTGGGCGCGCTAATGCTGGAAATTCAGCTGTAACCATTACCGCCGCGGTATTACGCAACTGAGTTTGGCCACCGCCCTGTGGAATAGTAACCCCCAGAACACCAATCATCTGCAATACGCTTTGCAATGTAAATGGGGTTTGGGTTGTTTGGTCACCGGTTCCATCCAAACCGACTACCAAGCCATAGCCAACCAATTGGTTTGAGCGCTGACCGGCAATATCTGCAAAATCCTTAATGCGATCTGCAAAACAATTGCTTGAAAGGACCGCAAGACTTACTAGTGATAGCAAGCCTTTTTTGAGCGAAGAGGCAAATGGCTTCATCATGAAATTAGAAAGGAGCCAGCTTTAACATGAGCCTGGTAAACCAACCCGTGCCTTGTGAATCATCTGTTGCACCTCTACCGCGATACTCAATACGTGCATCAGCTACTTGCTGAGATGAAACTTGGTTAAATACAAGGGTATTCGGATTGACAACGCCGCCAAATCGAATAATTTCTTCTTCATTACTAACGGCAACTTGCTTTTCTCCTGCAACAACTAAATTGCCATTGGAGAGAACTTCAACAACTGTCACGGTAATCGTACCTGCAAAAGTATTGCTTGCTGCGCTAGCACCCGTACCTTCACTCTTAATATCGCCTGTTCCAACAATATTGGCAGCATTGGCCAGGCTAAAGTAGGCGCCGTTAAAGGTTGGGGATTGATTAGAGAATGTAGATGCAGCATTGGCTTTTCGTGCAGCTGACATACCAGTATTTTTAGCAGCGCTAGTGGTTTCATTTAAAAGCACGGTAAGCGTATCGCCAACATTGCGCGCACGGCGATCTTCAAACAGGGGCCGGTGACTCACAGCATTGACATATGGTCCACCAGAGTTAGCTGGATATAAGCTGCCCATATTGGCCGAAGTCTCTTGGATAGGACGAGGTCTTGCAGTAACAGGTGTAGTTAATAAGGTAGGGCGATCAGCGCTTGCACAACCAAAAAGTACGATTGCACTCAAACTGAGCACAAGCAAATGACGATGGTTTCTAATTAAGCGCAGCATTACTGACCCATATTGCTAACACGTTGCAAAATCTGATCGGATGCGGTCACCGCTCTAGTATTGATTTCATACGCACGTTGCGCCGCAATCAAATTAACCAATTCTTCAGCTACGTTTACGTTTGACTGTTCAATATAGTACTGATTTGTCGTTCCCATGCCGTTTGTACCGGCAATGTTATTTTGCGCTGTTCCAGAGGCTGGGGTTGGAATAAAGTTGCCGCCGCCAAGAGCAAATAAACCAGCCGGGTTGACGAAGTTAGCCATCGTAATTTGGCCAGCCTGTATCGCTGTTTGATTTCCCTGCAAGGTATATTGAACAACGCCTGCTTGATTAATCGTAATAGATGTTGCGTTGGCTGGAATAACACCCGCACCAGCAACAACGTTACCTGCCTGGGTTACGATTTGGCCAGTTGCGCTTTTGCTAAATTGACCATTTCTAGTGTAGGCCAATGTACCATCAGCCAACTGAATTTGAAAAAACCCGTTACCTTGAATCGCAACATCCAACTGATTACCAGTTTGCACCAAAGTGCCTTGAATATTGTTGCGTTCAGTTGAAGTTACCGCGGCACCCGCGCCAATTTGTAAGCCAGTTGGCAAAAGGTTTTGTGCATTTGCTGCAGAGCCTGCAGAGCGCAAGGTTGTATAAAGTAAATCCTGAAACATCGGCTGCACACGCTTAAATGCAGTCGTTTGTGAATTTGATAAGTTATTGGTTATGACATCTAGGTTGAATTGCTCTGCATCCATCCCAGTTTTTGCGATCCACAATGAACGTAACATGTTTTCTCTTTTTTCTTTTAGTTATTAGACGCGCGACAAGGAAAGTAATGTAGTGGCTGATCTTGCATTTTGATCAGCATATGTAATGGATCTGGTATTAAGGTCAAACATACGGCTCTGGTCAATCATTTGCACCATTGCCAATGCTGGGTTGTTATTACTCATTTCAAAAGCGCCCTGCACCACCCGAACCGTTGGATCAGCTGCGGCCTGCTCACCTGGAATGTCAAATAATCCATCTGCAGCGCGTACCAAACTATTGGTATTTGGATTTACCAGCTTTAATTTACCCGCCTGATTGAGGTACTGATTACCAGGAATCTGTGTATATACAGATCCATCTTCTGCAATTTGCACGGAAGCACCAACTGGAATCGTAATTGTTCCGCCAGCTCCGACCACTGGAATATCTTTACCAATCATCAATATTCCCTGCTCATTGGTCATAAATTTTCCAGCTCGGGTATACGCTTCCTGGCCATCTGGGCGACGCACCGCAAACATCCCATCACCTTTAATCGCAACATCCAAAGAATTTCCCGTTGTCTGTATTTGACCTTGAGTGAAATTACTACCTGGTGTTGTGTCAGCAACAAAAACACGAGTGTCAGCACCATTACCCGTAAAAGGTTCGCCATCGCCTTTTAGGGGCACCGCGCGAAACGCGCTAATTACCTCACGAAAACCTGGTGTTAATGAATTAGCCAGGTTATTCGAAGTCACAGCCAACTGCTGCGTAGCAGAAGTAGCGCCGGTCATTGAGGTGTAAGCGTATCGGTTAATCATGTCTAACTATTTTTCGATTAACGTCCGATGTTGATTGCATCGTCAATCAAGGTTGCTGCCATTACTTTAGTTGCCTGTGAGACAGCGGAGTATTGGCGTTGCAATACCATCAATTTCACTAACTCCGAAGTAAGCTCAACGTTTGACTGCTCAAGCGCCTTAGAGCGGATTGCACCCAAAGTACCATCCCCGGGAAAACTTAGAAGAGGATCGCCGGAGGCTGATGATGCTTCAAATGTATTGTTGCCATTTGGAATCAGACCTTCTAGATTATTGAAGTTTGCAAGAATCACCTGGCCCTTAACTACCGACTTTCCATTGTCATACTGAGCAACAAGCCTGCCACTATTATCAATATTGTAGGAAGCTAATTGAGAGGTAGCAGATCCGTCCTGATTGTTGGCATAGGTTTGACCGGCAGAAGAGTATGCGGTCATATCTGTGCTCTTAAGGGTAAATTGCACTACACCACCATTAGTAGTTGTGCCCCATCCAGTACCCTTGCCACCACTAGCATCAATCTTAAATTGGGTATCAAATTGTGGTGTATTAAATTGGTCACGGGCCAATGAATCTAAATTCTTGCCGCCTACAAAGGCCACAGTTCCAAGTGAAGTTTGTTCATCCGTTAATACGCCACCAATTTTTACCTTGGTAATACCCGAACCAGTAGCACTTTGACCAACCGCATTACCATCTAATGTTGCAAAAACTGAATAGCGGTCAACGTTCACTGAATATTTTGGCGTTCCATTACCTGCTTCACTAGTTTGAGTGACCGATAAATTAGTTCCATCTTTCAACTTCATGACGTATGTTGAGCCCTTAGTACCGCTTCCTCCAGCAATTTGAGAGTACACAGAACCAATGGCTACAGAAAAGCCTGCTCCAGTTCCGCCAATTGAATTAGCTGTCGCACTCAATGTATCTGTTGCTAGATATCCTGAGCCGCCATCAGTCAATGTGACATTTGTGATGGCCCCATTGGAAATCGTGACGGTTCCCTTAGCGCCTGTGCCAGTATTAGTCCCGCTCGTAAAGGGTACATTTGTATAAATACCATCTGCATAACCGCTACCAGCTGTAATTGCACCCAATGTTTTTACGCCTGCACGGAGCGTGGAGACAGGGACACTAAACCCTGCACCTGCACCCCCACCAATATTGGCCACAGCCGCCGATAATGAGTCACCTACTTTATAACCAGAACCTGGATTAGCAATTGCCACCGTTGTTACTACTCCACCCGCTACCGTAACAGTAGCTGTTGCACCAGCTCCAGATCCACCTGTTAATGGTACGTTGTTATAAACGCCATTCGCATATCCAGCTCCACCGGTAACGGTCCCAGTAGTGCCAATACGATTTGTCATTAATGTGGCAATTGGCACAGAAAATCCAGCCCCAGTTCCACCGATTACATTAGGAACCGCAGTTAAATAATCTCCAGCCTTGTATCCCACACCAGGATTAACAATTGTCACGCCTGTTACTACGCCAGCGTTATTAACTGTCACGTTTGCTGTTGCCCCAGTGCCAGAGCCGCCACTTAGCGCTACTCCGTTATAGACACCAGTGGTATAGTTACTGCCGCCAGTAATCCCACCTAATGTGGCAATTTCGGTATCCAATAACTCACTTCCACCGCTAACATAGGTAAGGGTTGCATTGGAGATGGTCTCAGATGTAGGCGCAGGCGTTGCCAATGGCTTAGAACTTGTAGCAATTAAATTTGTTTGCTCACCCTGCAAAGTAGTTTTTAAATCTTGCTGTGGGTTAAATGTAAAAGTGGTACCACTTCCGTCACCAGTCAACTCCAAATTAGCGGAGTTGGTTTTTTTGTAATACATAGATAAGGTATGAGCCGTACCCTTATCGTCATAAACCGTTTGTGATGTTGATTGACTGTAACTTGTTGGCTCAGTCTTGTTAAATGGATTTCCTGTTGCTGGGGCTACACGGTTATCAAGGTTGAGATTGATTGTTGAATTCTGTGTTGCCTGTTGGGCCAACGGGGTTTGATCCAAAATCAACACTGATTTTGAGCTGGAAATGATTTTCCCTGATGAGTCAGCGGGATATCCAACAAGGAACATTCCATTCTCATTAACAATCCTATTTTTGCTATCAACTGCAAACTGTCCGTTTCTGGTGTATTGAAACTTGGTCGGATTTTCTGTTGGAACAGTGCCGTCTACAGTTTTTGCCAACATAAACATACCAGGGCCAGTAATTGCCATATCTAATGCATTTTGCGAGGCAACCACCGTTCCATAGTTTCCGGGACGGCGGATAACCATTCGGTACGCACCCATACCAGCTCGATCTACCGATTGGGGATCTTGTGCTCTAAAAAACTGATCAGAAAAAACATACTCGCCAGACTTGTAACCAATGGTCTGTGCATTCGAGATGTTATTACTGGTTACGTCAATTGCCTGTGAGGCTGACATTAAACCTGATAGTCCGATTCCGTATCCCATTTTGTTTCCTTTGTCTAACTTTGTCTTTTTCTGTTAATTGATCGCTGCTAATTTGTATAACTTTTAACTAATCCACTGCTGTACTTCTGATGACTTCACAGTTCTACCGTCCAATAAATTCAATATCGCATCACCTGTTGAGCTCTTTGTGACAGAAGCTACCGCAGATGCGACATATGCAGTTGGATTCTCTGTGGCGTTATCAGCATTTTTTCCGGAGAGGTTTAAGTAATACATTCCTGCGGGAACTGTATCTCCATTGGCATCCTTACCGTTCCAGATAAAGTTTGAAATGCCAGCATTTAACGCACCGAGGTCAACGCTATTAACTACATTTCCACTAGAGTCAGTAATAGTTGCAACTGCTGAGGTAAGTGGATTTGTTGCATTAGCCCCTAACATCACCTGATTGGTTCCATCAAATGCAATACCGCTACCAGCAACTAACGGGCTATGGCCAATCAATGCGGCCTGATTAATAAAGTTCACACTTTGCATTTGCGCAAGCATTGCAGTCATGGATGTATTCATATTGCCCATACTGCTCACCATGTTGAGCTGAGACATCTGTGATGTCATTGTTGAGGCATCCATCGGCGCCATAGGGTCTTGATTCTGAATTTGCGCAATCAATAACTTTAAAAAGTTTTGTGTTTGCTCAGCAGCAGTTCCACCTGTAGTGGAGTTTGTCGTAGCATCAGCAGGCTTATTCGCCGTTGCTGGGTCATAAACTCTAATTCCACTTAATGGGTTTGTTGCCATAATTTCCTCTTATCTCTTACTTTTCAGGCGCTACTGATTACTTACCTAAATCCAAAGTCTTTAACATCAACTGACGCGAGACATTCATTGCTTCAACGTTCATCTGGTATGAGCGTGATGCTGAAATCATGTTCACCATCTCCTCAACTGGATTGACGTTTGGCATCTCTACATAACCAGCCGCGTTCGCTTTTGGGTGTCCAGGGCGATATTCAATGCGCATCGGAGCATTGCTCTCAATAATTTTGCTGACCTCAACACCTGCACCCGGCTGCCCTGCTTTGTATACAGAACTAAACTCAACCTGACGTGCGCGATAAGGACGACCATCAGGACCCGACACGCTCTCGACGTTGGCAATATTGGATGCGGTGGTATTCATACGCATGGATTGCGCTGTCAGCCCAGTAGACCCGATATCAAAGGCGCCCAATAAACTCATGAGGCTTGTCCTGTAATCGCTGACATCCGCGCGCGGATCGTGCTACCCAACATATTTAATGCAGACTCAGTAAATACAGAGTTCTTAGTAAATTCACTTAGCTCAATATCTCCATCAACCGTATTGCCGTCCATGGATGGTTGATTCGGGATGCGATAGAGCAAGCGAGGATCTTCTTGTGGCACTTTCCCTGGAATGTGCGCTGAATGAGTATTGGCCAAACTAATCGCATTAGAAGGTGCAACACCCGCTAACTGGGCCTTCAGCACGTCAGCAAACTTGATATCCCGAGCCTTAAACCCTGGGGTATCAGAATTTGCCAAATTGTTACCCAGCACTTGTTGACGGAAAGTCCGCAATTTAAATGCGGTTTCGCCAAAAGTAAGTGGGTCGTACTGCGGCACTGCGTTCATCTAATCTCCTCCCTATACGGGGACGAAAAAACCTGAGGGGAAAGTCCTCAGGTATGAATATGCAAAGACCGTGCCAGATTTAGCAATTTATGGATTTATATCCCGGAGACAACTCTCGAGGGTTTGGTTAATCACAAGCCTAAAAGCAAAATAGCAAGGCTAAATAGTAAAAAAGCCCTATTTTTAGGGCTTTTTTACTGAGGGTGGCAAATTTTGCCGTTTTATCAGAATCAACCACCAACCTATCGGGCAAAAGCTGCCAAACAAGGCTTGGGGTGTTTTACTAGCTACCCTTGGTTTCCTTGATCAGACGATCGCCCTTAGGCTGCAATGGGCGAGCATTCATCGGGTAGATGCGATCAAAGTTCTTCACCTGCTCTTCGCTTACGTAAATGGGGTTCTTCATTACAAACCACAGTACGTTTTCACTACATGGAGGGGTTGTTAGAGAGCCCATGTAGGTGAAATAACTTCTGTCATTTGGTAGAAGCTGATTTACATCAATCATCACTCCAGGGGTTTCTGTCTTGCCTTTTACCAATGGAACGTTATTCCAGAGGGTCTGAATCATTGGGTTTTCTTTGCCAGCCTCACTGCCAAACCATGACTTTTTGGCTGAGCCAAGTGTTTTGGTGTTCATTAAAACACCTACTACCGCCAAGCTACCATCGTAGTGTTGATGTACTAGGTGCACCACCATATCGGTGCGCTCACCGTTAATGGCTTCTTCGCTAGGCTTATGGAAGTGGAACTGAACAAGGCGATATTGGCGACCGTCGACTAATAAATTACTGCCTTCGCCATAATTGACCATTACGGTGTGACCGTTATCCACAATCGATAAAGGTGATGGTCTGTAGAGGAACTCTAAAGGAGGAAGTTCTGCCTTTACCGCCCGATCCACGTTAATGTTGATTGGCGATTGGGTCTTGCCTGAAGAACATGCCAAATTAGCTTTACTAAGGCTACCCCAGTTTTCAGGGCCGCCAGGACCATCAAAATAAGACCAATGCACGTCATGATGGGCTTCTTTTTCAGCAGGCTTTCCTGCTTTAGCAACTTTTGGCTTATCGGCTGGCTTGGTCTCACTTAGGGCTGCACCCGCTGGCAAATCACCCGTACGAATAACAATGTCGCCCGATCCCTTACTGATCTTGTCAAATAAGGCTTTACTCATTTGATCATCACCTGAAGCAGCTGGCACTGCCGGCTTTGCTTTTGGGGCTGCCGGTGCAGCCGCAGCTGGCGCCGCTGCAGGAGCGTCATGTGAGTCGCTTGATTGCGCGTTACCTGCAATCAACGTGGCTGACAAAGCACCTACCAAGGCGATCAAACGGGGGTGTAGATTATTAGTTTTCATAAGTTCGCTAACGGCTTTTGTATTAATAATGTTTATATTGCCATATAAATCAATGCTTAAGCCAATTTTTTGGCTTAATTTAATCCCATACTTAAGGCTTGTTATTAGGGCTGTTTATTGGCGGGCTTCTTAGGGGCGGTCTTTTTAATAGGCGCTACAGCAGGAGCTGAGCCAGCGTCCATCGCGCTACCTCCAGGCAGCACATCAATTACGGGTGATCGACTCCGAGAAAACATCCACTCGCATTTCATCAGCCCTGCGATATCTTGCTTACTTTCCAGTGGGGTGGACTGCTTTAACGCTATCTCCAAAGCTTCGTCTGATGGTGGTGGGGTTAGATCATTACTCGTAGCCCATCTCAGAAAACGCTGGTACCAGCCCTGCTTTGGCATTCTTCCTGGATCGGCATAAAAGTTTGAACTACAGATTTGTAGGCGGCGCTCAATTTCACTGGCTGCCATGTAATAGCCATCGACCAAAATATTGGCAACACTGGAGTTACATCGAGCCCAAGCCGCTAACTCGATTTTGGACCCGGTTGTGCTTCCCCCTGATGGCTTTTCTGCAACTAATGCATTGATCTCACAAATCATTCTTTTGCCACGAATTTCTAGCTTTTTACAGATATCGCTACCGTTTTCAGCATAAGGATTATTTGAGGTAGATGGTGGAAATGGATACTTTAATTCACAGTCCTCGGGACCAGTTGGCGCTTGATCTAATGAATTCTGATTCAACTTATTTTTTTGTGCGGCTGTAAGCCCCTCTTCCACCGATCCATTCAACGGTACTTCCGAGTTCGCCTGCGCATGTACTAATGCACTAATGCTTGTAGCCAAACAAAATAGACTGACAGACAATAGATGAGATAAAGATTTATTTTGCATAAGGAGTCTCTACGCCTTGGCGAATAAGTTGCATAGGGTTTTCAAGGGAACGCTCCAAAACAATTTGCAAATCTGGAAGAATCATAAATATAACTAAGAATGCTAGAGGAATGCTAACAGCAAAGCCTACAGAGAACAAATTCATCTGTGGACTGGTTCTTCCTAAAAAAGCCTGCGTCAAGTTAAACATCATATAGACCAACAAGATGGGCATAGACAAAATTAAGCCCAATCGAAACGATGCCGACACCAAGTCCACTACGCCTTTTGATGACCAAGCACTTGGCCACACCCCAACAGGAATTGTTTTAAAGCTTTGCAAAATAATGTCAATCAATATCAAGTGAATGTTTAAAGCAAATGCCAAAGCAATCACAATCAATCCTAAAAATTGCCCGACCAAACCAGAGTCAAGCGTGGGATCACGAAAGTAGGTTGAAGCAAAACTAAATCCAGCCTGAAAAGACAGCACCTCTGCGGCCACATCAACCACCATAAAGCCTATCCGAATCACAAAGCCAATAAACGCGCCAATGGCCAATTCAATCATCGATGCAAAGAAGGTAATGCTGCCAGGACTGGGGATCTTTTCGCCCCCAACCAAAGGCATGACATAAAAAGCAAATGACAATGCAATCAATAATCGAAATTGCATCGGAAATGTTCTAAAAGCAAACATCGGGGTAGTGAGAAACATGCCGAACACACGTAGCGAGGCAAACATAAAGATTGCCATGTACTGCTCAATCTGCAGACCCGTGATGGTCAGCATGATTTAGTTCACCAAACCCGGTATGCGAGCAAAAAGCTCTTTTATGTAATCAGTGAATAATGAAAGAGTCACTGGGCCGATGAGTAAAATGACAACGCCAAAAACAATTAACTTAGGTACAAAAGCCACGGTTGATTCATTCACAGATGTAGCAGCCTGCAAAATACCAATCACCAAACCAATCACCAAGAGCGCCATTAGGATTGGGCCCGCCAACACTGCTGCCATGCGCAGAGCTTGATACACCAAATCGATAATGACTCCGCTTTCCATAGCGCTTAGTTAATGTAGCTTTGCACGAGAGAAGTAGATAATAGAGCCCAGCCATCAGCCAATGCAAAAACAATCAACTTCAGCGGCAAAGAAAACATCATCGGCGAGACCATCACCATACCAAGTGAAGTCAGAATACTAGCCACTGCAAAGTCAATAACCAAAAATGGCAAGTAAATAACAAAGCCAATTAAAAATCCCGTTTTGATTTCTGAGATAGCGAATGCAGGAATCAAAACAGTAAAAGGCACATCTTCACGCGCCTCGATTTCTTTTCCATAAAGCTTAGCAAATAAATTCAGATCATCTCGGCGCGTTTGCTTGAGCATGAATTCTTTTAATGGCTTAGCACCCACTTCTACCGCCTGAGGAAATCCCATCTTGCCAGCAGAGTATGGTTGATATGCGTTCTTATAAATAGACTCAAACACTGGGTTCATGATGAACAGCGTTAGGAAGAATGAGAGTCCGATCAAGACAATATTGGGAGGCATGGTTGTTAAACCCAGAGCCTGACGCAACAATGAAAACACAATCAGAATCCGAGTAAAGCTTGTCATTAAGACAAGTGCAGCTGGCAAAAAGCTGAGAGCCGTTAATGCTAAAACGGTTTCAACTGGAACTGCATAAATGGTGCCGCCGCCGCCCTGCTTGGCAGTCACCAAAGGCAGTGTTTGACTCCATGCAACTAAAGGAAACAGCCCGATAAGGGCTGTGATTGCAAACGACCACCAGAATATTTTGCGTTTCAACCCAATTTCCTTTTAACAAACTGTCGCAAATTATTTGCAAAATCAACGCTAGCAGTTTGTGGTTTTAGATTAGCCACATCCTCTGGCTCTAACTCAGTAATCAGTGAAATTTGCGATGGTGTATGACCCACAACTAAAATTCGATTCAATACATTGAGAACCACTACACGCTCTCTCGGACCTAAGGCTTGCTGCGCCAAAATCTTGACATGGGGATTACTAGCACGCATTGCTGAATCGCGCTTCACCAAATACGCAACGACCCAAATGAGCGCTGCAGCAAGGGCAAGCCAAATAAAGGAAAAGAGCAACATACCTCCCACCGAGGAGCCCATGCTAATTAGCGGTTGATTTTGCGGAGGCGTTCAGCAGGCGTAACGATATCGGTTAAACGAATACCGTAGCGATCGTTGACAATCACCACCTCACCCTGAGCCACCAAGCAACCATTGACCACTACTTCGAGTGGTTCGCCTGCCAAGATATCGAGTTCGATTACCGATCCATAAGTCAGGTTGAGCAAATTACGAATTTGCATTTTGGCGCGACCCAGTTCAACCGTGACCTGAACTGGCACATCCATCACTAAATCAATTTCGTTGAAATCAGCGCCTGCCTTAGCGCCATCCTCTAAATTATTAAAGGTGGCTTTACGTAATGATCCGGATACGTCGGTGCTGGTAAGCGATTTTGCTAAATCATTGTCATTTTCAGCCATCGTAATCCTCTTATTCTTCGCCTTCTTTATGCGTTAGGGCCGTCTGGCATTAAGCCATCAGCAATGGTGCTAATTGTATCTCCAGCAGGCATAGAGCCTAAATTTTCTGGGTGACTTTGACTGCCTTCAGGTAACTGCTCATAAAGCTCACCCTTTTCAGCGCTACGCATCATGCTGGGACCCAAACGAGCACTCTCTAATGGGCTCTTCAGGAACTCAGCAGGGTGTTGAATAGTGCCCACTTTTACAGAGTAGCGCCCATCCTTAGTGCCATATTGCCCCTTGATCACTGGCAAGCCATCAACATAAACAGTAACTGGATCATTAATTTCAATCGGAATAATGTCGCCCACCGATAACGAGGTAACTTCGCGCAGAAGCATTTGCTTGCGAGCAAGAACCGCTACCGCGGTAACGGGAGCTTCGTGAACTTGATCATTGAGTAGATCGGTCCAATGCTGATCGGGCTCAGTCGCAAAGCCTTGCATATTGTTGTACAAAATACTTTTAACTGGCTCTAGCACCCAAAATGGAATACACAGATCAATGTCACCTGGGCGACCATTAATTTCAATCGTGAATTTAGAGTGCAACACCATCTCACCAGGTGAGGTAATTTTTGCAAAACCAAAGTTTGTCTCTTGGCGCATGAAGTCAAACTTGATTTCATAGACTGACTTCCATGCCTTTTCGTATTCATTCAAAAAGGCATCAACCAAGCGGCGAATAATCCGTAGCTCTGTGGCAGTGTATTCACGCAGGTTTAAGCGTGGCGCTAAACGCCCCTCACCGCCGAACATATTGTCAATGGCAATGTAAACAACACCTGGATCAACAATCCAACAACCCACACCCCGTAATGGACGAATACCAACAATATTAATGTTGGTACGCTCAGGAAATTCATCTACGAATTTTTGATAGCTCTTCACGATCGGAAGATGCATTTGCACCTCAATCGGTGCGCGAATCATATTAAAGAGTGTTAAGCGAACCGCACGACTAAAGCGCTCATGGATAAGCTCCAAAGTCGGCATGCGGCGCCGAGCAATAATTTTCGATTTGTCAAACATTGCACGCTGATCTTCAGCGTCAATATTCATCTCGACATTTATTTCCTCTGCCGCCATGATTTCCTAAATGGACTTTCTAAAGTGGTTGATTACTGCATCACAAAAGAACTAAACAACACTGCCTGTACTGGCAAATCCATTTCAGTCACATTCCAAAACTCTGCAGCCGCTCTAGCAGCTTCACCAGTAATCTTTTGACCTGATGAAGTTTCTTTAGGTACTGCGCCAATACGCTCTAGATTTTGCATATCGGCTGTGCCCGGTTGCTGCTGCAATACATAAATAGCAGTGAGCTGTGGCGCAATGATGGAATTAATGACTAAGGCGATCTCACGAGCCATCATCACTTTACCCTCAACCGTTGCCAATTCTTGCATTTGACGTGAAGACAAAACGGTAATGATCTTGTCACGAATCACAGGCATGAAATTTTTAATCTTGCCTTCAGTTGAAGAATCATTAGTACGCAGAACAATTTTGGTTTGTAAATAGTGCTCACCGCCACGACCAGGCAAGTTCACCACCATTTCTTCCAAAGGAATGTAGATTGGAGGCGCGTTTTCTTTGCGCTCCATTAGTTGTTTTTTGAGAATATTCTCTGGGCGCTTAGCTTCTTCTTCGAGACGGTGCTTTTCTTCGGCAGAATGTTTCATATACATGTAACCGCCAACACCACCTGCTATCAAAACTACTAAAGCAACGATGATTAATAGTTTGCCTTTACCTTTTGGTTTGGGCGCTTCTTCTTCGGAATCATGACCACCTGCAGGAGCAGCAACAGCTGCCTGTGGGGCAGCTGCGTTTGGATCTAAGGTCGGTTCAACGCGCTCTTCTTCAGCCATTACTCATCCTCTTTACTAAATAGTATCAAGCATACAGGTGAACTGCACTGCTATTGCCCCTATTATCACCTGAACCGATGGAATTGACTGAGATTGAAGGGCTTAAAGATTGTGGGTTTGAGGAAATACTGTTGTAACCAGGCTGACGCCCGCCAAAAGAGGCTTGGTCGCGCATTTGCTGTGACTGCCCGCCCTGTCTTAAATCCAGGGATAAATTTAGGCCCATCTGAGCAAATTCATTTTTCAGGTTTTGACCGCCCTGATCTAAACGGGACTTGGTTGCATCGCTAGCACCCTCAACAATTAAGTGGGCTTGCCCAGCGGAATTAATGCGCAAATCAATGCGAATAGTGCCCTGCTCAGGAGGGGTTAATTCCAACATAATTCTGCCGCCACCTGACTTAGCTGCGCTCATGACTTCGGAATGCAATGGGCCTGAGGCCAAGGAGACTTCAGACGCTTTTAACTCCATCTTTTGAGCAGCAGATGAATGACCCTCAATCCTTGCAAGACCACTGTTATTAGCTGACAGCGCATTCAAATCAGGCTGATCTTTAAGATTTTGAGAAGTCAGTTGATCAACCTGATCAGACTTCGCAGACTCACCCTGATTTTTGGCCATTGCTGATACAGCATCATCAATTAATGAACCAGGTTTAACTCCGTGATTCTTATCATTAATCGTATTAACAGAGAGCGGACCATCTGCAGTTTTAGCTTTTGGTAATTTATCAGCGGCAGTTGTCATCACTGGAGTCTGCTTACCCTCAGTGAGATTCTGAATCGTTGTTGCTTTAGTGGGGTCAACTGCTCCAGCCTGAAGGGTGGCGTCAGTTTGAACGCCAAGCAACTTGATGCCGGAGGACTGATCATTGCCTTGGTTAATCAAGCTCGTTAATTGGGTTTGAACCTCTGGGGGCAAATTAATTCCATTCTTTTGCGCAAAAGCCTGAATAGCACTAGCAATTTGAGCAGGGCTCTGTGCGCCAGACTGACCAAAAGCTTGATTTTGCGCTCCACTAGCTTGCAAAGCTTGAAGTAGGCTTGCAACCTGACTTTGGATCTGAGCATCTGGCGCCTGGCCATTAGCCTTTAATGCCTTGGTTAATGCCTGACTGATTAATGCAGCCTGCTTGGAATCAATTTGTTGCCCCATTAAGGCAGCCAAATCCTGAGTTGAGCCATTTGCCTTTCCATTGAGGTTAGCCATCAAAGCCTCAACACTCATAGACTGATTTGAAGCGATACCAGGCGTTACCTGATTTTTTGCATCAAATGCTTGCACAGCTGCATTTTGGGCTGCCAAGCTCTGTGCCGCCAATTGAGCCATTAAAAGCTGAAGTGGATCGGAATTTTTTGCAGTATCTTCCGTGTTTTGAACTGAAAGCGGCAAATTTTGCCCTCTAGAAGCAACAGGCAATGTATTTTGGCTTCCCGAGACTCCAGAATCAGCCCTTGCATTAAGACGGGACATTTGAGTTTGATCTAGTGCAGCTAAGAAAGCCTCAAAGCCACCGGGCGTAGCAGAACCACCGGGCGTAACGCCAGGCTTCGCCATAGCGTTATTTACGCTATTAGCTACTGCTTGCATCCGAATTTGACTTACTGTTGGCATAGCCTCTCCAAAAGGAACACTTCTTACTATGCATCTTTCGTGCCAGAATTCACATTCAGTCTGGCGGCGTAGTTATCCTCAAACTGGTTCATCTCCGCCTTAGCCCTTTTCTGCCTGGCTTCGTGCCGCTTTTTCTCGACCAATTTTGTTAGTCCGCGGGTGCGCATTCTGGCCTGGGTTGCGGTCATTAATGTCTCCTCAGAGGCTTTTGAGAGCCCCTGAATCTGCCCATCCATCTCTACAGAGCTTTGTATAAGCTTTTCTCTGAACGCATTTGCATCTTGCACAAAAGATACTGGAACACTCCCATTAGAAGCTGCCAACATTTGAATTTCATAATCTTTAGCGTATTCAAGTACCTGATTTTTAAAGGCTTTTGTCTGATTTACCTGACCAGCCGCCCTTTTGGCTCTAGCCATTGCCTGATCCTCACGGATTTTTGCTAAGCGGAGTAGAAGCTCAATGGCGGACATTTAAAGGAAATTAACTTGGAATTAAATTACTGGCTTGTTGGCGGAGCAATCTCGAATAGCAACCTTTCGGTTTGATCGATTGGAATCGTCACTTCAGCATCTTGCTGTAAAAAGGCCTGAATTTTGGGCCAAGCAGCTAGAGCGGCATCCAAATCTGGGTCAGTACCAGCGATATATGCCCCCATAGAAACTAGATCCCTGCCTCGCATATAGCGGCTGTAAAGTTGCTTTAAGCGACGAGCTGATAGTAAGTGTTCTTTTGAAACAACTTTAGGCATGACGCGAGAAATAGACTTCTCCACATCGATTGCTGGGTAGTGGCCACTATCAGCCAATTCCCTAGAAAGGAAAAAGTGGCCATCCAAAATGCCGCGAGCAGTATCAGCCACCGGATCATTTGTATCGTCTCCCTCCAAGAGAACGGTATAAAACGCTGTGATTGATCCATTAGGATTGGCGCCATTACCAACACGTTCAACCAACTCTGGCATTCTGGCAAATACGCTTGGCGGATAACCACGAGCAACTGGCGCCTCACCCAAGCTTAGGCCAATTTCTCGCAAAGACATGGCATAACGTGTCAATGAATCCACGATCAACACCACGTGCTTGCCTTGATCGCGAAACCAAATAGCTACGTCAGTCGCATAGGAAGCGCCTTTTGATCTAGCAAGTGGCGAAGCATCAGCTGGAGCCGCTACTACAACTGATCTCTTAAATGATTCTGGTCCTAGAGTATCTTCACAAAACTCTCTAACCTCACGACCACGCTCACCAACAAGTCCGATCACGATCACATCAGCAACGCAATTGCGTGCGAGCATTCCTAGAAGAACACTCTTACCAACACCAGAACCAGCAAAAATTCCAACGCGCTGACCGCGACCAACTGTTAGCAATCCATTGACCGCCTGAATACCTACATCCAAGGGTTCGTGAATCGGCGTTCTATCTAGCGGGTTTAACGTTCTCTGAATATAAGGCGTGAGTTGTTTTTCACCATAACCTTTACCATCGATTGGACGACCTAAGCCATCAACCACTCTTCCCAATAAATCCTCACCAATTGGCAAAGGATCACCAATGCTATTTGAGGTGTAACCACTACCCGAGTTAAATGGGGTATTGGTTGGATAAACAAGTGCGCCTGGAGAAATCCCCTCCATCGCATCGATTGGCATGAGATAAGTAATGGCGCCATTAAAACCAATGCACTCAGCATCATAGGTTTTGCCACCTAACTCGGAGAGGATGGTGGCGCCCGCACCAATACTCATCGGCAAACCCTCTACCTCAAGCACGATGCCTGAAACGCGTTTTAACTTCCCTTCACGAATGGATAATGGCGTTTCGAGTAAGTGCTGCTTACGCATCTCTAACTGATTTGCCAATTCAGCCGGCTGCAAATGACTCACTCTGGTTTTACCTCATCGCCTGCAGCAGAGTCATCTTGATAACTACTCTCAACATCTTGATAACCAAGAGCCGCTTCATTTTCTTGATTATTAAACATTTGTTCGCTTAAATTCTGGACGCTTAAATCTTGCTCAATTGAATCACGATCCAAACCAAGCGCAGCTCTTACTAATGCAATGCGTGCCTGCTCACCTACGTCAATGCGTGCACCACTCACTTCAACATATGCGTGTCCTGGGTTGACATCGGCATCTACTAATATCGTGCAATTAAATGGCAGGCCAGGATCATCCACTATTTTTTTCCAGGTCTCAACTTCTTCTGCATTCAGACGCAGATACAGATTTTCACCAGGACGTGGCAAGCGCATCAGCGCTTCTTGAACTGCTGCTACAAATGGTGCGCGCTCCATTGAAACATTAGCAGTTAGGCGTGATGCGGTTTCATAAGTAAATTCAATCAGGGGTTGCGCAATGGCTTCGGGCATTCCCCTTAGCGCCTCCAGTAATTGACCAAGGGCATCTTGCAGACGCCTCGTTTCTTGATCGGCATCTGCATAACCTCGCTCGTAACCTTCGCGATAACCAGATTCTTTACCTTCTTTGTATCCAGCATCACGGCCTTCCACAAAGCCTTGGTTGTTGCCTAACTCATAAGCCTCTTTGTAGGCACTCTCACGAATAGCTTCTACTTCTTCAACCGTAGGGTAAAGGACGGGCGGAACCTTGGGAGGTTTAGGGGGCTTTGGAGGATCAAAGGAGGGTGGCTCCCACCTCGTCAGCAGAGAGTCCTCATCAGAGGAAGGCATCGGCTGACTTGCCCCTTTCCATAATCATGCGGCCTTCTTCTGCCAGAGTACGTGCGATACGAATAACTTCTTTTTGCATCTCTTCGACTTCTTGCACCTTGACTGGTGGGCGTGTCTCGAGATCTTCGCGTACGCCATCGGCGGCGCGCTTGGCCATATTCTTGAAGAGCTTTTCGCGTAGCTTTGGGCTTGCGCCCTTGAGTGCCATAACCAAGGTTTCTTGTGGAACTTCCAAGAGCAAGGTTTGCAAAGAACGATCTTCGATATCGTTGAAGTCTTCGAACACGAACATCTTCTCTTGAATAGCATCCGCCAACTCAGCATTGAAGTCATGAATGGTTTTAAGCGCTTGCTTATCAAGACCGCCAGAAAGCATATTCAGAATCTCAGCCGTAGGCACTACGCCACCAACAGTACTTCTGCGGAAGTCCGCATCCGGACCAGCAGAACGTGACATGACTTCGTTCAATTCCTTCAGAGCGGCAGGTTGGACTTTTTCTAACAAGGCGATACGCAAAATCAGTTCGTTACGCAAATCGTCTGGGAAGAGCTTTAATACCGAAGCTGCTTGACCAGGCTCCAAGAACACCATCACGGTTGCGACAATCTGTGGATGTTCACCTTTAATCATCTCATAGAGTACATCAGGCTCCATCCGCTTGAGCGTTTCAATACCAGACATGTCTAGCGTTGATTCGAGACGGCCGAGCAAATCAGATGCGCCCTCTGCACCCATCGCTTTTGTCAGCATGTTCTGCATGAAGTCATCAGTATCGAATGCCACTTGAGAGTTATTCTCAGTGACATCTTTAAACTGCCGTAGCACTTGCAATACCAAATCACGACTGAGTGAGCGCACCACCGCCATCTTTCCAGATAGTCTTTGCACTTCAAATGGAGTCATCGTGCGGAGCACATTTGCCGCTGACTCAGCACCAACGGCGAGCAGAATCACCGCGGCGCGTGAAGCACCATCGAGCTCTTCGAAGGTTAGGGCACCAGTTTGGGTAGCGCCCTTAACGCCTTCTTTAAGTGCCTCTGCTATCGAGAGGCTTTTCGGTGCTTCGACTTCTTCATCAGCCATGTTATCTACTCTTTATCTCAACCTGCGGCAGCGGCAGCAGCATTTGCTGAATTAGTTTTCTCAGCATCAGCAGCGAGCCATTCTTTAAAGATGCCGGATACCACCTTCGGATTTTCAGCCACAAAATCAGTTGCGTACTTGAGAAGCGACTCATACTCGTTCTTTTTCTCTTCTTCCAAGCGAAGACGCTCCTCTTCCATGCGTTTTCTTTCTTCCTCAACCCGCTGACGCTCTTCCTCTTCAGCAATACGCTGACGCTCCTTTAGCAGCTCCATCTCCATCCGTCGCTTCTCGCGAAGTTTTGGATCCATCTGCGCCATCTCAGCTTTGATCTTCTCATCAAACTCTTCCTCAATACGCTGCTCTTCCAAAGCATCGTCGACTTTCTTGGGAAAGAGCAATGGCTTCACTACGCCAAAGAACATAATGCCCAAAGATCCTAAGATGATGGCAAATTTAAAGAATTCTTTACTAAGCTCAATGACGCCAGGCTGTTTGTAAAACGCCAGCTCTTCAGGCACCTCTAACTTAAACGGAATGTTGGCAACGCTTACGCTATCTCCGCGCTTCTCTGTGTAACCCACTGCATCGCGGGCAAGATTATTAATCTGATCAAGCTCTTTAGCGCTAAACGGTACGGGCTTTAATGGCTTGCCATCTTTATCAACCCCTGTAGGCTGTTTGTAGTTCACCACTACCGCAGCAGAAACTCTTCTTACCTTACCTTTTTCCGACTTGATACGCTCAATCGCACGATCTAACTCGTAGTTCACCGTTAAATCTTTTTTAATGTTGCTAGCAGTTGAGCTTGAGCTTGATGGTGGCGCATTGAGATTTTGTGGACCTGTATTGCCTGCAGCACCGCCAGCAGCATTAATCGGGGCTTGCCCACCGCCTGGAGGTTGATTGGTCAATGCACCAGGAACACCGGATGCTGATGAACTCGGCGTTGCAGCCTCATTGGATTGTTGACTACGAATGGATGATTGATTAGGGGGTGAGTTACGACCAAATGTTTCTTCGGTGCGCTCAAGCTCACCAAAATCCATATCCACCGTCACTTGTGCGCGTACGTTTTCTTTACCGGTTACCGGTTCCAAAATAGCTTGCACGCGTTTTGAGAGTGCGCCTTCTAACTCAGCAACATATTTGAGTTGATTGCTATCTAGACCCATTAAGCGCTGCGCGTTGGGGGCAAGCAAGCTTCCTTCTGCATCAACAATAGTGACATTGGCAGGGCCTAGATTTGGAACAGAAGATCCCACTAAATTAGTAATAGCGGCAACTTGCTGGGAATCCAAAAAGCGGCCTGGGTGCATGGTGACCACAACTGATGCGGTTGGTTTTTCTTGCTCACGCATAAAGGCGGTTTGCTTAGGAATGGCCAGCATCACACGCGCGGATTTAACTTGCGCCAAAGAGCTGATGCTGCGCGCTAACTCACCTTCAAGACCACGCTGATAGTTCACCTGCTCCACAAATTGGCTAGTACCCATCTTTTGGTTTTCCAGCAATTCAAAACCAACGTTACCTGCCTTAGGCAAACCTTGTCCGGCCAATCGCAGACGGGTCTCATAAACCGATGACTCAGGCACCAAAATCGCTGCACCGCCCTCGGTGAACTTGTACGGCACGTTCATTTGCTGCAAGGCCGCCACAATAGCCGCCCCATCACGCTCATTCACACTAGAGAACAGAACCCGATAATCATCCTTGCTACGGCCCGAGACCGTGACAAAAACGAGGGCTGAGATAAATAAAAACAAGGCAGCGGCAACAATGAGGCGTTGTTGCATTCCTAGCGCTTGATAGCGCATTTGGAGTTCACCTAATTTTGAGGGGAGTTTTACCTTGCCCTCTCTCGGGGCTGATGCTGGAACAGCAGAGGCTGCCGGCTTAGAGCCAATATTGACTACTGCCGCGTCCTTTTCGCTTTCCTGTATTCCGGGCTGTGCTTCTTCGCTCAATCGCTCATTTCCGTCAAATCAGGCAAAAATTCTAAAAAAGATAATAGCACTAAATATAGAACCTTTTTGCCCATTTTCTCTAAATATTGATATCCTATGCCCATATTGTGAAAAAAGAGGCAAAATTTGCCACCCTCACTAACTGCACATATAACCCCAAATACCCATTGACCAAGCCTGAAACCACTATACCCGCAAGCACACAAAGTGCAAGTCCCGGCAGCCCCAGCCTAGATGCTAAGGGTCTAGAGGAAGCATTTGCGATTTTTTATGCCGAATCCCAAAAGTTAGAGGCTCAGCAAATCGCCCTGCAGGACAAGATTGATCAGCTAAGTGATGAGCTACAAAAGTCCAACCAACGGCTAGGCATCCTCATGAATGCCATTCCCGCCGGCGTAATCCTGCTTGAAAACAATATTGTGCTTTTGCACAACCCTGCAGTCTTGCACTTTCTACCCGGGCTGAGCGCTGGTCAGTCCTTTGAGATTCCGAGTGACTGGCAGCCCTCGATTGCCCCTGGGGAATATGTAATTGGCTTAATTGGCAATACGGAAACATCGAGTTCAAAACCCCAAAAAACGGTGCAGGTCATTCGTATTGATGAAGGCAGTCGCAGCTTTATTCAAATCCAAGACATCACTGCCAATATTTCTTTGCATCAAGAGACCCAAAGAGAAAATCGCCTCACTGCCATGGGAAAAATGGCGGCAGGCATTGCGCATCAATTTCGTACGCCATTGGCAACTGCCCTGCTCTACTCATCTCACCTTTGTGACGACAATCTTGCTCCAGACATGTCGAAAGAATTTGCCAATCGTCTTCGCAAGCAATTACTTGATCTTGAAAAATTGTCGCAAGACATGCTGCGCTTTATTTCAAATCGACCAACGAAAACGATGTTGGTTAGCGCGCAGCAAATCATTGATGAAGCACAAGCAAGTATTCAAGCCCTCTTTGAAAGCAATGATGTTGGTTTGAATGTACAAAGCGATATTCCTGCATCAAGCATGCTATTGGTTGAACCCAAATCGATACCCAATGCATTAGTAGCGATTTTAGAAAATGCTTTAAGTGTTTCTAAACCAAAAGACAAGGTGATTTTACAAGCGCAAGTTGATGCAAAAAAGCTGATGATCACGATCGAAGATCAAGGCCCTGGTATTGCATCAACGATTATTGATTCTTTGTTTGAGCCATTTTCTACAACCAGCGCGAACGGTACTGGCCTTGGTTTATCGATTGCCAAAAATACGATTGAGGCGCACCGCGGAACGATTAACGTTGAAAACTCTCCTCATGGTGCTATTTTTAAAATTACCTTACCCATTACGTCTGAGTAAATTATGACTGAGCTTGTAAACGAACGCTTTCCCGTCATCCTTGTTGAGGATGACGAAGACCTCAGAGAAGCCATTGCAGTTACGCTTCGCATGAAGGGTATCGACTTTGTCACACACCAACGTGCTGAGACTGTTGTGCCTCTGTTGCGCCCTGACCTTAAGACAGTATTAGTGACTGACTATAAGCTACCAGGCATGACTGGCATTGATCTGCTCAAGATTGCGCAAAAAGAATGCCCAGACTTGCCAGTGGTGATCATGACAGCATTTGCTGATGCCAAGCTTGCAGTTGAAGCACTGAAAGCTGGCGCACGCGACTTCTTAATTAAGCCTTTTGTTCCTCAGCAATTGATTGAAATCATTTCGCGTTATCGCTCATCTGACCCCATATCCGATAGCAGCCCTGCAAGCTCAATAAATGCAGACAACACGTCAAGCGCCCCTGCAGCAGAAACTAAAAAAGCTGAAGTTGTCGGTTCAGAAATTCGATCTGCCGACCACAATGTCATTGCGGTCGACCCACAAACTGTTGCAATATTTTCTCGTTGCGAGAGAGTTGCCGGTACTGATACAAGTGTTTTAGTAACCGGCGAATCTGGTGCAGGCAAAGAGGTGGTTGCGCAACATATTCATAAAACATCGAAGCGAGTAAACGGCCCTTATATTGCGATTAACTGCGCAGCAATTCCAGACACCCTACTCGAATCCATTTTGTTTGGTCATGAAAAAGGATCGTTTACTGGCGCTACCAAAGCACAAGCAGGTAAGTTTGAACAGGCGAATAAAGGCACACTATTTTTAGATAAAATTGGAGAGATGCCTGCAGCGTTACAAACCAAATTACTCAGAGTCTTGCAAGATAAAAAAGTGGAGCGTATTGGCTCGACCGATTCGATTCAAGCGGATGTGCGCATCATCGCCGCCACTAATCTCAATCTTCAAGACCAAGTTAAAGCGGGCAAGTTTAGGGAGGACTTGTACTTTCGTTTGAACGTTTTCCCAATCCATGTTCCAGAGCTTCGCAATCGTCCACTAGACATCATTCCTTTGGCTGAATTTTTCCTCAAACGCTATAGCGTGAATATTGGGCGAGATTCTTTGACTCTTAGTGGTCCAGCAAAAACATTGCTCCAACAATATTCTTGGCCTGGAAATGTTCGAGAGTTAGAAAACATTATTCAGCGTGCGGTGTTACTTGCTGATGGAGATCAAATCTCCGCTCAAGATCTGGAGTTAGATGAGTCTCAAATCAGCCAAATCAGTCCAACCCAAGGACAGCCTGCCCCTGCGCCCGAGACGGCAGAAAACCCAAATTTAAGCCCCAAAACTGGGCAAAATGGCACAGATATTGCTTTAAACAGAAGTGAAAGCCAGGATATTGAGTCAGTAGAGCGTGAACACATCCTCAAGGTTTTGGCTGAAGTAAATGGAAATAGAACAAAAGCCGTAGAGATATTAGGCATTTCAGCAAGGGCCCTGCGCTACAAGCTCAAATCCTATAAAGATGCTGGCTTTTTAAATGAATAAGTAATTTGACTGTTTTTGATAGATAATTAGGCACATGAGTACAAGCAACGTTGATTCCATGATTACCCGGATGCAGGCCTTGGCCGCTGCAGCCAGCGGGAAACCTGTTGCTAGCGATAACCAAGCTGCTAATGGCGTCGACTTCTCTGCTGTACTGAAAAACGCTATTGAAAACGTCAATACCGCTCAAAATAGTGCTCAGGCAAAAGCCCAGTCTTTCTCTACTGGCGCCTCCGATACCTCCTTAGAAGATGTTATCGTCTCTTTGCAAAAAGCTAATCTCTCATTGCAAGGCATGATTGCAGTGCGTAACCGCCTAGTAGACGCCTATAAAGAGGTGACCAATTTACAGGTTTAATTTCTTGCCGCTGAATAATTAAAAAGCCCGAGTCATCGGGCTTTTTGCTTTTTACATTTTGCTAAATTGAATTTGCCTAAAATCACTTCCGGTGACTTTAACGCCCGATATTGACGTTATTCGGATTAGGGATGGTTTTGCCATCAATCTCATATGCCCACGCTAACACTTCAGCAACTGCAGCATAGAGTTTTGGAGGCACCAATTCATTGAGCTTGAGTTGCATGAGAAACTCCACTAGCTCAGGCTCGGTTCTAGTGGGAATACCAAACTCTTTTGCTTTGGCCAAAATAGCATCGGCCACAAACCCCTCGCCTTGGCCAGTGATACGCGGTGCAGCGCTATTGGTTTCATAGGCTAGAGCAACTGCTTTACGAATCTTTTTATCATCCATTACGAACTTGCCTCACCCTTAAGGCTAACTTTTGCATCAGGGTCAACCTGAGACCGCATTTGTTCTAATAGCTGCGCAAATGAATTAGCAAGAGTAGATTGCGCATCAGGGGACGCCTCAATTGCAACATGCACACTATCGCCAAATTGCGTACCCACTACCTTAAAGGGTCCCAAATTTGGGAGAGTCACTTCCATGGTGATTTTGCTACCCTTTTGCATTTGACTAGGATCTTGCGGATCAGCTTCCCAGGCATCTTCCCTATATAGCCGGCCCTGAACATTTGGCATTAATTGGCCTTGCCAAAGTAAATCACCACGCAATAACAACTTCACTGAATCCTGAACTAGCGGGGCATTGGTACTTAGCTGTGAGACCAGCTTTTGCGCTTCGGCTGGCACATCAGTAATACCGCTTGCCTGCATATCACCGTCTTCACTAGCAGGAAACAAGACTTTTTTTAATTGGTCAGCAGCAAAGATGCCTGATGTCTGTAAGTTTTGATACAGAACATTCATGGCCACTTTGGGGTCAGCGGTATTTGCGACAACGGCGTTTGCTCCCGTATTAGATGAGCCTGGCCAATTCACAACCACACCTTGCGCGGAATTTTTATTCTGTGAATTTACCGCTTGTCCCAACTCCGGAACATCTACCGCTAAGATGTCAGAAAGTAATTGACCCAGAGCTGCGCCACCCAAGTTATCCATTCGACTCAAACTTTGCGACAACAAACTATCTATACGTGTTTGGGATGGATGCGCGCTAGCCTCAGCTTGATCGGCCGTCAGACTTGAGATTTCCAGTAATACCGCTTGGTCTACTTCAGGCTCAGTGAGGACTGAACTTTGTTGACCGCGTCCCACAGCACTTTGCAAAGCATCTTGTAAAGATCCTCCTGCAGAAGAATCAACTACTGGCAAGGGCATATTGAGCGCCACTCGAGGATCAATTGCGGCCAAACTTTCAACCACTGCAGGTGCAGATGGCGGGGAAATTAAATCGTTGCGATGAAAATCAACTAATGGATTAATCGGCAAATTAGGGGGGATTGGAATTGCCATAATCCAAATATGCCAGCTTTATGAGTTGGCGACCCGTCTTTCAGTTTTACCATCCGCCATCGATGCATCAGCGGATAAATGATTAATCATTTCTTTTGGCGATAGCGCTAACCAGGCTTCGTAAAGTGGAGTCAGGATATCTAAGATAGCCTGAATTTTTTCTGGTGACTTGGTTAATCTTGCGCTCAACATTTCTCGCAAAACCCATTCATAGACTGCGCCAAGGCTTAAGGCCACTTCCCCGCCACCCTCATAGTCTAAGCATGCCAATAAACCTTGCTGGATAAGATCATGCGCTTTTGTAAATGGCTCAATCCCATAATCCCCATTTTCCAAAGCTTGTTTTGCTAGCTTCAAATGATCAAATACACGCTCATACACCAAAATAATCAGCTGACCAGGATCTGAACCATGTACCCCAGTCAATACTTCGTTTGCTGCATAAGCCTTAGCTGATTTGTAGATCATGTCAAATCCTATTAATTTTTACTGCTTTGACTATTAGTTAAAGCAGTCAGTGCACTTGTGAGGGCGGTGCTAGTTGAGCTTAGCTGGTATAGCAATGCGTTTAATGCTGAATATTGAGCGATGAAATTATTTTGGATTACATTAAGGCGCTCAGTAAGTTGAGCTTGGCGTTTAGTCAACTCATTTCCTTCGGTCACTTCATTTTTGATCTGACTATTAATGGCGCCATTAGCCCCAATCTGCGCATTTACAAATGCTAGCAAATCAGTTACTCCAGCAGTTTGGGTAACAACCAAATCAGCAACATCGGTATTGACCGTTGTACTAGTAAATATCACTGAGTTACCTACTGGTGCAGCTGTTGTCCATGCCGTTGATGTACCAGATGTAAATGAGCCGCCAGACCCATCCCCAAGAGATTTACTGACGTTCAATGAACCCGCGGTTAAGCCAGCTGCATTAATACTAGAGAACGCGGTTGCAACCTGAGCCGCAGTGGCGCCTTGACCGCCAGCTTTAAAAGTCAAACCCGCCATCGTCAAAGTTTGACCTGGCATCATTGAAGCAAACACAACTTGGGCTGTCTCGGTAGCTAAAGCACTACCTTGTGTAGTTGTAATGGAAGGGGCTGTAGACGGGATGGCACTACTCCCCCCAACTCTGACCCCAGCAGCCAAAATATCTTGTAAACCTTTGCTACTGGCTAATGAATAGGCAGCGGCATTAAATTTAATAGTGCCATCTAATTGCAAATCCATGCCCATCGCATTCATACTGAGGGTGCTAAATTTACCCGTGACAGGATCAGCGCTGCCGTAAGTCGCGCCAATCGCAAACTTACTCTTAATATCATTAATAAAAGATAAGGTTGTTGGAGAATTGGCAAACGTTCCCACCTTTGAGGAGGTCGAGTTATTTGAGTTTGCCGTCATGGTCTTGTAAGTACCGATTAAATCGTTATACGCTGCGATTAAACTAGTTATCGTTTTTTGTGAATTATCTGCACCACGTGTGACATTAACTACCTGGGCTGCACCTGAAGATTTGACTAAATTTAATGTAACGCCACCTATCACATCACTAACCGCATTAGATGAACGAGTAAAGTCAGTGCCATTTACATTAAATGAGGCATCACGAGCATTGCTGACGGTAGTAATGACCAATCCCCCAGCAGAGCCTGAACTGGTTAAGTTAGCGACGTCTTGATTAGCCGTGGCACTAGCAAAAGTTACACCAGCACCGCCGTTAACCCCGCCGGTTGCCCAACCTGTCATACTGCCAGCAGTAAAAGTTCCACCGCGCGCATCATTTAATGATTTTGTAGTGTTGATGGTAGCTGCCACAGTGCCAACTGAGATGCTCGCAAACGCACTAGCCACATCTGATGCATGAGCCCCAAGAGCGCCAGCCGTGAAGGTCAGTCCGCCCATCGTAATGGATTGACCGGCAGTTAAGTCATGAAAAGCTACGTCTGCTGACTCAGTGACATTTGCCGTTCCAGCAATAAAAGATGGGCTTGGTGCGGAAACCACGCCGGCCGTTAACCCAATTACAAAATTACTACTTGGATTAACAACTGCTCCAACAACGCTGATAGCAGGTGCTGCTACTGCACCTGCTGTTGCAGCAGTAAGTACTACCTTATTTGTATTAGTAACACTTGCGGCGGCTGTATAAGCTGCATTCCAGGCACCCGAATAGTCTGAACCGCCAGCTAAAATTGCACCACTAGTAAATTTAGCCGCTACATCGGCAGCCGTTAAAGCTGCTGAAGCGGTATAGGTCAAACCATTAACAGTAACGCTATCTCCATTAACCATACTAGTAAATGAGATCGTATCCACAGAATTAGTAGCAGCACGAGGAGTTGCCGACAAGACTGGCGCAGCAACCGCGCCAGTAGCGACTGCTATTAACTCAATCTGATTTGTATTAGTAACACTTGCGGCGGCTGTATACGCTGCATTCCAGGCACCCGAATAGTCTGAACCGCCAGCTAAAATTGCACCACTAGTAAATTTAGCCGCTACATCGGCAGCCGTTAAAGCTGCTGAAGCGGTATAGGTCAAACCATTAACAGTAACGCTATCTCCACTGGACATTGCCGAAAAAGCAATCACATCATCCGAATGAGTGGCCGCTGAACCAGCCGTTATCGTAATTACAGGAGACGCTGATGGAGATATGCCGGAATAAGAAACAGCATTGGCCAAGCCCGTTTGCGTTCCTTGAATCATTAATGCAAAATGCGAACTATCTATTGTTTGCACTAGACTAGCGTTGACATTAACACCAAGCGAATTAATCCAATTCTTCAATTCATTAACAGTAGCATTAGAGGATAAAGCCGGCGTTCCAGCAGGCGTTCCAAGCGTGCTATAAGTTTTAGATCCAATTGTTATTGAGAAACCAGCAAGTGCGTCAATTGATGCTAAATCTGCACTCGAAGAGTATCCTGATATTGTAAATTTTGAGGCTTGCGCTGTTGCTCCAACTGTAACGCTATAACTTCCAATGAGGGCACCATTAGCCGCGGTAGCCTGCACAACCGTAGCGTCAGTTGTATTAACAACCGCGCTATTGTAAGAATTAGGGTCTTGAAACGCTTTCAGGGCATCGCCCAAGGCGGAAACCTTACTTTTAACTGTACCCAGGTCGCTAATAACCACTTGTTGCTGTGTGATCTTGGTATTAATGGCATCAAGCGGCTTGTTTTCTACCGTCATCAATTGGGCAACAATGCTTGCAACATCAATTGATGCTGTACCTGTACTTGCCGAGGTGCTTGTACTAGATGATGAAACCGCCATGATTTAGATTTTCCGTCTTGTGAAACACTACTTTAACCATTTATCTCCCCAAAATTTATCAGGGGCAAATAAAATGAAGCAATATACGTGCCAAATCTTTGATTTGGCACGTAAATATCATGCTTTTTGATGTATCAGAGCTGCATTTAGCTGCTCGAAGCTCTGAGCAATGCGTATGAGTTCCTCTGTAGGTAATTGACGAACTACCTCGCCAGTTTCGGGGTTGGTAACCCGAACAATATGGTATCCAGTAGTACTGTCTACAGAAAAACTAAGATTACGACCCATTGATTGCACAAAACTTTGAATTTGCTGAGCAGCTTTTGCTACCACCTCTCTAGTGGGTGCAGATGCTTCATTGACTCCTGACGGCTTGAATTCAGTGCTTGCGGCCTTTGCAACAACCTCAGCATCAGTACGAACTGGCTGCTGTATAACGGCACGCTCAGGAACTGAACCAGCCGATGGCATCACTCCCGGATTTACCACCACCTGTGGCGCCGAATTTAATGCGGTGACTTGACTCATATCCTACCTCCAATGAACTACTAATTCCTGCTTTAGGAGCACAAAAATCAGGTTACCCTGATTTTTGTGCTTAACCTAGATTAATGCTTATTTCAACAATGACAAGATCACGTTAGGCATTTGATTAGCCTGGGCTAACATTGCGGTTGCAGCCTGTTGCATAATCTGACCCTTAGTCAATTTTGCAGTTTCTGCAGCAAAGTCAGTGTCCATAATCGCAGAACGTGAATTTTGCAAGTTAGTGCTCTGAGATTGCAAGTTAGTAGAAATGTAGCTAAGGCGATTCATTTGCGAGCCAAATGTCGCACGTTTTGTAGAAATATATTCAATCGCATTATCTACTGCTGCGGCAGCATTTTTGAAAGCTGTCTGCCATGTGTCAATTGAATCCAAATTGCCCAAGCTTCCCAAATTTCCAACACCAGATTGAGAGATTCGGGTTCCCATAGTCATCATTTCTGATGATTGACCAGCCGTTGTGCCACTAGTTCCGGTTTGGACATTTAGTGTATCAATTTGAATAAATTGACCAGAATTTGGACCGCTTTGGAACTTCAATGCACTATTTGCGCCTTGTGCAACAATAATCTCACCTTTGGTTGCATTAACTCCGCTGCTCAATCCAGCAAGCAAACCAGCTAATTGCTTTTTATCCTGCGTTTGGTAACTGGTTACATCAAACGATACGCCGAAACTATCAAAACTTACTGATTGTTTTGCATTAATTGAGGCGTTGTCTGCCAATAATACGCTTTGTGTAGTTGAAATACCATTCACAGTTCCGGACAACGTTAATGTTCCGGAAGTGCCTGAATTTCCAATATTCCCAGCCAACAACGCACCTAAAGTAACCGCAGATGAACCAGATCCCAACAAACCAGCCTCGATTGTGAGCGTATCCCCAGCAGTGTAACCGCCGCCACCGCTCAATGTGACAGATCCTACAGTAGTGGCATTAGTGATTACAACTGAAGCCGTAGCACCACCACCAGTTCCGCCACCAAGACGCACAGTGTAAGTTCCGGCTGTGGCACCAGTAACAAGAGCAGCGTTGGCGGCAGCAGATGCCAATGCACCAGTCACAGAGTTTGCAGCTGATAATGTATAAGTACCAGCGGCAACTCCAGATAAATTTACATCACTTACTACACCATTTTGGCCAGTAATAGAGAGGGCCGCACGACTTGAATCACTCAGTTTCGCCGCCATGTTAATACCTGTTTGAGTAACGCCAGCACCAACCTTGGTTGTTAATGCCAAGCTGATACCAAAATTACTAAAGTCAAGCGTTTGAGCCTGTGTTCGCGTAGATGTCGCATCACCAACCACATCCGCTATTGTTACTGTCTGTGACTGTGGCGTCCCGTTGTATGTGCCAGTCAATGTTAAGTTTGCACCATTAGCTGTAAGCGTAAAGTCACCTACGGCTTTTGCTGATTTTGCTGGATCCAGAATAACAGCGAATGTGGTGTTGTAACCACCCGTTTGAGCAGAATCACCCAAGCCAGTAGTAGCACCAGCGCCGCCAGTTGCATAGTAGCCAGTCTTGGTATTAGCTGATACGTCAACTTTGGTACTTGAATTTGTAAGGGTTGCGCCTTTGTAGAGGTCTGAGTTCACTTGGTCAATGCTTGAACCAGTAGTTAGCAGGTTAATGCCATTGAATTGAGTGCGTTGTGCTGTTGCATTAATCTCATTATTCAGATCTTTCATTTCTTGAACAATATCAAGTTTTTGGCTTGTTGATAGTGAACCATCGTAACCTTGAGTAGCCAACTGCTTTAAACGCAATAGCATGTCATGAATAGTAGATAGTGATGTATCTGCAGTCTGCAACAAATTTGTCGCGTCACTTAAATTACGAACAGACTGATTCGTGCCATTAATTTGGCTTTGCATATTTTGAGAAATAGCCAAGCCAGCTGCATCATCCTTGGCACTATTAATGCGCAAGCCTGACGAAAGACGTTGTACAGACTGAGCCAAGTTGTTTTGGGCGTTAGAAAGGCTATTTTGAGCAAACAAAGAAGCCAAGTTGGTGTTAATAACGGTAGCCATTAAAATCTCCTAATTCTGTTAAGGGAGTAACCAACATGGTTTTGTTTCCCCAGTATTCTCTTTAACGGATGCCCCGCCAAAGTTGTTTAGGATAATTTGTCTTTGTTAGCCAAGAGAGGCTACTGAAACATGCAACTCATTGAATTTATTAATAAATTCTGATTTTGTTTTGCAATCTTACTAAGTTTTCCATCTCACACCCGCCCCACTCTCGGGTGTGCCAATGAATTCAATTCCGGCGTTTTCAAATGCTTTCTGAACGGCCTCAAATGTCTTGATATTTCCAGAGGGAACACCATCCGCGGACTCCAAGCGCATTAATGCAGAAATGCCTACCCCTGCTTCTGTCGAGAGCATGTCCCTAGACCAATCCAACATGGCGCGAGCAGCACGAATCTGGGCGCTTGTAATCAAACTATTTATGTCCTATAATGAACTAAATTAGTTCTTTTTCGAATTAATTATTTATTAAATTGAACAAAAGGAGTTCAAAAATGCTTATTAATCAAGATTTTAGCCCAGATCGCACTAAATATATAGGTGGTTCAGACATTGGCGCCATTCTGGGACTCTCTCGCTTTAGATCGCCTTTAGAGGTCTGGATGGAAAAGACTGGCAAGGAAGCTCGGCAACTAGATTCACTGCCCCTACGCTTTGGATCTTTTGCCGAAGAGTTTGTCGCTTCTGAATATGCCCGCGCTACTGGCTTTGAGCTTTTGCACGATGAATCCATCCATATTCATCCGGAGCACTCTTATATGTGTGCCCATGTTGATCGTTTTGTTCTGGAGGGTGGATCTACTCCTTCTCGAATCTTGGAATGTAAAACAGCCAATCCTTTTACTCTCTTTACTAGTAGTGAATGGGGAGAGGTAGGTTCAGACGAAGTGCCCATGAGTTATCTATGCCAATGTATTTGGTATATGGCTATTACTAACATAGATAGAGTTGATCTAGCCGTTCTATTTGGCAATAGTGATTTTCGGATTTACGAGATCACTAGAGATCAAGAACTGGAAAGAATGGTGATTCAAAAAGCAACTACCTTTTGGCAAGAGCATGTTCTCAAGGATATTCCGCCGCCAGCCATAAGCGAGTCAGACTGTCATGCCCTCTTTGGCAAAGGTGATCCAGGTAAAAGCATTGAAGCCAAAACGGGTACCTTAGAACTTACTAATCGATTACAGCTACTGAATAGCGAAATCGAAGTTCGCGAGGAAGAGATCTCCTCCATCAAGCAAAACATCATGAATCAGATGCAAGAAGCAGAGACACTCACCCACCAAGGAAAGGTTCTGGCCACTTGGAAAGCACCTAAACCGTCATTTAGGTTAGATAGCAAACGCTTAGAACTCGATCATCCAGAGATCACGAGCAACTACAAAGTACAAGTGCAGAACAGTCGGCGCTTGGTAATTAAGTCATTCAATTCTTAAGCAAGCCAACTGAAATCTAGGAGACAACTATGAAAACCGCTACTAGTAAAGCGAATGCTAATAGATCCAGTAAACGTAGTAATGTCTTAAAGGAGTTACTAGAAAAGCAGAAAACCAATCTAATTGAGATTAGTGAAGATCTTCCATTTGAGGCTGATAGCCAAACAGTCAATATTAGAACCGTTCAGTTTGGTGGTGATGAACCGGTCTTGCGAGTGGAGCCCGCGAAAAATATATCTGAGGCTATTGGGATCTTTCATGAACTCATTACAAAAGAGATTGCTAGCGCAGCATCTGCATTAGAGATTAATGAGCTGGAGCTCAAAGCCTGGATTGATTTACAGATTGAGGTGCCAGCAAAGACGATTTTGGCTTTACTGCGAACCATGCAATATTGGCACCTAGATCCCCTTAAAGAAGAAATAGGCTTTGCTCAATATGAAGATGGTAATTGGCAGGTATTTATCAGTATTGATGGATGCTCTAAGTTACTGAATGAACATACTCAATTTAATGGTCTAGTCTTTAATCAGGCAGATACCTTAGTTGAAGGTGTACCTGAATGGATGGAATGCTCAATATATAGACGGGATCGGATTATGCCCATTAGCGTTAGGGAGTATTTTGTAGAGGTACGCAACAGTAATGATATGTGGCAAAAGATGCCCAGAAGGATGCTACGCCATAGGGCATTACAGCAATGTGTGAGGTTGGCGATTGGTTAAATGGGGCCTACGCCAACTAAAAGTCACTTAAGAAAAAGATAAGTCCAGATGACCTGGTCATGAAAACCGTAACTAACCCCAAAATATCACTAAACACATTTCTTGGTTTTGCCGTATCCAGTTTTGGACAAATACATTTTTTAGGCGGGCCAAATGTCAAACACAATCGATCAAGCTTCTTTATATGCGCAGCAAGGCCTCATGGAGGCCCAAAAAGCATTATCGACAACCGTACAAAAACTTTCGACTGGTCAACGAGTTAATGGAGCTCAAGATGATGCTGCCAGCCTAGCAATCTCTCAAAACATGGTGAGTCAACTCAATGCGGTTAACCAATCTGTAGTCAATCTAAACCAAGCAACTAGCCTTTTACAAACTGCCGACACGGGCTTAAGCTCAATCGGAGATATTCTATTGCGCGTAAAACAATTAGCAGTTCAAGGGGGCAATGATGGGCTTAGTAATACCCAAAAGGTTGATATTGCAAAAGAATTAAGCGACCTAAATAATGAGATTAAAAATACCATCAATCGCACAAGTTTTAATAATCAAGCCTTGCTAACCAATTATGGTGTGCTGGATTCAAACTCGGGCATTAAAGCTGGAAGTACTAACATCGGCACACTTGACAACACGATTGTGACAACACTGGCGGTTAATGATGCTCGCCCAGGAATCTATAAGCTTTCTAGTAACGGCCCAGCTTTAACTATGACCAAGACCGACTGGAACGATAACGAACTTGGCTCACAAACCATTACGCTTGGTACTTTAAGTGGCAGCAAAGCGTCCCAAGTTCTTAACTTTGGAGATTTTGGCATTTGGATGCGCCTTGATAGTAGCACTGTTGGCATCAATGGTTTAACAGATAGCGGCGAAGAGATGGCCAAAAATTTAAGCAATATTTTCAAGCCCATTATTGTGCAAGAAGGTCCTACCATTAAATTTGGTGCTGGGCCAAAAAATACCGACCTAATTGCCTATAGTCCAATCAACTTAACCAATACCGCTAAAGCTGATGGTGAAATTGTTGGCGCACCAAACTTAAATGGCATCTCAAATACAAACCCTGCCGCGGTACAAGTTCTTGCTGCCCCTAGCACGCCACAGGGAACTTATAACATCACCATCAATGAATCTGCTGCTGCAACTGAATTTGACCTTACCAACTTTACTTCGGCCAACAATACAGTCGGCATTAATAGCAATTTTTCATTCACAGTAGGCACTAACACCTATAAAGCCAACGGCGACAAAGTGACTGGCGGAGTAACAACCGCTGGCGCAGTTAGTGCTATGACGGGCTACAACGCTGCCGGCTTTAACATTAATTTGAGCAACTTAACCAATTGGATAAATAGCTTAAATGACAACAACGTATCCGCTCGGCTATACCAACCTAGCAGCGGACAATACGCTATCAAAATCAATGGCGGTAAATCTGGCGCCGCAAATGCTGTCTCCTTTCAAGGCATGACTCTGGTGGTAGCCGACAATACTTTGACCGGCACAGATGTGACTGGAACAGTGAATTTACTAAGTGATGGTCGCTTACAAACAACATTCAATTATTCCGTTAAAAGTCCCACCGCAGGCGAGCCTTTGGTTTCTTACACAGGTGGAATTACGGCTTTTGAGGGAGATAATGGACAGTATCTGAGCTACACCGGTGCAGCTGGTCAGGAGTATCTCAATACCAATTACTCTGCAGTAGCTACGGGAGTCAAGCAAGCAGATGGCACGCTCGTGATAAATAACGAACTCACCCCAAATCCCGCTTATGTTCCTTACTACCCTTTTGCTAATGCCTACTCTACACTCTATGACCAAACGCTCGATAGAACCAGTCAATTTTTAGCAAATGGTGTCACACCAAATCCATACTACCAACTCCAAAATCTAGGGGTACGCGATCAACCACCTAGTGCTGCTTATCAATATGGTTCAGCCAATTGGAACGCCAACTTTACCTCGAATTTAGTGTTAAAAAATTCTGTCGCCGGAATTGATATTGCTAGGGATGCTAATCTCACCATCAATGGTCGGCGCATTACGAACGACACCAATATCTTTACCGACACCGCAACTGGTTTAGCGTTTAATATCACAACTAAAACTCAGCCATGGGATGCAACTCAGTCTGCCAAAATAGTCGTGGGAACCCCCGCCGAAGCCCTTGCACTAAACAATTCAAGCTTAGTTGCGTTATCACAATCGATTCAAAACCTCAAAGGATTTAACGCCAATACCTCAAATGAGCTTTGGCGTAGCACCTTTAACTCGATCTCCACTCAATCAGATAAAGCGGTTGATTTCATTGCGAGTGAGCGTGCCATCATCGGATCCCAAATGAATCGGGTAAGTGAAATCAATAGCAACCTTCAATCTCAAAGTGTTAACCTGAAAAAGTCTAAATCGGATTTAATCGACACCAATATGGCAGCAGAAGCTGGCAATCTAGGAAAAGGGTTTATTCGCGAATACTCTGCCACTAAAGCCAATCAGGTTGCCAATGAAATGCCTAGTGTAGTCAGAACACTGATGAAATTATGGGACGATATTAAGTCGTAATTGAATTTGATCGGTCACCTTAGGGATGCAATTAACTTATTAGCCCTAGTTAAGGTACTTGCTAATTTCTTAATAACATACAAATCAAATTTGCCAGCCAATACAGGATTTGATTGTCTTAGTGTGCGTAATGCTTCTCCACTTAGAATGTATACCAAAGAGGGTGAGCTTGCGCGAATTGTTGCAGAGCGAGGTTCACCGCTGTAAAAGGCCATTTCTCCAGACATGGCACCATTGCTTAGCTTGGTAAGACGCATCTCTGTACCATTAACTTCCTTTATGACCTCCAAAAAACCTTCTTTGATGAAATAAATTTCTGAAGAATGATCACCCTCTTTGCATAAATCCTCACCTGCAACAAAGGATTTCAAATCACATAACTCAATTAAGGCGTTCTCTTCAGCCGAGTTATTGAGAAAATCAAAACAACTATGAGCAGTACCGCTGCCCTGATTCACTGCAAGAATTTGCTCTTCAATTGCTTCAACACCCAGATCTAGGGTTGGGTAAAAACCAAATCTTTCAGAGCTAGCTGGATTAGGATACAAAGACCGAACTATTTTTTGATTTTTTTCAGAATAAACAAAATAAAAATTCGCCCCAGAAATTTTCTCCCGCCGCAAAATACGATGAAATACTCCAACGGCTGAGCGGTCAATTCCGAGTATCTCTGAAAAATCCATCAGAATATTCTGAACATCACTTTTTTCAATTTCGTGAAACATCAGCTCTAAATTACTAGCCGATCCAAAAAAAATATAGCCTCGCAGCTTAAAAATCAGCGACTGAGAGCCTTCCCTACAAATCAGCTCGCGATGTCGCTCATGACGAACTACTGAACTCGAAAATATAGATAAATCGGTCTTGAAACTAACTAATGGATTTTTGCTGCAAGCAATTACAAAAGCAATGCAGGCCATCGCGATACCCAAGCCAAAGCCGGCAAGGTATCCAAAATTGGCAACCACAATCAAAATTAAACCAATTTCAACTAACTCGCCACGCTCCAAGACTTTTCGTTGATCCCATACCCAATTCTTGAGCATTGATATACCCAAAAATAAAATCACGCCACCCATTGCAGCTCGCGGAATATATCCCAAAAGGCCACCACCGCCAACTAACATTAAAAGACATAACAAGGCAGCAATGATGGCGGAGATTACTCCGCCATTTCCTATTCGATTCAGCGTTGTTCTACCTGTTGAAATGATCCCCAAAAATCCTCCGAAGAAGGCAGAAATCAATGTAGAGCCCGCGTGCACTTTAAGCGCTTGATTTAAGTTAAATTCTTTCTTATAAGAAAGCTCTAGACTGGCTACAGCCAGAAGAATCGTAATAACACCAACAAACGCAACAACAAACATCGATGGGAGAGCTCGAGCTAATGCTCCAAAATCAATATTCGCAGCATCAATTTGCCAGGATGGAATCCATGCATTGTGAGAGCTAAATGAAAAAAGCCATTTATCAGCCGAACAAATATCGCCAAACACAGCACAATAAGAGCTAGCGATAAATAGATGAACAACGACTGAGAGAAAAATGATGACTAACGGTATTAATACCGCACTAGATATTTTTTTAGAAAAACTTTGCAATAAAAATGCCACGAAAATTCCCACTAGCAACTCTGGTCGATAGGGGTTATCAATAACCCCCTCGACTCCTTTCGCACTCAGGGAGATTTTCGAGATAATCATCAACGCACCGCTACACATTAACCATCCTGTAGAAGCTAATAGTCCAGCCATCACTGAGAAAGGAACAAAGCGAACAAAATTAGCCAAATGCAATCGGGCCACCAAATAAAAGGCGGCGCCGGAAATGCAGGACAATAAAAATATTGCTGTCAGTGTCGTTGCCTGAGTCGCTGCAGGAGAAATGGCGTAGGAGCCCAATACAAATACCATTCCAGCCATAACAGATACCGTGCTCGAATCCGTACCCATGACAAATGTTTTCTCTTTAAAAAAATAACTGCTAATAGAACAAATGAATGCGGTAACTAGCGCAGACGTCATGCCCACGGCGATTAGATTGGGTGCGCCCGCTGAAAATAAGAGAGCACCATGAGAAATAGCGTAAACAATAGAGCTTAAACCCACAATCAATCCGGTGGATACCTGATGAGTGGCGCTCTTAAAGTTCATTGAACTACGAAAATGGAGATCAAAAATTTGAAATGGGTTTTTAATGCTGCACTTTATTTTTTAGAAACCAGTAAGTGAGTCAAAATTTCGCCTAAGCCTTTGCATTCCATCAGACCCCCGTCTTCCAAAATGTAGTCATTTTTAATTGCCTCATAGGTTGCAGGAGATACCTGAACCCTGCCAGGCTGAGAGGTCGACTCCATCCTACTCGCTGTATTAACTGTATTTCCCCACAGGTCATACGAAAACTTAGTAAAGCCAATTACTCCAGCCACAACAGGCCCAGAATTTAAGCCAATTCTCATATTAAGCTCTTTGTCATTTTCTTGATTAAATGCCTTGAGATCCTCAAACATTCCTAAAGCTAGCTCGGCACATAATTGCGCATGATCTGGCCTTGGAATGGGAAGCCCAGCAACTGCCATATAAGCATCACCGATGGTTTTAATTTTCTCCACGCCCAAAGCCTCAGCTCTTTTATCAAAACGAGTAAAAAGATCGTTCAATAGCTTGACCAGATCTGTAGCGCTTGTCTGGGAAGACATTTTGGTAAATCCAACTAGATCACTAAATAAAATTGTGACCTCTGGATAGCTGCCTGAGATATTCTTTTCACCTCGCTTTAATCGCTCAGCAATTGGCCTTGGAAGAATGTTGAGCATTAATTTTTCGGTTTTTAATTGCTCTACTTCAAGTAATTCCTTTTCTTGGTTGAGCATTTCCATATGCTTCTTGTCCAAATCTCGTAAACGCTTTTTTTCAAGAGAAGAAAAAATACGAGCCCGCAGCAAAATAGGGTCAAATGGCTTAGGCAGATAATCTTCTGCACCAATCTCAATACACTTAATGGTCTTATCAAACTGGTCGGCACCTGAGATAACAATAATTGGCAAAGATTTATAAACATCATCAGACTTTAATGATTCAAGAACACCTAAACCATCAAGCTCCGGCATCTCCATGTCCAGTAACATCAAATCGACTGGTTTCGATTTAACGGTTTCAATTGCCTCTAGCCCATCAGCCGCCTCAAGAATATTTTGAAAACCTAGCGTGTTGAGCTCTCGAATCAAAATTCGCCTAAGTGTACGACTGTCATCGACCACGAGAATGCAAAAAGATGCAAATGAAGGATCAATCGTTTTTTCTGCAATTACTTTTGACTCGCTAGTATTGTTATTCTGCTCCATCGCATGTCCTTAATAATTAACTAGATTGATAGTATGAAATTTTTTCCAGCGGAATGGTTTTGAATAACTCATTCATATAGATTGATTCAGAGGCGCCTAAAATTAAAATGCCTTCTTTACCATTTAGCTGGCGATGCATTTTTTCTAAAACCTTATTCTTAGTAGCCTGATTAAAATAAATTAAAACATTGCGCAGCAAAATTAAGTCAAACTTGGGATAAAACGGCCAGCTTGCTACTAAGTTGTGCGGCAAAAAATTCACCATACTGCGTATCGACGAATGAATTTGGTAGCCATCCCCTTGTTCGCGGAAGTATTTTTGCAAATAACGATCGTCTAAGCCACGCTTAACTTCAGACGAGCTATAGATTCCAGCCCTAGCTTTATCTAAGATTGCCTCGGATATGTCCGTAGCTTGAATCAAAATATTCCAATCGTGTAACTCAGGAAAATGCTCACGGATGAGGATGGCAATGCTATAGGCTTCCTGACCAGCTGAGACCGCAGAGCTCCAAATACACAGTGCTTTTTCTTTTCTACGATTGCTAATGAGCATAGGTAATATCTGATTTTTAAGAGCATCAAACACATGCTTGTCACGGAAAAAAGAAGTTTCATTTGTGGTGAGTGCTTCAAAAGCCTGCCAATGCATCGCGCCTAATGGCGTTTGCACAAGCTCTTTTACAAAGGCATAAACTTCAGCATGCCCTCTTTTTTGACTTAATGGCATCAGGCGCGACTCAATTAAATACTGTTTTGTATCATCTAAAGAAATGCCAATATGCTCTTCAAGCATGGCATAAAACTGCGGAAGATATTCTTTGCTCATCTATTTTTGGGGAGTTATTTTTCTTGAGCGAAAAACAATTTCTTCTGATATTTTTTCGATTGGCAGAATCGAATTTGCTAAGCCAGCTTGAACTACCGCACCTGGCATCCCCCAAATGACACTCGTTGCCTCATCCTGGGCAATGACTTGACCACCCTTGACAGCAATCGCCTGACATCCTTTGAGGCCGTCATACCCCATACCTGTGAGAATGACCGCCAATACACCGCCACCGTATACCTCGGCCGCTGCTCTAAATAAGACATCTACTGCAGGGCGACAAGAATTTTCCGGAGGTTCTGTATTTAAATGAATAATTGTTTTAGTGCCAGATCGCTCCAGCGTCATATGAAAGCCGCCAGGAGCTATATAACCATTTCCTGACAGAGCCACCTCGCCTTCCTCAGCCTCCTTTACCGTCATCACACCAGCGGCGCTTAATCGCGCTGCCAGTAGAGCCGTAAATGAAGGTGGCATATGCTGAACGATAAATATCGGCACTGTCAAAGCCGTTGTGATTTGGCTGAACACCTGCATCAGAGCCATAGGACCGCCAGTAGATACACCAATACATACTGCTTGCACCGGTTTAACTGGAATGATTGATTGCAAAGTTCTCGACTCTACAGTCTTAGCTTTAGTGGGCAGAGCATCTACTGCAGAGACGGCTTGCGGCTTGAATTGGGCGCCAAGTGATTTTGTCTGGCTACTATTTATCTCGCGCGCCTCTTCAGTTTCTCTTGCCTGTCTGGATTTAACGCGTTTAGCAAGGCCAATAATTTTTGGTATCAACTCGGTTTCTAAAACCTTAAAAGCCCCATCAACGCTACCAGCAGATGTTGCAGGCTTACCAACGTAATCACTGGCTCCCGCAGTTAAGGCCATTACTGCAGCTTGAGCTCCTTTGTGCGTTAGGGAGCTAAACATAATAATTGGTAAATATTTATTAGTTTTTCGAATTTCACGTAGCGCAGTGAGACCATCCATTTCTGGCATTTCAATGTCTAAGGTCATCACATCAGGGGAATATGTCTTGATAGCTTCGATAGCTTGCAAACCATTGGCGGCAAAGCCAACCACCTCAATTGACGGATCTTTTTGTAAAGCGCTTGCGATGATTTTGCGCATTACCGCAGAATCGTCAACAATCAGAACGCGTACTTTATCCAAAACGACCCAATGAAGAATGCTTAGTGCTGTACCAAAGAAATGCCGGAGACTATTTTTTGCGTATCCAGTATCAGCAGTAATTTATCAGCCAATTTATGAACACCAACAATCAAATCTCTAGCATTAGGATCTAAATTGCTGGGAGTCTCTTCAAAGGTTGCTTCAGTTACCTGAGTAAAATCGCCAACTCGGTCAACCATCAGGGCAAACAAAGATTCCTGGTCTTGAAAAAAGATACTCACCACATCAGGCCCCTCGGCACTTGCCTCAAGACCAAGTCGAACGCGCATATCAATTGCTGTAACGATGTGGCCACGCAAATTAAAAAAACCCGCAACTTCCTTAGGTCCTAATGGGACAGGGGTGACCTCTTGCCCTTTAGTCACCTCAACACCAATGGCAATCGGTATTCCGAAAAAAAGATTGCCGACATAAAAAGTAGCGTAGGCTCCCGAGCGATTCATTTAAGCCCCTGATCCATTGAAAGGGCCCCTTTTGTACTTTCTTCTTCGTGTACAAAAGCAGGGTCATCAAAATTTCCCATACCGCTCAAACTGAGCACTTCTTGAACATTTAAAATACTCATCACCGAATCATTGACAATCACACTGCCCATAATGCCGCGCTGCGGCTGAGAAATCATGACTGCCTGGGTGGGAACGTTCACAATATTATGAACCTTCTTCACAATAAATCCGACTGGCTGACCTTTGTGATAATGAACAATGACTGGAACGGTCTCATCTCCATATAAGCTTTTGTGAGTAGCGCCCTCTACATAATGCGTTAGCGGAATGAGCTTCATGATCTTATTGCCATAGAGCACTACCGCCTCATTGCCACGTCGGTCAATTTTAGAGGCAGCAATCATTTCTAAGCGATCTACCGCGTCAAGCGGCATAACCAATCGCTCTAATCCAAGCAAATCAAATAGCAGCATTTGTTGCTCGTCTGTATTTGCACCAATTGCCGTAGCAATATCTTGCTCAAATTGATTGTCAGCTAATTTAGCGATGATTCCAGAGCGCACTGCAATCGCAGCAATATCAAAAATCAAAGCCACCCGCCCATCCCCTAAAATCGTGCTGCCACTGTAAACAGGAGTTCCCTTTAAGAGTGGACCAACAGATTTGACTACCACCTCTTGCATATACAGCACTTCATCAACCACTATTCCAAAACGAATCCCAGCAGCCTGCACAATCACAATATTTAAAGGCTGATCCAGCGGCGGCAAATGGGCATCAAGCTTGAGCTCATGATTTAAAAACACCAATGGAATAAGCTTATCGCGCAAACGAAATACTGGAACCCCATAAAAATCTTCAACCCCAGGAACACCTTCTTTGGGTTCGTAACGCAGCATTTCAAAAACATTTACCTGAGGAATGGCATAACTGTGTTTTTTACACCGCACAAAAACTGCGGGCATGATTGCCAAAGTCAATGGAATACTTAAACGTAGACGGGTGCCCTGACTTGAAGTAGCAATATCAACATTACCGCCAATCTCTTGGATGTTGGTTCTAACCACATCCATACCAACACCTCGACCAGATAAATTGCTAATTTGGTCTTTAGTTGAAAAACCTGGTAGATAGATAAAATCAATAATTTCGCGCTCGGTAAGCTTTGCTACACGCTCAGCTGTTACAAGGCCCTTTTCAACGGCCTTTTTGGCAACCAGCGGGACATTGATACCAGCTCCATCATCCGCAATCTCAATTACTACCATGCCGTTTTCGTGAAAAGCGCGCAGCTTCACGCTACCTAACTCTGGCTTACCTTTAGCGATACGCTCTGCTGGGGACTCGATACCATGATCCACGCTATTGCGAATAATGTGAACTAAAGGATCTCGAATGCCTTCAAGCAAAGTACGATCAAGCTCAGTTTCAGATCCATTTTGAATTAACTCGACCTTTTTGCCAGTTTCTTGTGCAATATCTCTCACCAACCTTGGGAACTTTGTCCATACTTGGCTAATCGGTTGCATGCGCGTTTTCATCATGCGCTCTTGTAATTCAAGCGTGACGGTATCAATTCTTCTAACGGTATTGTTAAAGGCCATATCGCCGCTTGTCCTAGCGAATGACAACAATCGATTGCGAGCCAAAACCATCTCACTCACTAGATTCATGAGCTTATCTAATAGCTCAACACTGACCTTAATGGGAGCGGCAACTTCTGTTGAACGCTCAGGCTCAGCACCCTCTTTAGCCTCTATTGATTCGGGTGCATCTATTGTGGGGAGCGAACCAAGATCTTGCGAAATTTCCGAAACAATTGATGACTCAACTCTAAACTCTTGCGGCACTTCTTTAGCATCAACCACCGCCTCAACTGCAGGAGGCGGTGATGATGTAATGGCGCTTTGCTTGGTTGACCTTGGAAATTCCTTGTCACCGTCAGTTAAAAATTGAAGCCACTCAATGAGCTCAGAATCATCTCCAGCCAATTCTGTGCGCTGTTTTTGGATATTGGCAACAATTTCGCGCAGTCGATCCGAGGTTCCTAATAGCGCATCTGTAATTTCTTCATTCAAGGCCAACGCACCATCGCGAACTTTGCTCAACAAAGACTCGCCCGCGTGCGCAACTTTTTCTAGGCGATGAAATGCAAAAAACCCACTACTTCCCTTTAGAGTGTGCATTGCCCTAAAAATATTTCCCACCAACTTTTTATCATCTGGATTTTGCTCTAAGGCAACAAAATCCAGATCTAGTTGGTCAAATATCTCCTGAGCTTCTAAAAGAAACTCATCAAGGATCTGATCGTTATTGTCCATATCTCTAAATTAGATATTGACTGTTAATGATTAGCTAGCGAACCGTTAAGCATCAACCTTAAATTTATTGACAAGATTTTGCAGCTCGGTTGCCATTTGAGAAAGTTCACGCGCAGCTTGTTGTGAATTATTCGCACCTTCAGTGGTGTTGCGAGAAACTGTTGAGACAGAATCCACATTTTTAGCAATCTCCACACTTCCCGACGCTGCTTCAGCAACCGTTCTTCCAATCTCATTAGCCGTTGCCGCCTGCTCTTCAACAGCGCTAGCGATAATGCCTGAAATATCATTAATCTTATTAATAATTCCAGAAATAGATGCAATGGAGTCAATCGCACCCTGAACATCATTTTGGATGTTGTTCACTTTCTCGCTAATTTCTTCAGTAGCTTTTGATGTTTGGCCAGCGAGCTCTTTGACTTCATTTGCCACAACGGCAAATCCCTTACCAAGCTCCCCCGCCCTAGCAGCCTCAATGGTGGCATTCAGTGCCAACAGGTTTGTTTGCTCTGCAATGGAAGAGATTACTTTAAGCACGCTACCAATTTCTTGGCTGCTTACACCAAGTTTGCCCATGGTATCGCCTGTAGCACGCGCCTCATTTACGGCTTGGGTTGCAACTGCAGATGCTTCAATTGCATTTGAAGAAATTTCACGAATACTGACACTTAACTCCTCTACACCCGTTGCAACACTCTGCATATTGCTACTCACTTGAGTAGCGGCAGTGGCTGCTGAACCTGCTTGCGCATTAGTCTCTTCAGCATTTGAGCTCATTTGCACGCTAACAGCAGATAACTCTTCTGAGGCGGCAGCTAGGCTGGTTGCATTTTTAGAAATTGCTATAAAGGCATTGCGCGAAGTTTCAATCAATTTGTTAACTTGATTTGAAATTTCTAAGAAAAATCCATCCTTACCTTGCAAGGGCACAGTAGCCGTGAAGTCTCCGCCAGCTGCAGCAGAAATAATTTCTCCAATTTGCTTAGTGGTTTCTTGTGCTCTGCGATTATTTTCACGGTCGGCAATTGCCAATTTTTCAGCCTTTTGCAAACTAATCTGCAACTCAGCTACTGCTTTTGCCATCTGCCCAATCTCATTGGTGTAATCGGTATTCTTAACCTCGGTATCTAATTTTGCAGAAGCCAGGTCAGCTAAGGCATTTTTAAGGTTATTAATTGGCTCATTAATAGACTTGTTTACCAAACTAATCACAAGTATTGAAAATAAAATCATCAGCAATACCAAAACAAGCATCATTAACTCTAATTTGGTAGCCTCTGAATTGGCTGACTCCATTAACTTTTCAGCAGTCTCAAGCCTTGCTGCCACCATTTGTTCGATTGCACCATTTGCTTTATCGAAAAGTTCACGAAACTCCTTGGAGTCAACCATTTTATAGGCAGCGGAGCCGCCACCTTTGCCACTAGCAACGTTCAAAATGTTATCAATGGCAGCTAATGTTTCCTCCACAGACCTGCTAACCTCGCCATCCATTTTTGCTTTTTGTTCGGGTATGACAATAGTTGCTTTTGATTTTTCAAGATTACTGAGTAGATGACTTTTTACTTTGGCAATTTTAGAAATATCCTTTTTTATTGCCTCATCATTTCCAGCAATAGCTCCCAAAACTACTCGATTCGTATAACGGCCAATCTTATTAAGCTCATTTTCAGCGCTAGATATCAAACTAATGCCAATTAAGTTCTTTTCATAAAGCCTTTTGTTGTAGTTGCCAAGATCAACAAGTCCAATGTAAGCGGAAACTGCAATAATCAATGTACAAAAAATGATTAAGGTAAAGCCTATTACCAATTTGGCTCGTAGATTTAATCTGACAAAAGAATTCATTAAGCTCATGTTATGTTGTCCAATAGGAATTATTTTTGTTAAGCCCGCATAAAATCGGTTTAAGCTATGGCTAACTGTCCGTAGATACTAACAAATTTCTTTACCCTTTATGCCCCAATCGCCCCTTAACGAGGCATTAGCCAAACTCAAGATCACGGACTTATCCAGTTCATCGGGGAAACCCTTACTTATCCTTGAGTCCCTGTTTAATTGGTCTCGTAACTATATTGGCAATTTTGAGGATTTTCTAGGAGAACTCCTTAAAACCAGTTTTTGGCAGTTGCAAGATTACTTAAATAATCCCTATCCCGCACTTTGCCTTGGCTTAGCCTCATCGATTGATATCCATAACCGCGCATTGGCACCTTCAGAGCCCGCCTACCACTCACGCAAACACTTTCAAGATGTCTGCACTGCAATGACCGTCTTATTAGCTCAAGAAATTTCAGCAGCGCGCCCAACAAATGACCTATGGCAGATGTCACGTGAGGATGCCTGGCTTTTACTCTTTTGCGCTATTGCCCATGATTTTGGACATACGGGCCTAACCAATACAAGGCCTTGTGAATTGGAAAAAATCAGTATTGAGAAAGCGCGCCTCTTTTTGCGCCAGCACTCAGCCAATCCTGCCTTGCAAAATGATCTTCAATCAACAATAGAGCCGATCATTCTGGCAACCGACCCAGCCGATTTAAATACGCTATTAGCCAAATTTACCGGGCCCAATGCAAACCCCACCAAGACCGACTGCTTGAGTATGCTCATGGTCGAGGCTGACCTACTTGCAAGCACCTTACCGGACTACGGCAAAATTTTGGGCACTTTATTAGGCCAAGAATGGACTAACCACAATCCTAAGGCTGCAGTATCAGTTGCGAGTGATCAAGGGCGCCTAAAATTTTTACAAAATATTCGCTTTGTTAGCCCATATGCCATCATGCTAGGGATGGAAGACATTCGCAAACACTCTATAGAACTACTAAAGGGATAATCCATGTCGGAAAATTCTAAAGAAGCCTCGATTGCGAGCATTCCTTTTTTTAAAAGTCTGCCCGCATCTGACTTAATGGCAATTTTAGGAATCACAACAACTAGAGCGATTGAAGCAGGCGAAACCCTATTTAGCGAAAATGACCCCTCTGATGGTCTTTATATCCTGCTGTCTGGAAAATTACAGGTTTATGTATTCAGTGGATTTGCAGGTGGTCCACCCAAAGTACTAGCAGAGCTCAATCCCGGCCAGTACGTTGGCGAGATGGGTCTTTTAGACGGTCAAAATCGCTCCGCATCAGTAAAGGTGCTTGAGGCTGGAGAAGTGATTTTTATGCCAACCGTAGGATTTGCCGTATTACTTCAAAGCCACCCACATATCGCTAAAGAAGTGGTGAACTCCCTATGCGACATGATTAACAATCAACCTAAACTCATCATCAGATCAGAAAAAGCCACTTATATAAAAAATAAACAGCTTGCGCCCAAGCTATCAAACATGAAAGCGCTATGTGCTATTTTGCGAGAGCATAATAAAAATATTGCTATCAGCGCTAGATGAAGAACCTCATTACTGATTGGTCTTGCTTGTTAAGCACGGGAATAATGACGCATTGAAACTTCATATGATGCAAGATAGTTCTAAAGTTCTTTTAATAAGCACTCAAATTGTTGCGCTCTATTTGTGAATTACAAATACCTTAGAAGCAAATCAAAAAATTACCTATGATGTTCGTGCGTCTTCAGTTTGCGCCCATCAAGTACTGTGCTTTAAGCCTTACGATTTAAAAATAATCCATCGAATTTAGGCAAACTCTGCGCAATTTTTAACAGCTCTGGAGAGGGCATTTGACGAATTACTTCACCTGTTTCTGGATTGGTAACAGTGACTACATGGTATCCAGTATTGCCATCTACGGAGATGCTAATACTACGACCCATTTCATGAACAAAGCTCTCGAGCTCTTGCGCTGCTTTCTCAACAGCAATGCGAGTTGACTGTGCCATCTCATTCACATTAGATGGCTTAATTTCGGTGCTAATTACCCTGGATACAACCTCGGCATCACTTGGAATATTGACCTTAGGAGCGCTAGAAGCAACAGGCGGAGTTGGGGCTGGCAATACGCTACTAGCGAATTGCGCTCCTGCTCCGTTTGCACTGTTGATCGTATTGCTCATTTCTAAGCTTGTTCCTAAATAAATTATGCCGAAAGGTTAATTAAACTGCCACTACCCGAGTCATCCATCAAGGATTTTTGCACGCCTTCTAGCAATCCACTCAATGTATTTGAATTACTTGGCACGCCAGATGCCTTAAATAGCTGATTTGCAGCCTCGCTCACGGCAGCATCTACCGATGTACCGCCTGCTACTTCATTAATCATTTTGGCCACACCCGCTTTTAACTGCTCCAATGGGCTTGCCACCTTATTCCCAGATTCATTTGCTTGGGGATTCACCGCAGAAATAACCGAAGACAAAAAGTCAATAGCCGACTTTTTAATATCCTTAGCTTGCGCTCCTTCAGCCTTGCTATCAGACAGACTTGCGCCCATTTGACTCAAAGTTTTGATGACATCTTGAACCAATTTTGGAGCAACTGCTTGCTTTGCCCCTGCTTTTGGCAAGACTACGCTGGATGCGCTATCGGCATCATCAGAGTCGCGCCCTGCAATCGGATTAATCCGATTGATTTGCAACAGGCTAGCCAATGTTGGTGGCTGAGGCCCTGAATTTGCAATTGCTGAAATAGCCATAAAACGCTCTCTTATCCGATAAACGATCAATACATGAAACTGTTAAATAAAGCTTTCAAGGAGGCTTACCCCCAAAGAATTCTTTCCTTATCGTTACCTACGGAATTAATTTTGAAAGTGTTTAGTACTTTTTATATTTATTTTATAGATATGTAATATGTCCAATAAAAACAAGGGCTTATACAAAATATTGGGCTCATATTTATTGGGGGCAGCCATTTTTTGGGCAACTTTATCCCCGTAAGAAGTCCAAATAGGTAAAAGGTGCCCCAAAAGATCGAATTTAGGCGGCAAATTTTGCCAATTTTGGTGTTTTTGGCTATGAAATCAAGTATATTTAGGGGTGTTTTTAGCGCCAACCACTAGATATGGTGATTTAGCCCTCTTGTGAATGGTTGCTAACGAAATGAAGGCTGTTTTTGAGATATTTTGAGCTTTTTTTGATCATTTTTCGGGCAAAAGACCTATACGCATGAAAATTCTGGGTTTTGACACCTCTAAGCTGCCAAGTCCCTCGGCACAAGGCGCCATCCCGATTCTGGTTCTGCTAGTTTTGATCATGATGCTGGTGCCTTTGCCAGCCATCATTCTCGATATTCTGTTTACCTTCAATATTGCGCTATCGATCATCGTGCTCTTTACGGCGATCAATATCAAAAGCTTTAAGGACTTTGTTGCTTTTCCAACGGTTCTGCTGCTGACCACCTTACTGCGCCTATCGCTAAACGTTGCCTCAACCCGTATCGTTTTATTAGATGGCTATAAGGGAACCGATGCCGCAGGTAAGGTGATTGAGGCCTTTGGTGTGTTTTTGATTGGCGGTAACTTTGCAGTCGGTATCGTGATCTTTATTGTGATCACCATCATTAACTTTGTGGTGATCACCAAAGGTTCTGGTCGCGTTGCTGAAGTTTCTGCTCGCTTTGCCTTGGATTCTATGCCAGGTAAACAAATGGCAATTGACGCGGATCTGAATGCAGGACTCATTCAGCAAGATGAAGCAAAAGCGCGCCGCGCTGATGTAGCGCAAGAAGCAGACTTCTTTGGCTCCATGGACGGTGCTTCCAAGTTTGTGCGTGGCGATGCAATGGCCGGCATCATGATTTTGGTCATCAACCTCATTGGTGGTTTGATGATTGGCGTATTGCAACACGGCATGGATTTTGGCAAAGCGCTTGCTACCTTTGCATCATTAACTATTGGTGACGGCTTGGTTGCGCAAATTCCAGCGCTAGTCATTTCTACTGCAGCTGGTATTTTGGTTACCCGCGTTGCGACTGAAGATGACTTTTCTGGTCAGGTCTCTAAACAGTTTGAAGCTAACAGTAATGCGCTAGGGGTTGTGGCTGCTGTTCTAGGCATTCTGGGTGTACTGCCTGGCATGCCACACTTCATCTTCCTAGCTTTTGCAACCCTCTTTGGCACGCTTGCCTACATGACGCATCAGCGCATTAAAAAGGAAGCTGCTGAAGCGAAGATCGCTGCTGCGCAACCAGTTGCCAATGAAGAGCTTGAATGGAAAGATGTTCCAATTGTTGAGCCGCTTTGCTTAGAGCTTGCCTATCGCCTCATTCCTTTGGTAGATAAAGGCGACGATAGCGACTTAATCAAGCGCATCAAAGCGATTCGTCGTAAGTTTGTCACGCAAGTTGGCTTTCTGATTCCATCGGTTCATATTCGCGATAACTTACAACTATCTGCAGAGAGTTATCGAGTCTTGCTCTACGGCGCTGAGATTGGTCGCGGCCAATGCTTGCCAGATCGCTTGTTGGCAATTCAGCAAAGTGGTACTGAAAAAATTCCAGGTATTGAAGTTAAAGATCCAACCTTTGGCATGCCTGCTGTTTGGATTGAACGTCGTCAACGTGATGAAGCAATCGCTAAAGGCTACACCGTTGTTGAACCAGCCGTAGTGATCACGACGCACTTAGATCACCTGATTCATCAGCACGCCGCTGAACTCTTAGGCCGTCAAGAGACTCAAGACTTACTCGATCACTTCAAGATGAGTTATCCAAAATTGGTTGAAGATGTCATTCCGAAGATTGTGACCGTTGCGCAATTACAGCGCATCTTGCAGTTACTCTTAGAAGAAAATGTGCCGATTAAAGACCTGCGCACTATTTTGGAAGTCTCTAGTGAATACGCAGGCAAGTTAAATGATCCACTGGAAATCCTGCCGCACATTCGTTATGCCCTGCGTCGCACCATCGTCCAAGACTCATTAGGCGATGGCAATAATTTCAAAGTCCTTGGTATCCAACCCGAATTTGAGCGCCTGATTGAGCAGTCTATTGGAGCTGGCGCTATCGCGCCCGATGGCTTAATTGAGCCTTCTTTAGCACGCATGTTTGGCGAAGAAGTGATCCAAGGGGTTCAGGAAATGGAAAATGAAAACCTACCCCCTGTGATTGTGAGTGGTACGCGCACTAGAGCGACGATTTCCAGAATCGCCCGTCGGGTTTGCCCTCAGGCAATCATTTTGGCCCTCAGCGAGCTGCCCCCCACTGCAAATCTAGCTTTTTACAAGGTTCTTTGTTCCCAGACGGGCAAAAACCCCTAAAATCACTACTAAAGAGAATGATTCGGAGTTAACGCATGGGCCCCCAAAAATTTATAGCAGCCAATACCGCTGATGCCCTAAAACTCATCCGCGCTGAGATGGGTCCGGATGCCATGGTGCTCTCTACAAAAGATACAGACCAAGGCGTGGAGGTCATGGCGATTACCTCTGGTGATTTAGCAAACCTTTCTGCACGCTCCGAAGCTTTAGACCCACAGTTTGGTGAAGCTGGTGCTTTTTCAGAGCGCTCACTAAAACAGTCCGGCCTTTCTGATAAGTTCGCCAATGCCATAGCACGGCGCGCACCATCTACCTCTTCTGCTTCCAGCGAATCCGCTAAACCCAGAGTGCATCCTGATGTCCCCAATGGCATTTTGCGTCGCAATCCAGCTAGAGTAGAACGCCCGATTCGCGCACCTGGTGCCGAGGCTTTTTTACCTACCTCATTTAATAATGCTGAACGTATCCCTAGAGGCTCTGCCAACGTTGTTAACCCGTCCAATAACGATGCTATCTTTAGCGCCAGTCTTGCAGCCAACACTAAAGCAGCCCAGGAAGTTGCAGCATTAAATGCTCTAAAAAGTGCCGCACAAAGCGCCGCTCAAAAAGTACGCGCACCGAGCGCTCAAGTCGAGTCAACCAATAACTTGTCAGGCAGCTTATCCAATAATTCAACAAGTAACACTGCTCCTAGCGTTATAGCCCAAGCGGAGAGCTCTCCTAAGGTAGAAAAACTGCTTTCTGAAATCAGTGAAGTTAAAAATCTATTGCAGTCCCATGTTGCTGGCAGCTTTTGGGGCAACATTCAGCAAGGTAATGCGCAAATCACTGAGGTTGTAAAACACCTTCTCAATAGCGGCTTCTCACCAAAACTGGTTGCAGAGATCGCCCAAAACCTGCCTGAGAATTTAAGCGTATTGCATTTACTCAAAAATGCCCGTGAGCAAGTGAAATGCATGCTTAAAACTTCTCGCGCATTTGATATTTTTGATCGTGGTGGTGTTTTTGCTTTTATCGGCCCAACTGGGGTTGGCAAGACCACAACTGTTGCCAAAATTGCAGCGCGTTGTGTATTGCGCTACGGTCGTAATCAAGTTGCATTACTCACTACGGATACCTATCGTATTGGCGCTCAAGAACAGCTCAAGACTTTTGCCAAAATATTAGGCCTGTCGGTTACTGCAGTTCGTGATAGTGAAGACCTAGCAGCCAAGATTAAAGATTTTTCCAATCGCAAGATTATTTTGCTAGATACTGCTGGAGTGAGCCAGCGAGATACCTTAATGGTTGAACAATCTCACTTGCTAGAGCATGGCTCCAGTAAGGCGCGTCGTATTTTGGTTATGAGCTCAACTACAGATTTGCGCACCCAAGAAGAAGTGATCAATTTGCATAATCAAGCCATGCAAAACACCAATGGTGAAAAATTAGATTCAGTAATCATTACCAAGATTGATGAAGCCGCTCATTTGGCTCCAGTCATTGACAGTGTCATCCGCCATGATTTGTCTATTTTGTTTGTCTCTAATGGTCAGCGGGTGCCTGAAGATTTAAGTCAGCCTGATGTCAATTATTTAAGCCATCGCGCTATGGCAATGCGCGCCTTTGCTGAGACATTCTCTTTGACTGATGAACAAGTTCCAGCCCTACTTTCTGATCATTTGGGCGACTGGATTCGTAAAGTAAATCAATGAATACGGCAAGCACTGCTAGCGGCGCAGACCAGGCCGCAGGTTTACGCGATATTTTTGGCTCCGAGTTGTGCCGTGTCATCTGTATTGCAAGCACGCTAGATCCGGACTCTACGATTCATCTAGGTCATGGCACTGCCCACAATATCAAACAACTTGGTCACAGCGTACTGCTAATTGATGAAGTCCCTTTGGCCGACCGTAAGACCATGTCAGGATTTTTATACCCAGTGCGCTACGACCTTGGCCAAGTTTTTGCCAACTCGATTGATTTATTAAGAACCATTAAGCAAATTGATGAGAACTTTTGGTACGCCACCAGTGCTAAGTTGCGCCAAGAGATCACTAGCCGCTTCGCAAAATATCCCAAGTTAGATGAGCGCTTGATAAAGCACGAAATCAATATTGATTATGTTGTTTTCCCAACGATTGATCCACAAGCTAATCTGGTTGCCTACTTTGGCAGCAATATCAAACGCATTTTGGTTGCCTCTACTGAAGAAGCATGCTTAAAAAGAGCGATGGTGATGATTCGTCAGATGGCTGAATTGCAACTTGATGAACCCCTTTCCGTATTAATTGTTGGCGGTCATGATGAGGCAGCAGGAACTGCTGCTTTTGAAAAGTTACAAGATGCAGCGCAAAGAGCTCTAGAGCAAAACATTGAGTCTTTGGGCTGGATACAAGCCTTTACCGCCCAAAGAGTTGAAATTGATCTGGATGACATGAGCTTTAATCCAGTTAGTCGCGGTACACGCCACGAATTTGTTCTGCCGCATAATTTCTTTAAAGCAATATCTGCCAAAATCACGGCTTGATACAATTGCCTGAATTCCAATTGATGTCCTTACTCGCGAGTTGTGATTGAAACCTTCTAGCTATACCCAGTCCGTTGATATTGATCTCGCCATCAAAGAACATCTTCCTCTAGTTAAGCGTATTGCCCATCAAATCTGCTCGCGCCTGCCGCCTAATGTAGAGGTAGACGATTTAATTCAAGAGGGCTTAACGGGTTTATTGGACGCCTTAACTCGATATGAGCCTCAAGCGAATTTAAACTTTGAGGTCTACGCTCGCACCAGGATTCGCGGGGCCATTTATGATGCTTGCCGCAAAAACGATATCCTGCCACGTAATCAACGCGATGAACTTGAGGGACTTGAGAAAGTTACCCGCAAGCTCGAACAAAATTTAGGTCGTCACCCCTCTGAAAGAGAGATTGCTGCAAGCGCAGAAATGACGATTGAGGCTTACCACGCCATCATGGCCAATATGGTTCACCTCATGCCGCTTGATGATTTATCAGATGACCTCTTACCCTCTGATACTGACTCATCAGACCCCATGAGAGCTGTGGCAATGAGTCAGTTGGCTGAACGCATTGCAACCATCTTAGAAGGTCTGCCTGAAAACGAGCAATTAGTATTTGCGCTTCACTACCAAGAAGATTTGTCTTATCGAGAAATCGCCCAAGTGATGAATATCACACCAGGGCGCATTAGCCAAATTCATACTCAGGGCATGATCCGAATTCGTGCCAAACTCAAAATTCAGTAAGCATTGGCTCTATTTTTATTTATAGGCTCTCATAGACATTTATAGAGCCTACGCATATTTTTAATTCTTCCATACTGCAGCTCAGCCTCGTCAAACTCTTTGTTGTAGTTACCTTTATTGGTGTGCTGAAAAATAATTAAAACCCGATGCGCTTGCTCATGACCCGCTAAGGTCGCCAATACCAAGTAGTAACAAGCTTTGCTGTGATTTTGGGAGATGTATTCCCCTTTTTCGTAAAGGCATCCAAGAGTGTATGCAGCCTGACGACTGCCCTCTTCCGCACCTTTGGCAAGATACTGAATACCCTTGTACATATCACGAGGAATGCCCTGCTCTTCAGCCAATCCTAATGCGTAGATATTACCGAGATTGCAATAGGCATCGACAACGTCTTCTTTAATTGCCTTCTCGTAATACTCAATTGCGGTTTTATAGTCCTGCTTAATCTCACCCATGCCTCGTTCATGCATTAGGGCAACATTGAAGTGAGCATAACCATTGCCAAGGCTACTATTGGAATTTACCCATTCAAAGAGCTTAGTAATTTGCTCGGCATCCAAATGCCCATCAAAGCACATTTTGGTGAGCGCAAACTGCGCCTCTTCGTCCAAATCATGGACAGCTAATTCGTAAAAAATCTCAAAGGCTGCTTGATAACGACCGCGGTTTAAGTTTTGCCTAGCAATATCTAGGCGAGCATTATCAAAAAATTGCATAACTTCCGAAATGAATAAAAATGTTTAGCCGCTAATTAGCGAACGTCTCTATTATGAACAAAATTACTGAAACATTCTTGAAGTTAATTTTTGGGGATGGAATACGGCCGGTGCTAGAGGCGAAGCTAAATCTAGACCTTACGGGATAGAACTCCACCAACAGAGCCTGGGACACCGCCCTCACTATCATAGGTCGCGCTAGGCGCTTGTTGCGCAATAAACGATTGCATTGCGGCGCTACGTTGCATAGCCAAGCGAATAAGATCACCATTAATTTGATGATTAATGGATGCCTCATCTAACAAACTCATGAGACTTTTCTTTTGCTCTTCAGGGAACTGCCCGATATCGGCTTTGAGTTGTTCAGCACCACCAGGATATTGATTGATTGCATCTAGCGCCACATTAGTTAGATCTAGCGCTGCTGGCAGTCGATCCATGTCGTTTGCTTCTAGCGCACTGCGTAAATCTAAAACGGCGCCAGCAATTTTTTGTAAGAAAGCTTGCATCCCATCAAATGACATTGATGGGGATTGACCTGACATAAACTAGATGAAATTACTGGGATTAATACAATCCTAAGATGAACTTAGGATTGCTTAGGCCTGCTTTGGTTTTTGGCCAATCGCGGCAACGACATCTTTGAGCATTGCCTGTGAAATCTTTTTGTAATCAATCTTAAATTCGCCATTGGCAACTTGATTGCGAAGCTTCTCAATCAAAGCCTCATCAGTAACCTTGTTCGCCTTGGAATCACTTTGCACTTCAGCCAACTTGGCTGTCAAGCTGATATCCAAATTGACTGCTGGGCCAGCAACTGCGTCAGTAGCAACTTTATTTGCGCCTGGGTTTACAGAAGTCGAGTTCGAGCCAGAGTTAGTTTTATTAACTCCTGTATTTGGCGTAATGAGCGCCCCATTCTCGTTTACTTTCATCGCTTTCTCCTCTGTACTAGCAGCATTTTACTACCCTTGGCACCAATCTGGTGACTAATGCCTATATCTATTACTCTAACCCAAAAACTGGGTTTTTACATCCTTTGCTCCACCGTTACTCAACCGTCACTACAACTACTGACGGCCTTAAAACCTTTCCTTGCAAGACCTGACCATCGGCTATCCGGACTCGGACCATATCGCCAATCATGCCTGCGGATTGGGCCACACCTTCTCCAGAGACCTCAAAATCCTTGCCTTTTAGAACAAGTCTTACGGGATCCCCTGACTTGATTACGGATGATTCTCTTAAATCGTTTAGCCCAACTGGGGACCCCATTTGAAGGGGTCTACTTAAAATACGGTCATATGCCGCTTTTGGGGTCCTCAAGACATCATCGGGCAAGGCACTTAACTCCCCGTCAATCACCCGAATGTCAGTTGGCTCAATTTTTTGACCAGCGGCAAGGTACTGGCTGGCAACGACATAACTACCAAATACCCGTATATTGAAGGGAACATTCACCATCCAACCTGCCTTGGCGCACCGCAACTGAAGGGTTGTTCTACCCCAAATACGCGCCCCAGGCTGTGTACTGATTTCAATATTGCCTCCCACGCAGGCGGGTACGGTGATATTGGGGTCAACTAACTCTGGCTGAACTCGTAAACCATTAACAGTTGGGCTTGATTGAATAAAACGCGTGATTTCTTTATCAAGATCAGGCGTCAATGCTGCTTGAGCATTTGTGCCTAATAAATAGGCAACTATGATGACTCCAATAAAACGCATTATCTAGTGTACCGGTCCAAAGCTATCCAAGAATAAACATTATTAGCACCATCAAGAGCAACGCCTGCCATCCAATAAGGTCGATCTAAGGAGCGTGGAATATTTTGATGGACATTCATATTTTGAACGCCCAAGAATTCATGAGCATGAATCACATAATCATGATTACCTGCCCGTACATAAATATTGCGCGCTGGGTGAATGATCTCCCCCAGAAAGTCCACCTTAGAATCCACAGCTTTGCTCAGCGGCTCTTCGCCAAGATACTGAATGGCTGAGACTGCATATTGCTCACCATGGCGAGTAAAGAAAGCCATAGGCATACGCAGCAAGCTAGATGGACAAGATAAACGTACGCCATCGTGATGAATCTCCAGCGATCCGCCAATCTCGGCCATCATATTGCTCACAGCCAAAAGATGCTCGTTAGACAAGGTTACGTGATCCAAATCGACAAAAATCATCAACTCTTGCTGAACCGCAAAAATACTTGGGCATGGCGGCAGAATGCTAAGAATCGTTAAAAGCTGCTGAGCAATATCTGGATCGGCATATACCTCATCAATCAGCAATTCATCCGTGAGGTTCTCAAAGATGTGGCGCAATGATTGCTGGCCTGAGCGCACTAATTCATCTTGTTCGCGACCTAGTAAAAAGTCTACCTCTACTCCACTCCAGTTATCGCCCTTACCCACTAAGCTGCGAGCTTTTTGCATGCGATTTAAGTTGGTAGAGCGATCTAATGTGTAATGTTTATCGAGATAGCGCGCCTTGCTTGAATATTCAAAAGCACTTTCACGATCAATTGGCTTTGTTAAATTCTCTGGCAATACAAATGGCTTAGGCTCTGGCGGGGTAAATAAGACTGGAGGCGATTCTTTTCTAGGTGCAAACAAATGATTGAGCTCGCTCACAGCGCGATCTAATGTTTGCTCCAATGCCTGCTCACGTGAGATTGGCTCGGGAGAGACTGGTGCTGTAGTTTGCTCTGGGCTTTGAGTTTGTGCTTGCGCCTGAGCTTGGCCCGGAGCTTGCGCCGAAGGCTGATCTTCAGCTTCTGCTTTTTTAGTTTGTAAAGCGCGGAAGAGTTCGGGTGAGAACTCTTGATTTGGAAAAGCATCTTCAATCACTTCTTCAGCAGGCTTTGTTTGGGTTGCAGCTGGGGTCGTGTTTTGCTCTGCTTGCGCGGGCTGGCTAGCTACCGCGATAGGCTCAGCAGAAATTGGCTTGCCTGCTTTTAACTGAGTCAATTTATTAGCAAAGCTTGTCTTAGCAGCATTTAACACCTCATCGGTGACAACTAAGTGAGTTGCTTCACCAGGATGAATTTGAGTAACTCCCGCATTTGTTAATGCAACAAAGTCGTTTACGAGCAATAGAGACTGCGCTTGATTTTGCTTAAATTGCCCTGCCAGCTCTTGTGCAAATCCAGAGAGATCTTCAAGTCCAGCGCCGTCAAGTGCATTAGCTAGATCAATGCAATGCATCACAATCGACTCAACCTGAATTGGGCTGGATGCGTTTTTAGGTGTGGCTGATAGCAATCCTTCGATTGCTCGATCAACGTCTATTAGAAATAGGGGTTTTTCTTCAGCCATGTTCAGTTGTGCTTAGTCGACGTTACGCTTCATCACTCTTTGATTTCACGCTTAAGGTCACCAAAAGCGCGATTTAGTCCATCAAATTCCTCTTGCCACAAATCTAAATCGCGCATCACCTGCTTTGCATCCATGCTAATGAGCTCAATGACTTCTGCTGAAACCTGAGGGGCAGAAGCTTGTGCATCAGCAGCTTGATCTAGGGCCTGCGCTAATGAAGTACGCATTTTAGAAACGGTTGATTCGACACGCTCAACTAGCAAATTCAATTGCTCGGTTTCGATAGCCAACTGCTTGCTCGAGTGATTATCCAAAATAGCCAAGTACAAACGCACGCCTTGTTGCTTGAGCGCAAAGAATGCGTCCTGCAATTGCTCTAAAGGGCCACCACGATTTGGATTAGCGCCTGACCCATATGCTCCATCAGACTGCCCATTAGAGCCAGAGCGCATTTGGGCGCTTTTATCTTGCAAAGTGTTGACTGAGTGACGCAATTTATTACCGAGTTGGCTCAACGTCTTCATGCGTGACTCAATGCCAACTACTTTGTCTTTTAAGTCATGGCTAAGTTCAGTGATGACATTAACAACTGTTTTGAGCTCTGACTTACTTGCGTCAGCCAAATCTCTACGATCAATATCCTCTTTAATTGAATCTGAGGCTTTCGATTTGGACTCGGATGCGGTTTTTGCATCCTGAGCTTTGACACTTCCAGATTTATTCAGCGCTAGATCAATTGAACCCAACAACTCATCTGCCTGGGCTGCAAGCTTAGTGGTGCGCTTATCTTCAACCTCAGGAACACGAGTATTTTTCAATAACATCAAACCGCCTAATCCAGCACAGACCAAGCCGATGATGCTGACCAAAGTGAGCCCTAAGAATCCACCCGCAGCTGCAAAGTCAAAGAGACGAAGGCCGTCTGAATTTTTCTGAGCTACCACTCTTAATGCTTCGTGGTCTGAAGCAAATTCACGCACAACCTGAATGTTATTGACATACGCCTTGAGTGCTGAAGCGCTTTCTTGTGGCAATTTAGTATGCCAAGGACTTTGATGCACCTTAGGCATCGCCTGCGTGAGACTCAAAGTGGATTTACCAGCAGTCTTCTTGCCTGCCTCGATTTCAATTAAGACTTTTTGATCAATTACTGCACCTAATGCTTTTTGCAGATCTGCTGATGCAGATGCACTAGTGATATTTTTTTGCCATGCTGCATTGGCTTTAATGTATTCAGCTAAGCTTTCAGCATACTTTCTTGCAGGAGAATCTGTGGCAATTTTGTCTAACTCAAGCGGACCTTTAGAAGAAATCAATGTCTCAGCAGATTTAGCCAAAATATCCAAGCCTGCTAAACCTTTCTCTTGAGCAAGCACTAATACAATCGATTGCTCAGCAGTTTTAGCCCCAATTAATACATCCTGAATATCTACCGCATTAATGGTTTTTTGCTCTGCTACTGTAGGACTCGCAGGAACATCTTCTTCCTTTTCTAGTTCAGCATATTTATCTGGCTTACCAAATAACAGCTTCATAATTTTTGCATCGAGCTTCTGGAAAAAAGCTAAGGCTGGATTATCTGAAAGCGTGGCGACAGGCCCTTCAGATACATTTTTACTTGCTGCAACACTCTTGCTAGCGTTAGCTGTAGAAGTTGTTTTTTGTGAATTTGCAGAGCTTGCCCCAATAACGCCATCTGCAGGCATCTTCACATCATCGGTCATAGACCTGAGTAGTCTGTCCGCTTTTTTCATATTGTTGAAAAAATCAGAATCAAGCGTATGGGTGCCAGTAACTTGCTGCTGTAGATCTTTGAGCGCGGGAATCAGGCGTAATACCTCGATTTGTTCAATATCAAGGGATTGGAGATAACGCCCATCAGTCAACCAGCTGCGGGCAGATAAATAAGCGCCAATGCTAGCTAGCAATGCAATCGCAAAAGAAATGGTGACCAACCACTGCCAAGGCTTGGTCGAGCGTTGAAAGACGTGATTGTTATATATTTTGCGCATATTTAATTTCTAACTATAAGGTTTCGTGGCATGCCCAGCAACTTTATAAAACCTCTACCAAATGAAAATCTGACCCGTTGTAATGCAAAAACGCCGCCTCAGGAAAAGTGGATGAATGAAACGGTCCAACAATGTTATTTACTCGAAATCCCAAACCCTTATCCGCGCCATCTTTAAGCACAACCACCCATGGAGCCTGGTCTCTCTTTAAAACCTGCTGCCAATCAGCCATGCCATTGGCGCTAAGACTGCTTTTGAGTAACTGAAAATGATTGCGCAAATAAACGGGCTCGCCCTCATGCACTACCACGCCGCTGATTTTTAAATCTTTAATCGACTGCTCTACTTCAGGACAAAGAAATACCGAATGCACCAAAGATGCTGGCAAGGCATAACGCTCGCCGTTGATACGCAATCCAAGCCAGTACTCTTGATTCTCGAGTGAGCTCATGACTTTTTACCCGCAATCCGACGTTGATACCAATACAGAGCGCCAGCAATAACAAAAATTACCAGACTGCAAACAAAACCAACGACTGCATCACCCATACCCGTTAGATAGAAGGCATTTTTATTTTCAATTTTTCTTCTTTGAGAAAAGTAAGAATCAATCGCCTCTAAAACTTTTTTATGCTGCCAATTCAGTACGTCTTTAGCACGAATCTTGGCAGAGGATGGTCCATTAGGATCAATCACACTTTTAGAAATTAAATTGAGGCGTTTTGCGCTTTGCATCAAATTGTTAGCAGCTTCTGTGCGCCAATCTACCGAGATAGCAGGCAGCATTTCACGGCGATATTGATCAGCCATGCGCTTACTATCTTGCTCGGTCAAGTACACCGCCTCAGGTGGAATAGCAAAGGTAATGCCACTATTACTGCCCGTGATTGGAGTACGCGCAGGATTTTTCATCGCAACCGTAATCGTGTTTTGCTTATTTCGCAGTAACTTCAAACTGATCTCGGGTGCTAACTTCTCATTCAAAGCCTGGTAGTAACCCATCACTGACTCGATCTTGATCGAGCTGACATACTGCACCAGATCTCCTGGCTTTACACCTGCTTGGTCAGCAAAGGAACCGGCCTCAACTGACTCAACAGTGGGTGGCGTCACAGTCAGAATTGGGCCAGAACGCTTGTTTTCAAATTCGGCGAAGTATTGAAATGCGCGATTAACCGCATCATCTAAACCAACTGGAACAATTGCATCATCAGCCAACTTAGGAATATCGCTTGGCTTTAAGCGGCGTGTATTGAGAGTCGTATTGTTCAACCGAAAATCAATCGCTTGATAGCTAACGTACTCTTCTAAATTTGGCATAACTACTTTTAGATTTTTTAAATCTGAAGAAGAGCTAGACAATTCACCAGCGGCTGCTAATAGGGTCGCCAAAGAAACGAAGAGCAAAAAGCTTGAGAAGGCTAAAAACCAGAAATAAATGCCTTTTTGCGTACGAGGAAACTGAATTTTTAGCACGGTATTTTTACTTTTTCTTTAAACCGTTATCCGTTTTGCTACCGATAAACTTATTGCCGCCTTGATTCAAGATGAATCGCTGCTTGAGCAATTCCACCTCACGATGCTCAGCCATCAGCTGGACTTCAGTTTTGCGCTTATCCATAAGCAGTCGGCAACTTGCAATGTCATCAATCCAATCACCTGATTTCATTTCAATGATGGCGGTTTCTAAAATATCGCGACCATTTGTCTCGCTTGCCTTGACTCTCACAACAAACAAACGGACATCATCCACATCACGCAAGGTCAGTTCCACAAAGTAGGTTCTTGCAAACCGGTGGTTCACTGCGGTGAGCTTGTATGGGTAGTTATGTAGTGTGAAGTAAATCTGCGTGCCATCATCAAGTGGCATTGGCTCTACTTTGAGGTCGGTGATCCCTGCTTGCGCATGCCACTCTAAATCTGTCTGTTGCGCCTCTAAACTCTTTTTAGGAAAAGCGCGGGTCTCAAAATAAATCTGATACAGCGTCTCTGGCAGATGTCTTTCATTAGCCAAGTTTTTCAAGACTTCAGCGGTAGAAGTAATTCGTAGGCGCTCAGCCATCAGATCCAACTTCATGTTGGCAATCTTTTGATTAATCACTTCTTCAAGCTGGTGTGTTTTTTGCAGGCTCGCTACCGCAACTGGCTCAATCGGCTTAGCTTGATTTTCCTTAACCTCATCAACTACTTTGCCGTAAAAATCGCGGATGAAAAAATAGACCAAGGCGATGAACATGAGCAAGCTCACGATCATGATCAATTTTCCAGTAGTAAATGATGCGAAGAAGTTCATATCAATATCAAAACGCTTAATTCGCCAATTTCGCTAATTGCTGCAAAGATAAATTACTCATACCAAGAGGCTCCAAGGTACCAACGATTTAAGCGGCCTTGCACACGAGCATTTTCAATTGCGCTACGCGTGCTTTCGAACTCTTTCAGTGTTTGCTTTTTAGGTTCGTATAACTCGCACCCAGCACGAATGCGATCAATGTCGGCTCCTGGGCGTACGTTTTTAATCACGAGGTCAATGGTTGTGGAACGAGATCTGAGACGCTCAAAATAACCAGAGTGCCAATAGCGACCCACCTCTACTTCGGTCGCACCCAAACGAATATCCAACAAAATACCGTGGTCTGATATATCAATGACTTTAGTAAGCAACTCTTGACCAGCGCCCAAGCAAAGTACGAAATTTAAATCGTCATCTGCAGGACCTAGCGTTCTAAATTCTTTACGACGTTGAATCAGAATTAAATCTGCGGGCAATGGGCACACCAGATTACCCTCTTCGTTCAAGCGTAAGTTTGCAGCTAAGAACTGCATCTTGCCGCTCTCACCACACATCACCACAATCCGCTGACCGCCAATCAAACTCGTAAAGCCACCCTCTGGTTTAGTTTCAGGCTTCATCACCAACAAGCCCTTGACTACATCTAAGAGACTAACTGGAATTGGCGCACCAACACCATCAATGGAATACAAACCAGCTAATGGTTTTTTACCTAATTCACGCTCAATGGTTTTTTGAATCAGTCGAGTATCAACATGAAACTTAGGCTCAATACTGCTTAGCCCCTCAGGTGGAAAAATATTAAATCTCATATCAATAAATTAAGAACCGCAAACTTGTGAATAAATAATGGCTATCGGAGTGCCCTCCGGAACTGGATCGTCATTTAATTCAAAGCCAGTTTCTGTCTGCAAATTGGGTTTGCCCATTGCATTTGGCTCAGAATAATTAACGGTAGCTAGAGTGGAGTAAGTATTACGTGCGCAATTGAACAAAATATTTCGGCGAATAGATTGAATTCGCTCTGGTGCAGCGCCAGGTTCTTGCTTGCGATTGGTAATAGTCCAAACTTTTTTCCAGTCAGGGGGTAAATTTTTAATTGAGCTCTTGTAATAAGAGACGCTGTACTGGCGACCATCGATCACAGTCACCAAATCTTCATTTGCTTGAGCCAATGCGAAACCACTGCCAAATGTGGCAAAAAGCACAATAAAAGTGGTAATTCGGAAAAGGAAGCGGCTCATGCAACTAACCCACATTAAATGGGTCATTATACGGATATCCTGCGTTTATAGCCCTCTAAACGCTGCTTAAAATCTTCGCAACCCTCTGATTTGAGGGGCGTTAAAAGCCCAGATTAAAGCCTACCAAGACCTTACAAAATTCGAGGTCTTGTAACGGGAGTCTATGAAGAGGTTTGGACTTCGTTGGCGATGGAATCAGCTTGGGGAATTGCGACATTCTCGCCATCAACCACATGCTTTACCCAATAACGAGCGGCAGCAATATTGGTTGTATAAAAAGCAATTTTGTTGCTTTTTTCGATGGTGTAGAAACGCTCACCTCGGATTCGATGCTCAGTAATAACAGGATATTCCATAATGTGAAATCCCTCTTTTTCAGTGACAGGGTAACTGTAAACGGACAAATCTCGCCGATTGATTACCTATTTTATACATTCCCAAGGGGAATTTGGCATCAATATTTATCTATATCATTGATTTATATAGATTTTATTTATATGATGAATACTTCTCTTTTCAATAAAACAAGAAAAACATGGAGATACCCAAACCTAAAAGTTACGACGACAAAGACTACGGCAACATTGTTGCGATCCAGCGCCTTGTTTTGCCGTTCCCACTTAGGGGTTTTTACAGTACTTTGGCAATTACACTCATTCTGTGAACTACTGCTTTTTCCTCACCCTCTTGAGCGCTCTATAAGTTATGGCTATCTCACTCAATACCCGAGTCAGCCAGACGGTTAGCCTTACCCCGCAATTACAGCAATCCATCAAGCTTTTGCAGCTCTCTAACTCTGAGCTGGAACAGGAACTGGCTAAAGCGGCTGAAGAAAACCCACTTCTAGAATTTGAGCCTAACCCCGAAATTGAATCCAACCTCTCTCAATCGAATGAGCGGGTTGAGGTGATTCAACAGTCTTGGGGGCCTAGCCAAGCTTCCCAGGATGACGATGAAGATTGGGGCGAGCGCTATGAGCGGGTTGCGCATAAGCAAACCCTACTAGAGTATTTGGATGAACAAATTCATCTTCTCAATATCAATCCTGAAGAGCAATCCTTAATTGCGTACATGGCTGGTTGTCTTGATGATCGCGGCTACCTACCTGAAGACCTTGAGGCCATTCATACCGATCTTGCAAGCCAATTGGCTGAAAAAACCTCGCTACAGCACATTGAAAAAGCGCTAGCCAAACTGCAAACACTCGATCCACCCGGAATCGGTGCACGCGATCTTGCAGAATGCCTTTCTCTGCAAATTGATCGCATTCTAGAAACTGCCAAAGTCGATTGCGCCCCATGGGAGTTGGCAAAAGAAATTGTGACGACCCATTTATCAAAGGTGGGCTCTAAGGACTGGCAAAAAATCAAGCAGGCGAGCGGTAAATCAGAAGCAGAGGTACTCAAAGCCGTCGAACTCATTCGAACATTGCAACACAACCCAGGCTCTCAATTTGAGCGTGAGAACGATCAATGGATTTTGCCCGACGTTGTGGTCAAACTGAAAAACAAGCGTTGGGTTGTGGAATCAAATCCGAATGCAAAACCTCGCCTCACTTTAAATAACGAGTACGCCAGAATTTTGAAAGAGAATGGTCAAAAGAAAATTGATGGCGCTCTCAAACAAAAGATGCTCGAAGCCAGTTGGTTAGTAAAAAATATTGCGCAACGCGAAGAAACAATTCAAAGAGTGGCGCAAGCGATTGTAGAGAGACAGCAGCAATTTTTCTCAATGGGTGCAATCGGTATGAAACCACTTGTTCTACGTGAAATTGCCGAAGAGTTAGAAATGCATGAATCGACTATTTCACGGGTGACCACCCAAAAGTATTTGGCCTGCCCTTTAGGAATTTTTGAATTCAAATACTTTTTCAGCAGTCAAGTGAGCACAGAAAAAGGCGGTGGCATTTCATCGACAGCAATACAGGCATTAATTAAAAAAATTGTCGAGGAAGAATCTGCCAGCAAGCCCATCTCAGATACCCAGATTGCGCAACTATTAAGTGAGCAAGGCTATATCATTGCGCGCCGAACGGTAGCTAAGTACCGAGATATCTTGCGCATTCCACCAGTTCATCTGCGCAAACAGTAGCTTTCATCATTCTTCTGCCCACCCCGCCAATCGCTCTGCCAATCACGCCTTGCTTAGATTGGATTATGCAGATTGCAACTAGATCGCAATCTCAATCCGATTTTTACCGGCTCTTTTCGCTTTGTACATTGCCTGATCTGCATTTTCAATCAATGCAAGTGCACTTACCTTACCCAAAGAGATAGCAGGCTTAATCACTGATACGCCAATACTAGCGCCCAAAAATAAAGTGAGTGGCTCATCTGCACTTAATCTGAGTGGCTGAGAAATCGCGCTCAGCAAACGATCAGCCAAATGCTCAACGGATTTTTCGCGATCGATGTTTTGCAAAACCACTACAAACTCATCACCTCCCCAGCGACACAACAAATCATCTGAGCGAATGGAGTTTTGTAAGCACTGACCTACTAGACTTAATGCCTGATCACCAATGGCATGTCCGTGCTGATCATTAATTTGTTTAAATCCATCCAGATCAATAAAACACACTGCCAAAATTGAATCTCGACCATTTTGGCTAGCCAAGGCTTGCTCCAATCGCTCCAGCAAGCTCGAGCGAACCAGCAAGCCTGTTAACTCATCGCGCGCTATTTGGGATTGCGACGGCTGGTCTTCCAAGAGCTCTCGCAAAATATGTCGCTGCAACGGAGTTAATTGTCGATTTTGATCTACCTCTAGAGCAATACCATCTTGCGCGGATTGTTGAGCAAGCTTTTGTAACTGCTCAAAAAGATTCTGAAATTGCTTTAACACTGCACACCAATCAGACAGCCATCATTCGTTGCAAATGATGGCTTTAACGCTTGACTCTATGGTGTCAGGACTAATCGGAATCACATCAGATTTGGCTTTTTTGAAAAAGACCTCATTCAAAGATTTAGTCTTAGCATCAAAGTACATATAGGAGGTGCGATAGAAGAAGAAATGATTCTCCTTGCAATCTAGAGCACCACTCAAGCTAAATAGGTTGAATGGCTTTCCGTTTGGCGATAGTTGCTCAGCGTTAAAATGCGCCGAAACCGTGTACCAAACAAATGGCCCCTCAGCCTTACCCCAGCCAGATAAAAGATATAAGGTAGATTGCGCATTCTTTCGCAACACAATGTCTTTATCATTACTCAATTTATGAGCGCCTTTTTGTGCGCCCGCTTTTGCTGGAGTGGGTTCGTTATGATCCGATTTAGCGGACGCCCCATGAGCGACAAATAGCGCCAATAGCACACCCAAACAATATTGATTTAAGAATGCAGGTTTTGTGAGCAGCATTATTTCGCCCCCTCTGAAACCTGGCTACCATGCCATTTTTGAAACGCTACTGGGGCTGGCGCACCATCTTCGATGCCGTAATACTCGACCTTGCCGTCTTGGCTAATGGCAGCGTAATACTTACTGCTTTCGGGATCAATCACAAACGCGGCCTCTCCATCACCGCACCCTTGCTTTTTGCAACCAGAGCCGAGGATTTGCTTACCCACATAAATGATTTGACCGCTATCTTCCATGAGCTCTTGATACAGCTTGTAGTTAGAGCCCAGCAAATAAGAAAAAATGAATTCCCCATTACCGCGTTGCACATAATCTAATGAGGAAGTACCAACCATCAAGGGAATATAAGAGGCTTGATCCCTAGCGAGATCTTCAAACTGATTTTTTAGTCGCTTTTGCTGAGCAACATTTTCTGCTCGCTTACTCTCAATCGTTTGATATTCCCAAAGTTTAAATCCGGCATAGAGCAAAATCAGCAAAGCCAATAACAGGGCAATCCCCTTCAAAAGGAATTTAGCTAAAGCTTTAACTTGAGCCACTATCATCGGCTTTTGACATCCATGCTGTAGTTAGATTTATTGGGTATTCACGCCCTGTAATTAGGCATGATTTTGTTTAACACCACTATAAAGCAAATTAATTGAATACCGCCCAATTCCAAACTAAAAGTTGGCTCATTTGTAACGTTTTTGCCAAATTAATAAAAAATGTAGGGTGAGCTTCTGAAATTTGCCATAATTCCTGTAACTCTCAAAACCTCACTAACAACAAGAATGACAATATATAGCCTCACCCCCGATTTGGAGTACACATGGGCAATCTAGACGACGCAATTGCAGAACTCAAAGCGATTAACTCTCGCTTGGCTGAAATGAGCGAATTGATTCAGGCCAGAGAACGCAAATCTGAGGAGAGCTTAAATACCATCAGAAAAGATCTTTGGAATATCAAAAATATCGTTGCTGATGAAAATATTCAAAACAAGATCGTACAAAAAGGTGTTGAAAGAGCATTAGGCAAGGCTGCGATTTACGTAGTGGTATCAACCATGATGCTCTACATTATTGGCAAATTCTTGCTGTAGTTTTTTCCGCACGATTTATTGCTGAGTACGCTCTATTTTTTCTACTGCAATAGAGTACTCAACCTTACCTAAAAACTTACTTAACCAATTTTTCTCGATTAAGTCGTTCTGCACTAGGTAGGCAACAGAATAATTGCCCTGGCTGGTAATCAAATTTGCTCTACATGAGCGCTGAGCATTGTCATGGGCAATTTCCTTAATACCCTCAAAAGCTAAGGTTCTGGAGTTCTGAATCAAGGTTTCATTACTTCTGATGTTTTGATTGAGCAGTATTTGCACCGCTTCATCTTGACACTTAGGAAGATCTCGATAGTGGTAGGTGTAGGTTAATCCGCCCGCAGCCACCAGCAACAAAAAACCCATTAGTAGAATCCAAGGAACTTTCTTTTTGAATGAGTTCTCTTCTAGCGACTCTTTGAGATGGTGAATCTGATTCTCGGGGATCTGCGTCATCTCAATGCTTCCAAACTTAAGCGCCTTCAGCCTTTGTCATCAAGACAACATTACTAGCTAAATCATCAGACTCGGTTGCTGAGGCATTCAAAGTATCTGGTAGTAAACATTTGAGATTGCCATTTACCTTAGCATCAGGATGCACGTTAATTTGTGAATAGGTGATATCGCCGCAAACCACCGCACCTGGATAAACTTCAACCCTGCCTTTTGCCAGTACGGAACCATTAATACGACCAATGATGATGGCATGGGCGCTATGTATATCACCCTCTAAGAAACCCGTTTTACCAATCACAGCAGTAAAACCATTCGCAGCGTCTGGCGCAGTATCGTCTTGATGAATGTCACCAACTAGATGCCCGGACAACAACATATTGCCTCGATGCGTAAAGTTCCCAGTAACAGATGATCCCGTACCAACGGTAGTTTGATAAGTTAACTGCGTATCGGCCATCGGGCCTTTTTTTGAGAATTCAAACATCGCACTACCTCCGAAATACTTTCAGAAAAATTACATCACTGCATTGCAACTTCAACTAATTTGATTTGCTTAACGCCTGCATTGGCGGGTCTCACCCTCCAACCTTGGTAATACATTTCCACATTATCCAAATCTTGTGCTGAGACCACAAAAGGTGACACTCCTCTAAAGGAATGAGCAGTATTAGGCTCTAAATCAACCAAGGTTTGTCTACCCTGACCATCAGCAACACAAATCGATTGTTTTACCAAGGTTTTAATATTGACTGCATCACCTAACTTAGATGGATTGGGTGATTTATAAATAGGAACTTGATCATCACGCACTGGCGGACACTGAGTCTGTGTTGTTGCAGCTCCAGCCACAGCAACAACTGGCTCTGGCTTTGCTTGAGTTTTTTCAGGAGCACTTTCTTCAACGGCTGCTTGCTGGGGCTCTTGAGTTGCGCTCTCGCTAGGAGTTTCTTGCTCTGCCTTCTTAGTCTTAAAGCTATCTATATATGCAACTACTGAGCTCGATACATGAAATTGGTTTTCCACACCATAGAGTGCGCCAAGCACTACCAACAAACCCAATGCAAGACCAAATTTTTTCAGTGGTGCAGAGCGCATCGCTACATAGGGCAATGATGTTCCTGAATGGGTACTTTGATAAATCAAATCATCTAACTGCTCGCCCTCATCCACAACTGGCTTAGGTGCGCTTACTTCAGCGGGCTTTTTATCTTCTTTTCTTTCTTCTTTTCTTTCTTCCTTGCTATCTTCTTTAGCCGAAATATTTTCTTGGGAAGAATTTGCATCTAGCGTTTCTGGCGAACTTTCCACTTCGGGTGAAGTAACTTGCTGAATTTGTGGAGCCACTTCTACCGGTTGCTCAAGATAGTCCGCCTGCGACAAACCTAAATAGGTTCCCACTCGTTTTGCTGAAGACAATTTAAGTTGAAAATTGTAGAAAGAGCTATTGCCACCCTCTTCCAACTCCAAAATCATTTTGCTCGAGAGACAACATTGCGTTGCCAATTCGCCGCGCTCCATGCCTCGCTTTTCTCTAGCAGCTTTTAGCGCAGAGCCAATAATTTCAGGCAGGCGAGATTGCGACATAACCTGATCTAATCTTTAAATAGCGAGTTGGCAAACATTATGTGGGCTACTTTGTCTCTTTAGTGTCTTGTTTTAATTAATATTTATTAATATTGATATTTTGCGGAATATTAACATCAAATAAGCGCTAATTAACTAAAATAGCGCCCAAAATAGTGTCCAAACTTTACTTTTAGCCTAAAGATGGCCAAAATTGCGTCTACCGCAATATAAACAAGCAATAAGGACAAAATCAGATGCAGCTGATTTGGATCTCAGGATCAACTTCAACCATGAAGCAAATCAAAATCACGGGTAGAACCATGATTAAGCTAGCTATTTTGTCTTTTAGCGTCTTTATTCTCATCGGCATTGGCATCCATTTTTTAGGCTTTAGGGTGGCGATTCGGTTTAGCCCTGAGATGACCAAAGAGATGGGAGGCGTCATTACCCGCAAGGAATTAGACGAAATTGAAGCCACTTATCGCGAGAAATTGCAAACCCTCCAGCGCCAATTACCCCTTATAGAGTCAAAAATCAGCTCTCTTAGCAAACTAAAAGATCAGTTTTCCGAGCTAGCTACGCCAACCCCAACCAAAACCAAACCACAAAACACCGACAATTAATGCACTATATTTGTGCATTAATTCTTTCGAAAATATCAATAGGGTCGCACTTTAATGCGATATGATTTGATCAAAACCAACATATTAGGAAAATAAACATGGACAACAATCCAAAAGGCTCACTTTTTGTAGGTGAAGGCGTCGTTGTTAAAGGCACCTTTGAAGTTCCAGAAATGGCAGTAGTGGCAGGTCTGGTTGAAGGCGAGCTCAATACTAAAGAAGTGTTGGTAGATGCCACTGGCATTGTGAACGGCAGAATTAATGCCGAAGTTGTGGAAATTCGTGGTGAAGTAACCCAGGGCTTACATGTTACGAACCATCTCAATATTAAATCTAGCGCAAAAATTACTGGATTAACTCAATACGCTGAAATGAGTGTTGAAAAAGGCGCAAAGTTGAGCGGCGAACTCCGTGTGATTGAGTCTAGCCACTCTTCTTATTCATCGACTCCATCTTATGGATCAAGCTCTGATTACTCAAACAACGAGTAATACTGAATAGAAGTCTAAAAATATCCGAATATAAAGACTTTGATGGTTGCTAAATTCTTAGCGGCCTTCAAAGACTTTCTCCCCCGTGGCATTGAGCATCGCCAACATCTGGAAATAAGTTGGGGGACTTAAATTAAATTCTGAATTATCAAACGCGGTTACCTGTGTTTTATCAATCGCTTTAAATATCTCGGTATCAAAATGAATACCCCTGATTGACTCATCAAGCTCATAAGTATCTTGGTTTAGCTTTGCTACTGCGCTAAATACCTCCGCTCTGCCATTCTGAATTCTGACAATCCAAACATCTGAGTAGCCAGTGGAGTCTCTAAACAATGTCCACCGACCCCAGGTGACATCCTCATTTTGAATATAAGAATCTTGCTCTAAAACCTTTAGTACGCTTCCACTGTATTTATAACTAGAGCTCAGCGTCTCATTTAAGCCATCTAAATAAAAGTGGATTTTTGTTTGGGCATCAAAGCTCACCGGCTTGATTGCTTGAATTTGAATCTCATATTTATAGAGATTACGCATGCAAGATTCAACCCTAGTGCCAGTATTGATCTGAGCTTCAGGCTGCTTTGCATCTTCAGCCTGAGCTTGATGCTTTACCAAGGCATCTTCAGCTTGAGAATAGATGCTGCCGAAAATAGAAAGCGACTCAGGGCTACTGCCAAATTTTTTATTCCAATACTTCTCGATTTCTAGACAGGCTTCAGATAGTTGCGCTCTTAACGCCTCATCTTTGGGATATTTGCTTGCATTGGCCAATAGAGTATCGACTAGTCGAACCTCTGCACCATTAGCACCGGTCGTTTTTGCATGCCAAAAACTTTGAAAATCTTCATACTGATGACGCAGCCGGTAGAACTTGAAAACCGCCTCATCAAAGATTGCTTGCGCCATATGCTGAGGAGTGGCTGATCCTAAATTAAATAAAGCCATATATTCTTATTTGTAAGCTAAAACTCTGAAACCTAACAAAGACTGATCTTAGCGACTTTTGATCTTGCTCCAATTTGCTTGAAACACTGCAGATGAATCAACCATACCCTCTGGCTCTTCACCATTTCTGGAGATCATCAATCCATTCAGTTTAGCGCCATGCTCAATGCCAAGTTGACCATAAGTAATATCACCACGAACCTCAGCACCTTCATGCAACTCTACACGCTCAATTGCATAAATATTACCTTCTACGCGACCAGCAACTAAAACTCGAAAGGCATAAATGTCACCCTGCACTACGCCCGTACGTCCCAATGCAATGCTGACGTTCTTGCCCTGACGTGCCTCAATATTTCCGATGACACTGCCGTCAATGCGCAGACTTTCATTGGCAACTAATCTTCCATGCACTTCAGTAGCTGGGCCAACAATAGTCTCAAAAGACTCCATTGTCGGTTGCAAAAATTTGATCGATTGAGATTTCTTGAAAAGCATATCTTGATAACCTTCAGTCTCTACAGTCTCTAATGAAACAATTCCCTATTTCTTGAACAAGGCTTGCCTTGGCCAAGGGACTCAATTCTAGCCTCATTTCCGCCTCTCAAAAAGCAGAAGAGCTGCAAAATTAGCAATAACTAACTTTTTTGCAGCTTTTATCCAATTTCAACCCTAAATAGAGTGTTGTTTATAGGGTTCTATTCTCAGAAATTGATCGTTGCTGAAAGCTGTGGACCGGCATTTGTATAGTTGGTCCTTCCACGATTGTCATTCATATGAAAGCCCATGGCGCGATAAGACAATGTCACATCACCCCAAGAGTAGGCATTACCCACACCAACAAGGGTCTGCCAAGTTCCATTATTAGATCCTGGGCCTTTACCAATATCCGCATAAAAAGGTACGAACCAAGATGTATCAGAAATTCTCGCGCGCCCCTTAAAGCCAACTACGGGATCTGTAGTTTGGTTAGTGGAAGATGGATATCTTGAAGATGTGGCAACAGTCGTGCCATCAAGCGCTAACTTTGCAGTTGCATCTAATGTGGTTGTTGAAGAGATGTAACGAACACCGGCTAAGCCATCCAAATACAAACTGTTTGAGTTATGGGCTGTGTATGTACCAGCTAGCGTCAAGATTGTTTGGGTCACTTTGCCATTAACGCCCGCATAAATACTGGCATCGTCTTTGCTAGGAATGTAACGTGTCTTGCTGCCGCTACCTAACATTTGCCAATAAATCAAATCGGCCATCATGCCCCAATTGCCTTTGTGGGCCTCACCAGTCAACATAGCCATTCCACCTGCGCTATTAATATTGTCACTAATAGAAGATGTTGAAGCTTTTGATAAGGAGCCTACAGTAGTGGTCGTCCAACTTTGTGGAGCCCATACGTTAATCGTTGCAGAAAAGCGCCAATCATTACTAACTTTTGGCATTGGATTAACAGTTTGCGCATTTGCTCCAAGAGCAAATACCAATGCAGACAAAGCAACGATATTCTTCATGAATGGAAGTGTAGGTTTATGTGTGAGTTTCATGGGCATTTCGATATATTGAGCAAAGTGAATTTTGGTCGAAATTATAGACTGAATCTAATCCGACTAAAGGCTGGACTCATTCATCCCAAGGAAAACGCTCGCGGGACAATTGCTCCATGATTTCTCGCTTGCTTGGCGCCCTCTTGGTGCGACTGGAATCCTTAGAGGTCGATACTTCATCAGACAAAAACTCTGTTCGATCATCACCCTGAAGTTCGTTTTGGGCGACTGACTGCTGGGATTGGGTATTTGCCTTGGTCATAAAAACCAATCATACCGCTACCAATACTTAAATGGTTTCTCCGAATTCATATCACCCCCTAGCGCACGCATATTTTGGTTGCAATGGGGGCAGGTCAAGCCATCCCACTCCATTAAGTGGGCGGTTGAAGAGCAATGCTTGCAAATAGGTGTTTTACTGATTTCAGTATTAATACTTCCAGGGTGGGCCACTGTGTACTCATCAATAGTGGAACAGTTTTTACAAACCATTGCTACCATAGATGAATACGGACCCACCTCTTTACCAATACTACTCACACACTCAAATTTACAAGAGCGACAAGCAAATTTGTACTTAGGCATTGCCCCTCTCCCTCATTTATTTTTTGCTTGAATAGCCAAACGCTTTAAATGCGCATCTTGTAATAACAACTGTCGCTCTTGATTGGCGACACCAATCGTGATTTTTCGTGCAATGAGATCCGCATAGACAGCATCAATGCGCTTAAAGAAATCCTGGTAGACGGCAGTCATTTCTGGATTAACCCCCTCAAGCACAATGGGTCTACAGACGTTTGCCTCCGCTAAGTAGTTTGTTAATGCCCGAGCTTGCTGATCGGTTAACTTCTCAGGCGAGCTTAGTAAACTTTTTGCATGAGGATTGTTTCTAGTAACGGCAATCACTTGACTATCCACCAACAAGGCATCCGCACTTTGATTGCTGCGAATAATGCAATCGTTAAGACGCTTCGCTACCGATTCAGAATGAATAGGTGTCGGCGAAATAGAAACTTGAGCCGAGTGTTTAACCACTGGATTATTCGCGCAAGCATTGAGCAGTAATGCGCCTACACAACTGAGTATGTATAACTTTTTCATTTGCTATCTCCGCGCTTTTATTGATAAACGAAATCGGCACGCCGATTTTCTTTAAACGCAGCTTCAGTTTGCGCAGGATTTGCAGGCTTTTCTTTACCAAAACTGACAGCCTCTAACTGAGACTCACTGACACCTTGATTCATGAGCGCTCTTTTCACTGCCTCCGAACGACGTTGTCCTAGTGCTAAGTTGTACTCTGCAGTGCCCCTATCGTCTGTATTGCCTTGAATAATGACCGCGGCCTTCTGTTTTTGAAACGCCTTTAGATATCCTGCATGCGCTGAAATAATCGAAGCATATTTAGGATCGATCGTATAACTATCAAATTCAAAATAGATCGAACGCTTTCCATAAACACTCGATTTTGGATCATTAATCGGGTCATAGCCCGATGAGCCGCCTGCATTTACTGTAGCTACCGAGTTTGCATCATCTAGCTGCACACTACTACATGCGGATAGCAATAAAACGAAAAATGCCAATGGCAATATTTTTGCAAATTTAAACATGGATTTATTTCCCAATACCAAGCCACAACAATGTGGCACAACAACAAAGCAGACTCAGTTCGAGTCCAGCCGCCTAAATGAAATTAGGTAGTTGCTTGGGAGGTTTGAATTCTGCGTCAGGGAAATTTTGAGTGAAGAGAACCTTGCCTGAAACAAAATATTGAGTAGAACTGATTTGCGACGGATAAATTGCAATTTCATTAGTAGAAATGTTAGCTGTCACATGGCTCATGAGGTACATGTTATGCACCTTGCCATTGTCATCAGCTGAATCGCCAGTATCTGGACTGAGTTGCATCGCGACAATGCTACTGTAATCACCAGCCAGTTCTGCGCGCTCAATGGCTGCTTGCACAAAAATGCTAGAAGCCGCTACCTTAAACGCGATGAGAAAAAGGCATAAGAATAGAAGGAATGTTTTACGACGCAACAACATGAGGCGAATTCTATACCTAATTTCCTCGGTTTAAATATTTTTATCGTTTTTCCTTATCCCATGCCTGATACGCATCATTTAATGCATATGTGTTGGCTTATCCATAGGCATTTTTTCTTCATCCATCCGCATCCCTCCAGCGGGCGCTACCGAATCATGACCCAGCATCTGATGAGGATTTTGGTAGCCAAGTAGACTTGGGTCCAGCATGCCAGCAATCATTGCGATATGACCAAATACCAAAAATAGCGCAACACAAATTGCATGAATCTTGAGCTTCTTCATTTGATCTAGCGCTTTGTTTACCAAGCCGAGCTCTTGTAAAGCAATCCACACTAAAGGTAAGCCTGCAATTACATAACTACCAACAGCTAGGATATCAATCACAGTACGCCATTCACCCGCCTTGGTGATGGGAATAATGGCATTACTGATCACGTAATAAATGATGCCAATGAAGTAGATGCCCACCGCTATCCCTGCAAAGCGATTGAGATAGTAAATCGCCCCATGAAACTTTCGAGTAAATAATAAGTACAGCTCAGTAATCGCTAGAGTTTCTGCCAACACGACTGGTATTGCCATAAAGATTATTAAGTTCCAAGGCTGATTAACAGCTAACAACTCCATGTAGTGGGTCATATTCATTGATGACCACCTTGTGCTTGCTCAAATGCACTCATCGCATCAGCCGCATACATCAGCGACGGACCACCGCCCATGTACGTTGCCATGCCTAATGTCTCAACTACCTCTTCCTTACTAGCCCCAAGCTTTACCAATGCTTGAGTATGAAATCCAAGACATCCATCACATCTCGCAGCAACACCCAATGCCAAAGCAATCAGCTCCTTCGTCTTTTTATCTAGAGCCCCATCTTTAGTTGCTGCAAATGCAAGATCATTAAATCCCTTCATCACCTCTGGCGCCTCAGCTCTTAACTTAGCTAAGGAAGCAGAAATATCACGTGTAATTTGTTTGTAATCTTTTGGCATGTAAGTGCTCCAATAAATAATTATTTACAACAGCCGCCATCACCGCAGCCAGAAGCCGTGCTGCATGAATTGATACCCAAAACTGGATACAAAGGGCAGAATCTAAATAAACCTGTGACTGCTGGAACAATTCCGATCCAGCCCCATATACCAATCACGCTGCTAGCTGCCAAAGCAATCAGCAATAAACCAACGGCAACACGCAAAACACGATCGATGCCACCAACATTGCATTTCATATCAAGCTCCTACTATCTTTAACATTCATATTATTGGTCACATAAGTCAAAAGGTGTATGACCTAAATCATACGGAAATATACCAGCACGACATTCTTATAAACCTTCTCCCTAAAGCGCTCATCATGGAGTGCCCAAGCCCTACTTATATGAAAACGAATTCAGATATAAACAAATGGGAATGATTCTCATTTGTGGTATAATATTGATAACGATTCTCATTATCAATATTGCAAGTACAAGACAAGTTTCATGAAAACCTCAAAATTTAGCTTAAATAAGCTAATTGCTTTTTCCTTATTTTTGGTAGTTGCCCTGCATTTTTCACTTGCCCAAGCAGGCGAAGGCGCTTTTGGCTGGATTTACACGCTTGATCTCCAACCAAAAGGTGAGCTTGAGTTTGAGCAAAGGCTGCAGCTGACTAAACAGCAAGCGTCCGGATCTTATAACTCCTGGATCTCTAGATCAGAACTTGAATATGGCTTAACCAATGACTTTCAGATCGCTGGGTACCTGAATGCCTATTACGTCAACGCAAACCAGAATTACATTAATTGTGAAAATGGATCCACCTGTACAGGCGGGCAACCCGTACCGGTAGAAACTTGGAATCCTGCTGCCCCCTATCGAAAAGGTGGCATTGAGGGCGGATCTCTTGAGGCCATTTATAGAATTACTAATCCCGTGATATCTCCAGTTGGGGTTGGCTTGTATTTAGAACCTACGATTGGAAAAAATAAGAATGAACTAGAGGCAAGACTCTTGCTTCAATCTAATTTTATTGATGACAAGTTGGTCACTGCAGCCAATATTGTGGTGGCGAATGAACAATTGAAGTTTGTTGGTAATGGCAATGTTCCTGAATCGATGCTGGATTTCTTGGTGGGTGCTAGTTATCGATTCGCACCAAAGTGGTTTGGAGGTGTAGAAGCGCGTTTTCATAATGACTATTCAAGTTACAACTTGCAAAACCAAACTCAGAAAGCGACTTTTGTAGGGCCAAATATGCACTATGCATCAAAAGATTGGTGGTTCACCGCTGCTTGGCGCTATCAACTCAAAGGCGGAACATGCATGGGGACAGGAACGGCAGAATGTTCAAACGCCCGCGTGTGGGACTCACATGGATTAAATGAATTCATCGTGAAAGTTGGCTTTCCATTGGCCAAATTCTAAGAATTCACTACTGGGGTAATAAAGATGGAAATACAAAATTTACTGGTTGGTGCAGTAACTCACTTGATTCAATTCCAAAACACAAAATGCCCAAAAGCAAGAGAAAGAGCATTGATGATGTTTGAGACGCTGGCCAACTCAAAGAATAGTAATACCGAAATTCAAACTCTATGCCATGAAGCAACTGAGTTGTTGGCAAACTAAATAAACAGATTGATTATGATGAAATGGAACCCTAATCCACTGATAGCAATTGCTGGCATTACCTTAATGGGTGCACCGATCTATGCCCAAGCAAAAATTTATGTTTCAGCAGAACAAGCACAGAAGCTCATCTTTGCGAATAAGCAATTTACTAAATATCCCGTGGTATTGACCGAGGATATTCAAGACAAAATGCAGTCGGCATCTAGCGTTAGCCATCCATTTAAAGGGGATAAGACCTGGAAAGCGGCCGATGGTAGTTTTTTTATTGTGGATGAAGTGGTTGGCAAGCATGAAATGATTACCTATGCCATTGGTATTGCACCAAACGGAACAGTGCAAGGCATTGAAATCATGGAATACGTGGAGTCTTACGGTTATGAAGTAGCTGAAGAGAGTTGGCGTAAGCAGTTTGTTGGCAAAACTGCAGAGGATCCGCTAAAGCTTAAAAAGGATATCCAGAATATATCTGGTGCAACCCTCTCGTGCAAACATCTCACAGATGGAGTGAAGAGACTCATGGTGATGTACGACTTAGCCTTAAAACCCAAATCCAAATGATTCGGTGCAAACCACTTCTGGGAACTTATGTTGAGATCTCCGCAAATCAGGAGATCGCTATCGACCATGCATTTGCGACCATTGAACTTGTTCAAGACTTGATGGGATTTCACAACCCTAATAGCGAGCTATCTCGAGTGAATGCACACGCCCACATAGAACTCATCCAAATTCATGCATGGACTTTTCAAGTGCTTGAGATCGCTAAAGAGCTCTGCGAAATCACAAATGGATTATTTGATTGTGCTGTTGGCGGGAAATTAGTGGATTCAGGTTTGTTGCCAAGACACTCCAATGATCTTCATACATCCCTGAGCAGCATCATGAATCTAATGCTCACTAAACCGAATACCGTCTACTCTAAAGTTCCGCTTACCCTGGATCTAGGAGGTATTGCAAAAGGATTTGCTGTCGATAAAGCGGTTGAGGCCCTTAAACAATGTGGCGCTACTTCCGGTTCTGTAAACGCAGGTGGTGATTTGCGGGTTTTTGGAGATGTTTCCCAGAGCATTCAAATTCGAAACCCCGGAAATTCAAGCGAGCTAATGTCATTAGGCTCTCTTGAAAATGGTGCGATTGCGACTAGCTCTCTTGGCTATTGTGATCAGTCCAAGCCTAAGCAAGGACACATTGTTAATCCCAAAACAATGAATCAAATTGAATTTACCGAATCGTATTCGGTTATTGCGCCCGAGTGCATTTATGCAGATGCACTGACAAAAGTCTTGGCTATTAGCAAAGATAGCACTTACCCTGTTTTTAAAAAGTATGCAGCTCACGCTATTTGTCTCGCCCAATGAAAAAACACGGCTTAGGTAAGATGCCAAACTGGCAACGATGGTTTACGATCTCTGCACTGGGCATTTGCTCTCTATCAGGTATCGCTTTCCTACTAGGGCATGAGTTTCATATCTCCCGCACTTTACTTGGTGATCACACAGTTCTGATCATCCATGGTGTTTCCGCAGCAATTGCTTTGATCGCTTTTGGGACGATACTGCCCTTTCATATCAAAGCTGGTCTTAAATCCAAGAAAAATCTGATCAGCGGAATTTTGCAATTAGCCATTTTGCTCATTCTGACGATCACAGCGATGCTTCTCTACTATGGTCCAGAAGAAGTTCATGAACTTAGTGAGCTCACTCACTGGGCACTAGGCTTAATCTTTTTTGGGACGTTTATCTTTCATGCAATCAGCAGATCTATTGGGACTCAAACTCACTAAGCAATAAAAAACCTCCACCATTTCTGGTGAAGGTTTTAACTGAAGGCTGCAGCCTCTTATCGAGCTTTATCTTCTAAAGCCGCCCATACGCTCACCACCCATGCGTTCGCCACCCATTCTTTCAGGCTCACGCTCTGGCTCGCGGGTATTTTCACGCGGAGCTTCTCTCTCGTTGCGACTACCGCTAGATCTTGTAGATTCGCGATTTGGCTCACGACCCCCTGCACCACTGCGTTCTCCACTTAAGCCATTTTTATCAAGATTCTGGCGCAACTGTTGACGCTCTTGGTCGCGCATTTGATCAGATCCTTGACCACTTAACTTGCCATACTTGTTTTGCAAAGCAGAGTTTGAGTAAGGCACATTGCCACGATGCTGAGGATTGAATTGCCATTTATCGCCAGAAGCAAATGATCCTGAACGGAAATTTGCATTTGCAGTCGTTTTGTTGAAATTATTAAAGGTGTTGTTGTTAACAGTAATGGAACCGCCGCCGCCCCAGCCTCCGCCCCAGTGCATACCACCAAAGAGTGCCGCACCAACTGCCATACCTACACCAAAGGAAAGTAAAGCCGTACCTGCAACATATCCAGGCGGATAGTATGGAGGTGGTGGTGGATAAGCAGGATATGGCCAAGGACCATAAACTACGGATGGGTTATAAGTCGGCACATAAACCACTTGTGGATTAGCTGGCTGAATAATGATTGTTTGACCAGAAGTGCTAACCGTTTGTTGCGATGTAGAACTGAGATTACCAGCTTGCTTAGCCTTAGCACGCATCGCTTGAATAGCAGCCATAACATCAGACTGTTGTGCTAGAACAGCATCGCCCAACTTTTGTGTCCAACTTAAATCTGAACCCATCATCTGCAAAGCTTGCGGGAAGCTCACCAACGATTTAACACTAGGATCCCAAGATTGTGATTGCAATGCATTGTCTAACGCAGATCCTGTCAAACGAGAATTTTGTTTTTGCCAAGTCGCCGCTTCACCCACCTCTAATGGATAAGTCGATGCCATCAGTATTTGCGACACCAAAGGATCTGGATATAAAGCAATTGGCGCTACTAAGGCACTTAATTGTTGTTGCGAGAGCGGCGCATTACTTTGACTACTAGCTGGTTGCGCAAATACATAACTAGGCGACATTGGCGCCATTACCGCCATAGAAAGCAATGAAGCTAACAAGCGCGGGGCTAATTGTTTTGTAGATGATTTCATACTACCTCTGATAGATGTAATGAATGATTAAGCGAGTTTGCTGCAGTGCTCAACCCTACTCGTGATAAGATTTTAACCACACTTTACAGAGGAAAACCCATGAAAAAACTCTCCCTTACCCTAGCGTCATTCACAGTTGTTTTTGCCGCTTTTTTTACTGTCCATGCGAATGCGGATCAAAAGATCCCTGTGTTGAGCGCCCAAGAATTAGTTAACCACTGTAAGTTACCGGCTAGCCCAGAATCACGCAGTTATTGCATCGGCTATACAACTGCGATTTATGACACTTACTTGGCCACTCGTCACCCACAACGTGCGAAGTCTAGTATTTGCGTAAAGCAACCAGCACCTAAGCGCGATGAAGTGATTGCCGATTACGTTCAGTTCATTACACAAACCGCCCCAACGCTGGCTAACGATCCAGCCGCTGGCACATTCCTGAGCTTCTTGTCTATGCGCTTCCCTTGCGCTAAGAAGTAATTCTCAATAAAAACTCTAAATACTGTTACGGACTAAGATCATGAAAAAAATTATTGCAATCACCGCGGCATCACTCGCTATTGCTGGCTGCTCCAATATGAGTAATACAGAACAACGCACCTTATCAGGCGCTTCCATCGGCGCAGTTGCTGGTGGCGTTGGCGCTGCAATTTTCCATGGCAACCCTATTTGGGGTGCCGTTGGTGGCGCAGCAGTAGGTGCAGCTTCAGGGTATGCATATGATGCGTACAAAAAGAATCAAGCAGCTGAATACAATGCTGGCTATAAAGCTGGCAAGACATCCTCGAGCGGCAACTAAGCACTATCTTGTTGCCATCTTAGGCAACACAAAAGCCAACCTGTAAGGGTTGGCTTTTTGTTTTTTAGTTCAGCATTTCCGTCTCGCTAGCCTATTTAATGAATCGAATCTTTTCATTAATCTTGCTCAGAATTGGGCCCTTTTTGGCATTGAAGATTTTTTTATTTTCTTCAATTAAGTTCTTGCCTTTAGTATCAATTGAAATAATCAATGGTCCAAACTCTTTTACGCGGTTGACCCATAAGGTCTCGGGCATCCCTAAGTCTTTCCACTGAGCATCTTCAATCTTTTCAACTTTGGTTGCAGCCAATACGGCGCACCCGCCAGGAAAGATCGCATGTACCGCCTTATTCTCCAGACAACCCTCTTGGGTTTCAATACCCATGCCGCCCTTGCCTACAATTAACTTCACACCAGTTTGCTTAATAAATTCTTTTTCAAACTTTTCCATTCGCATAGAAGTGGTTGGTCCAATAGAAACCATCTCGTATTCGCCATCCTCTTTTTGACGAACAATCGGGCCAGCATGAAAGATCGCCCCACCCTTGAGGTTGACTGGTAACTCGCGACCCAATTCAATTAAGCGACGATGTGCAACATCACGACAAGTAACTAAAGTTCCTGTGAGATAAACCACATCACCAATGTTAAGAGCCTCTAAATCTTCATCTTTAATAGGCGTATGCAGAATTTTTTTCACAACTTAAATCCTTCGTGGGAAATGACTTCATAAGACATATCAGCATTAATCTTGATCTTGCCACGACGATGTGCCCAGCAGCCAGTAGACACAGCCACACCAATAGTTGATGGGTGACGAGCAGATGATTCAATATTGACCCCCATCACACTATTGGCGCCAGTTAAGCCCTGCGGTCCAAGCCCTAATTCATTTAGACCTTCAGTCAATAACTCTTCCATCATTGCCGCATTTTCATTGGGATGACTGGAAGTGACTGGACGCAAAATAGCTTTCTTAGATAAACGCGCGGCAGTTTCAGCTGAAGTGGAGACCCCCACACCCACTAATAATGGAGGACAGGCATTCACACCTCGTGAAGTAATTACATCAAAAACAAACTCTGCAACTCCCTCATAGCCCTGACCTGGCATTAATACTTTTGCCGCACCAGGCAAAGTGCAACCGCCACCTGCCATATACACATCCACGATGCAATAATCAGCACCAGGAATAATTTCCCAATCTAGCCATGGAATCTTGGAACCCGTATTCGTCCCCGTATTTTTTTCCTCAAAGGTTTCTACTGCGTTATGGCGCAATGGACCATCTTTAGTGGCGCCCTTGGTGGCATTGAGCAAAATATCTTCCAGCTCACCTAAGAGCGGGAAGTTTGAGCCTGCTTGCAAGAAATATTGAATGACCCCAGTATCTTGGCAGCTAGGACGATCCAACTTATCGGCTAGCTCTTGGTTTTCACGCATGGAGTCAAAAACTTCTTTTGCCAAAAAGTTCACTTCCTTGCTACGCAACTCACCTAATTTGGTTGTTACATCAGTTGGCAGTCGTTTGCCAATAAAGGATGTGAACTTAGATAGCACCTGAGTAATATCGGCCACCGCTGCGTCTTTATCAATTGCTGCAGTTTGTTTATTCACTCAACACCCCTTTATGCAAACATACCTCATGATTTGGCTTGTTATTGACAATCTTTTACTAGCTTTGAACATCCCATGACGAAGATTAGCAGTAAGTCCAAAAAATTGTTGGGTTACCCCTATTTCTTTTGCATAGCAATATATTTCCATTGATTCGGATATGATATTTTGATTCCTTACCAATTAGTGACCCCTTTTTTAGCATGATTAACGTTCATAAACCTCGTCGCTCAGTACTCTATATGCCCGGCGCAAATACCCGAGCATTAGAAAAAGCAAAAACATTAGCTGCAGATTCGCTGATTCTGGACTTGGAAGATGCTGTTGCACCTGATGCAAAGGTTGGAGCAAGGGGCAATATTCTTGCTGCGCTTGAAACAGGATTTGGATATCGTGAAGCTGTAGTGCGAATCAATAGCTTGAATTCACAATGGGGTATGGAGGATTTAAAGGCATTCGCTAACTCAAAAGCAGATGCTATTGTGCTGCCCAAGATAGAGTCTGCAGGTCAAATTCAGGAAGTGGCTGCATTACTTGATCAATCAGGAGCAAGACCCGATCTCACAATTTGGGCCATGATAGAAACGCCAATGGCCATTTTTAAGTTAGAAGAAATCGCGAGTGCGCACCCCAAATTAGAAGCCTTGGTTTTGGGCACTTCAGATCTTGTGAAAGATTTGCATGCAAGACATACGCCATCTCGAGTGGAGACGCTTACCGCACTCTCCCTCTCCGTATTGGCAGCTAGAGCACATGGTCTTTGCGTGCTCGATGGAGTTCACCTCTCATTAGATGACGAAGAAGGTTTGCGACTCTCTTGTATACAAGGCAGGGATATGGGTTTTGATGGCAAAACGCTAATTCATCCCAAGCAAATCGAACTTGCCAATGAAATTTTTGGCCCCTCATCTGACGAGATTGCAGAGGCACAAGAACGAATTGCTGCTTATGATGCAGCAATTAAGGCAGGCGCCGGAATAGCCGTACTCAATGGAAAATTAATTGAAGAGCTTCATATTCAGGATGCAAAACGCATTTTGGCTTTAGCTAAAGCCATAGAGTCATTTGCCTCTCACGAATGATCTAAATCCAGACCTTGAATCAAGCTCGCAAGTTTTACTAGCGGCTCAAATGCATCTGTGCGACTGCTTTCCACATCAAGATTCTCCCAATTAAATTCCAGAGAAAAGTGGGCAGATTCGATAATCAACTCATAGCTTGATGATGCTTTGCTACTGGGATTGGCAGGCATCTCCTCGCTGATTGGCACTGCAATCGCTTCAATTGCTTCTAGCAGATGTTTTGTCTCAGCTTCAGTTAATTCTCTGGTGTGCAACACATCATCCGTGCGCTTCACGGATAACTTTGAGACCCCATCGATTGTGATCTCATATTGATTTAATCCCAGATCAAACCAAACGGTTAATTCAATAGCAATTGGGTATGTTTTCATTTAGTCGACCTCATCAGCATGGGGCTCATCAAAATGGTCTTTATGAGGCTTTAATTTAGCTGCTAACTGCGTCCACTTGCCCTGCTGCATACGATAAGCACAATCTTCAGCATGGTTTTCTAATAATCCAAAAATCACCGTGGTCGGAATCTTGCAATACTTACAGCGATAAGTATGCTGATGCTCTTCAATTTTTTCTTGCGGGTAATCAATATAAAAAGGCTTCATTTAAAAGCTCCAACATAAAGAATCGCTTCAGGTCATATTACACCCCCATTGGATCTATAAACAATCCCTTTCCTAGTGAAAGTGCTGATGGGATTTATCCCCCATTTGATTAGACTGGCTTGATATTTCTATAGATAAGACCAAATATGATCTGGGTAACCCTAGCCGGCATTATTTTTCTTGGGGCGCTTTTTAAGAGCCCACCAATGATTTTCTCTAAGTCGCCACTCTCGCTGCTAGTACCAACAACCATTCTCTTTTTGATTGTTGCTTGGCATATTTCGCCAACCTTACCAGGTCAAGCTCCTGGTAAGTTCTATGGGCTTATCTTCCACTTTTATGGGGCATCATTACTGACGGCCATGTTTGGCCCTGCCATTGCGCTAGCCATTCTATTTCCTGTTGCATTCTTGGGCATCACTATATTTCAGGGTAACCTCATTGAGGCTGCCCAGCATTATTTAATCATTTGTGTACTGCCCACATTCTTTGCATACCTAACTATTCAGCTAATTCAGAGATATATACCAAAGCATTTATTTGTACTGATTTTGGGTAATGGGTACGTCGCTGCTTTTATGAGCGTCATCCTCTCGGGAATCGTATTGCTAATTGCCAAAATGCTATTTGGCGACTCAGGGGCACACATTGATCTTGAAGGCTGGTTACTGGGGCTCATTATTATTGCCTTCATGGAAGGATCTTTATCCGGCATGCTCCTAGCAATTTTCTTAATCTATCGACCAAACTGGGTATCAACCTACAATGAGTCTGCTTATATGAGTCATTAATCGTCGCCAAACTATGCTTCCTTGTATTGAAATTGAAACCGCTCCTAACCCCAGTGCTGCTGTCATTTGGTTACATGGCCTTGGAGCTGATGGCAATGATTTTGTGCCCATCATTCCAGAACTACGGCTAGCAGGCTGCCCAGGAATTCGATTTATTTTTCCAAGTGCGCCTAGCATGCCTGTTACCGTCAATGGTGGTTATGTGATGCCAGCCTGGTACGACATCATTGGCAGAAATCCAATGGACCCAGAGGATGCTAATGGCATTAAGCAATCAGCAACTGCTATTACAGAACTCATAGAGCACGAGTTCAACAGAGGTATCGCTTATGAGAATATGGTTTTAGCTGGATTCTCTCAGGGTTGCGCAATGGCACTTCATATTGGCTTACGCTTCCCACACAAACTTGCTGGAATCATCGCCTTATCAGGCTATTTACCGCTGGCAATGAGTTTGCAACTTGAAAAACATTCTGCCAACTCAACTACACCAATTTTTATGGCGCATGGTACCTACGATCAAGTAGTCGTTCTTGAACGCGCCCAAGCCTCTTGTGCAGTATTGGAGAGATTAGGCTATGAAGTAGATTGGAATGAGTACCCCATGGAACATTCCGTCAATCACGAAGAGCTCATGGACATCTCTCGCTTCTTGCAGAGAGTGCTGATAAAGTCATCTAGCTAAATAGCAAAAATAAAGGGCTCTAAGATTCGATCTTTGAGCCCTTTTTAGATGAGGCCTAAACCCCATTCATGCAGTTAGAAATTGCTTATAGTTTTTTATTAAAACTAAATTGTGCAAAAGCCTGCTCTGCAACATTGAACCACTGCGCTTCCATGTTTCTAAATGCGCGATAGTCGTCAAAAATTTTCTTAAATTGTGGATTTTTTGCAGACTCTTCGGCATATGTTTCTTGGCTTGCCTTAAAACATGCCTCCATGATGGATGTGTTGAATTTGCGTAACACAGCGCCATTTTGCAAAAGACGTTGCAATGCAGGTGGATTGAGCGCATCGTACTTAGCGCACATATCAGTATGTGCTTCATAGCATGCTGCCTCCCACGCTGCTTGATAAGACGGTGGCAAGGCATCCCACTGCTTTTTATTCACTAAAAATGAAAGGCCAGCAGCACCTTCCCAAAATGCTGGGTAGTAGTAATTTTTAGCAACTTTTGCCAAGCCCAATTTTTCATCATCGTATGGGCCTACAAATTCAGCAGCATCGATCGTGCCCTTCTCAAGAGCAGAGTAAATTTCACCTGCAGGCAGCTGTTGCGGTACAACACCCAGCTTCGCCAAAACTTGACCAGCAAAACCAGCGATACGGAATTTAAGGCCTTTTAAATCTTCGGGAGATTTAATTTCTTTACGAAACCAACCACCCATCTGTGTGCCGGTTTGACCGCCTAGAAAGTTTACGATGTTGTAACTTGCATATAGTTCGCGCATCAGCTTCATACCATTGCCATGCAACATCCAAGCAGATTGTTGGCGCGCTGTTAAACCGAATGGTGCCGCAGTATCAAAAATAAATGCGCTATTTTTTCCAAGGTAGTAGTAGCTCGCTGTGTGCCCACACTCAACTGTGCCATTTTGAACTGCATCCAGCACTTGTAACGCCGGAACTACCTCCCCCGCAGCAAACACTTTCACATTAAATTTTCCATCAGTAGCTTTGCGCAAGGCATTGGCAAATACTTCAGGGGTTCCATACAAAGTATCGAGTGATTTAGGAAAGCTCGATACCAAACGCCAGTTCAGAGTTGGTAAGCTTTGCGCAATTGCTGGAGCGCCAAGCGCTGCAACACCAGCACCCACTGTTGCCTTCTTTAAAAATGAACGTCTTTGCATCTTCATCTCCCTTCTATATTTTGGAGTAATTGTTGTTTGTAGAATTCTATCGCTTAGCTTATTTGCCGCCAACCGTCATAGAACCAATCAGAATCGATCCCGTCTCCTTGGTACCTCGAATCAGAGAGTCGCTACCAATCGAGACAATGTCTAAGAGCATATCGCGTAAATTTCCAGCAATCGTTACCTCTTCAACGGGATACTGAATTTGGCCATTTTCAACCCAATATCCAAACGCACCGCGCGAATAATCTCCAGTAACGTAGTTCACGCCTTGACCCATTAACTCGGTTACCAATAAACCTGTACCCATCTCTCTTAACAGCGCAGGTAATCCACCTTTAGGCGTTTTCTTACTCTGTATACGCAGATGATGAGAGCCACCAGCATTACCCGTAGTTTGCATTCCTAGCTTGCGCGCTGAATAGGTGGATAAAAAATAGCCCTGCAAGATTCCTTTATCTACCACTGTGCGTGCGGTGGTTTTCACACCCTCCTCATCAAAAGGGGCGCTACCTGTCATGGACTTTAAATGGGGGTTTTCAAAAATACTGATATGTTTTGGTAATACTTGTTTACCTAAACTATCCAATAAAAAACTAGAGCGACGATACAAGGCGCCACCAGATACCGCCTGAACTAAACCACCAACTAAGCCTGCTGCAAGAGGTGCTTCAAAAATCACTGGGCAACGACGCGTAGTTAATGATCTCGCTTGCAAACGCGATAAGGCTCTTTGTGCAGCATATCTCCCAATAGACGCAGGATCCGCCAACTCACTTGGAATTCGGGAGCTAGAGTACCAATCATCCCTTTGCATCTGCGACTTTTTTCCACCAAGACTCGCAATTGGCGCACAAGAAATATAGTGGCGCGAGAATGGATAACCGCCCATAAACCCTTGAGAGGTTGCCATCATAAAGTGTGCATGATGTGCTGAAACAGAAGCACCATCACTATTTTGAATTTGCTTGCTCACCGCAAAGGCTGCACCTTCTGCAGCTCGCGCAATTTCTACTGCATGCGCAGCATCAATATCCCAAGGATGAAATAAATCTAAATCTAATGGCTTTTTCTCAAGCAATGTTGATTCAGCCGGGCCAGCACAATCATCTTCAGCTGTATGTTGAGCAATGTGATAGGCAGCGTCTACTGTTGCCTTTAATGATGTTTTGGAAAAATCACTGGTACTAGCATTCCCTCGGCGATGTCCTAAAAAAACTGTTACCCCTACTTGCTTATCTAAACTTTGCTCAATGGTTTCAACCTCACCCTTACGCACGGTTACTGAGAGTCCTTGACCCTCTGAAACTTCTGCAACGGCATCTGAGGCACCCTTACTTTTGGCCTCTTTGAGCATGAAATCAACGATTTCCTGAAACTGGTGGGATGAATATGTAAACATGCCTCAATAATAGCTAGAATAGAAACATGAAGCATACCGAAGCTCTGCAACGCAAATCGCCAAATGAGGTCAAAATCGGCCTCATCTCCATCTCGGATAGGGCTAGCAAAGGTGTTTACCAGGACGAGGGAATTCCTGCCCTACAAACATGGCTTATGAAGGCGATTAGCAACCCCTGCACCTTCCACGAACGCCTCATCGCAGACGAATCTGAAATCATTACAGAATCGATTGTTGAGCTCGTTGACGACCTGGGTTGTGATTTAGTTTTAACCACGGGTGGTACGGGCCCCTCAAGACGCGACGTAACCCCTGAGGCGACCATTGAAGCAGGCACCCGAGAAATGCCAGGTTTTGGCGAGCAAATGCGCCAAATTAGCCTCAAATTTGTCCCAACAGCCATTCTTTCAAGGCAAACTGCAGTACTACGTGAGATCGAAGGACATGCCGCCCTCGTGATCAACTTGCCCGGTCAACCCAAGGCGATTGCAGAAACGTTGGAAGGCCTCAAAGATGAAAACGGCAAATCTATCGTGCCAGGCATCTTTGCTGCTGTTCCCTACTGTATTGATCTAATTGGCGGCCCCTATATTGAAACTGATGAAACAGTCATCAAAGCCTTTAGACCAAAAAGCGCAATTAAGAAATAAGCCGCTTTAAAGCTTGTCCCACTTATTGTGGTGGCAAGGGCACGATAAATTTATCGCGATAGTATTTGAGCTCTTCGATAGATTCTTCAATATCCGCTAAGGCAGTATGAGCTTGTTTTTTGGTAAAGCCCTTAACTAACTCTGGGTGCCAACGTTTACATAACTCTTTCAATGTCGACACATCAACATTTCGATAATGAAAATACGCCTCTAGCTTAGGCATGTACTTAGCCATAAAGCGCCGATCTTGACCAATCGTGTTGCCACACATTGGCGCAATTCCAGCTTTGACGTATTTCTTTAAAAAAGCGATGCACTCTGCTTCAACTGCAGCTTCATTTAGCGTCGAGGCCTTTACCTTATCAATTAATCCTGAGCGACCATGAGTCCCTTTATTCCATGCATCCATCGCATCCAAAAGAGCATCATCTTGATGCACCACCCAAACTGGCGCAGTGGCAATGGTATTCAGGTGTGCATCTGTCACGATGATGGCAATTTCCAAAATACGTTCAGTTTCCGGATTTAAACCCGACATCTCCATGTCCACCCAGATCAGATGTTCGCTAGCCGGTGCGGATTTGGGCGTGTCCTTGCTTGCTGTGTTGATTTGTTCGCTCATATCTATAATGATCTCATGACATTCACTATTGTTTTCTTAATTGCTTTTATTGCCAGTTTTGGTTTACGCCACTGGCTATCTCAACGCCAAATTCGCCATGTGGCACAGCATCGAGACGCGGTGCCAGCCGATTTCGCTGAAAAAATTAGCTTGGCCGATCATCAAAAAGCTGCTGACTACACGATTGCTAAATTACGTCTCGGCATTTTAGAAAACGGCTTTAGCGCAATCATTTTAATTGGCTTCACCTTATTGGGAGGCTTACAGATTCTCAATCTCGCTTTGCTCCAATTACTGGGTGTAGGCATTGCTCAGCAAATTGCCTTGCTGGTCTCAATCGTGATTATCTCTGGCATTCTTGACATCCCCTTCTCTTGGTACAAACAGTTTTATATAGAAGAGCGGTTTGGCTTTAATCGCATGAGTAAGAAACTATTCTTTTCGGATATGTTCAAGGGCATGGCTGTAGGCGGCGCAATTGGCATTCCCCTACTATGGGTGATTTTGACCTTAATGGCTAAGGCAGGAGATTTATGGTGGCTTTGGGCTTGGGCTGTACTGACTGCGTTTAGCCTCCTCATGCAATGGATTTTCCCAACCTTTATCGCACCTCTCTTTAATAAGTTTCAAGCTTTGGAAGAAGGTCCATTGAAATCACAAATTGAAGCACTGCTGACACGCTGTGACTTTGCCAGCCAAGGATTGTTTGTCATGGATGGCAGTAAGCGTAGTGCTCATGGCAATGCATTTTTTGCGGGTATGGGCAAAGCTAAGCGGATTGTGTTCTTTGACACTCTCATTGAAAAACTCAATCCTGGAGAAGTCGAAGCGGTTCTGGCTCACGAACTTGGACACTTCAAACGTAATCACATCCGCAAACGCTTACTTGTGTCTTTCGTACTGAGCTTTGGCATGTTTGCACTGTTGGGCTGGATCAGTACGCAAGTTTGGTTCTATACCGATCTTGGCGTCATGCCCAACCTCAATGGTTATAACGGTGGACTGGCTTTGGCGCTGTTTATGCTGGTATCACCTGTATTTAGCTTTTTCTTTACACCCCTTGGCAGCCTGGCCTCGCGCAAACATGAATATGAAGCAGATGACTTTGCAGCGGAAAAATCATCTGCGAACGATCTTATCTCTGCACTAGTCAAGCTATACCAAGATAACGCTTCAACTCTGACTCCAGATCCAATCTATACCGCTTTTTACAGCTCTCACCCGCCAGCACCCTTGCGCATCGCCAATTTGCAGCGCTTTGGCAAATCTTAGCAAGCCTTAATTTACTCATCCATGGATCAGTTCCACGCGCTACTTACCGCCTCTTATGGAAGGCATTATTTAGCGCAGCGCTTAGTAAGCGATGCAAAAGGCAATGAATCACCTAGCGGCCCCTTGATTCAGGTGAGTACACCTGCAAAACAACATATTGGCGCAGTGGGTGATCGGATGTTATTAGAGATGACTTCTGCCGATCAAGCACGCATTATTGAAATTGAGCCACGGCAAAATATTTTGTACCGCTCTGACGCATTCAAAAGCAAGATCATCGCATCGAATGTTGATCAAATATTGGTGGTACTTGCCACACAACCCGCCTTCTCACCAGATCTGTTGGGTAGAGCAGTTGTCGCGGCTGAAGCAAATCAAATTGATTTGCATATTCTGCTGAATAAGTGCGACCTTAAAGATCAACTAGAGAGTGCTCGCAAAATCATTGCACCATATGCACGAATGGGCTACCCAGTGAGTGAAGTATCAGCCAAGTTCAACCCTGCTTCCATTGATGCCCTGCGCCCAATACTGCAAGGCAAAGTTTCTGTGTTTGTTGGGCAATCTGGTATGGGCAAATCGAGCCTTCTCAATGCTTGGGTGCCCAACGCAGCAGCGCTTACGCAAGAATATTCGGTTCGTCTAGATACCGGAAAGCACACCACTACTGCCTGTCGCTACTTTGAACTACCCCAATCTTGGGGAAGAGGTGCCGATGGTAAATTAGGTGCGCTGATAGATTCACCAGGCTTTCAGGAGTTTGGTTTAGCTCACATGTCAGTGAGTGAACTACAGCACGCTTTTAGAGAATTTAAAGACTTGCTGGGTAAATGCCGCTTTCATAATTGTGCGCATCAATCTGAACCAGACTGTGCAATTCGCGCTGCGGTAGATCGAAATGAAATAGCGCCAGAGAGACTAGCGCTATTTAGACAACTGCGATCGGATTCAAAGACTGCCGATATTCAAATTCAGGGAATTAGCCAAGCCAAAGAGCGATGGTCAGCATTAACAACAAAGCCATCCAAGCGATAACCAAGCGCCACACTAATCCAACCGCTGAGCGCATCGTGCGTTCTGTAGGCTCCAGACCCACCTCATATACCAAAGGCTCACCTGCCTCAGCCATACGCAGAGCTTCATCACTATCAGGCTCACTCAATGGTTCACCCAAACGCACTCCGAGCGCTCCACTACCTGAAGCCAAGATAACCGCTGACAAAGAATCAGACCACTTCGAGGTGAGATAGCGCCACGCGTAGACCGCCCCCTCGAAATTACCCACAATCGCAAAACCCATTGCGGTAATGCGGGCTGGAATCCAATCAATAACGTAGAAGAAGTGACGAGCAGATTCACTGAGGTTGTAATCACCACGCTCAGACCAACGTTGGGCAGCAATGTCTGCCAAGCGGTAGAGCACAACCCCTGCTGGACCCATGGGCATCATGAACCAGAACAACACACCAAACACATGGTGATGCGAACCAATGATGGCACGCTCAAGCGCTAATGAGATCACTTCGGTTTCGGTAAGATTCGATGTATCAAGCTCAGGACCATACCACTCACCTAATGCAGCACGAGCAGCTGGTAAATCATGCGCTTCGATTGCTTCATGCACCAAGGTAAATGAATGGCTAAATTGACGAAAGCCAAAAAATAAATAGGCAATTGCAACGTTCCACAAAAACCCAAGAATCGGATATGTCACCATACAAATGACATATACGATGAATACTAAAAATGTTGGCAATATAAAAGCGACCAGGCATGCCATGCGTGCGCCAACTGCACTTGCTCCCTCTTCAGTCTTGCCCCCAAACTCTGCAGCAACCCAATCTAACCAGCGTGTGCTCATGCGCACAATCCAGTGTGCAGAAGTCACTGGGCGATATTGCTCGGCAATGAGGGCGAAAAGAATAGAAAAGAAAGTCATACTTTTAATAAATGATATAGGTTACGCAACATTCCTGCAGTAGCACCCCAAATAAAGCGGTTCTCATAAGGCATTGAATAAAAACGACGTCCACCCTGCTCGCTTTCCCATAGTCTAACTTGATGGTTGGCAGGATCCAACAAAAACTCTAGCGGAACCTCAAATACATCCGCCACTTCAAAAGCATCCAAGACATATTCTGCCTGAGGTTGTACCAAACCAACTACAGGCGTGACGCTATAACCGGATACGGTCAAATACTCAGGTAAATGTCCAATAATCTCAACACGCTTGGGATCTAAACCAATCTCCTCATGACTCTCCCTTAAAGCAGTGTCGTTTGGGCTCTGATCCTCGGGATCCATGCGCCCGCCAGGAAAACTAATCTGACCAGCATGGTCACGCAAATGATTTGTTCTTTGCGTCAGCAAAACTGACAAGCCACTCTCTTTCAACAGCAAGGGAATTAGCACCGCCGCACGAGTAACCTTTCCAGCTGCTTGTCGACGTGCGATGATATCAGTGGCAATGACATGGCGGTTCTCATCGGTGATTTCTGGTTGCCATTGTGGGGGTGACTGCAATCGCGCCCTTAATGCCTCTGGCTCCAATAACTCAGGGAGCACCCTCTTTTGATCTGCGCAAACTTGATGAATCGGAATAGCCTGAGCATCAAAACCCGGAGGTGCTGCAAGGTTAATTGCACCTTCTTCAGGAATGGACGTTTTAGACATGGATCTATTTTAAGGGAATAAAAAAGGCGACCGAGGCCGCCTTTTCATTTGCATCGAAGCGGCAATTACTCAGCAGCTGCAGTAGCCTCAACCTTGTTGCGAGCTTGAAGCTTTTCTTTAATACGTGCAGACTTACCAGAGCGATCGCGCAAGTAGTACAACTTCGCACGACGCACATCACCGCGACGTTTTACTTCAACGCTAGCAATTAATGGTGAATAAGTTTGGAATGTACGCTCAACGCCTTCACCAGAAGAAATCTTACGAACGATAAAGCTTGAATTCAGTCCGCGATTGCGTTTTGCAATCACAACACCTTCAAAGGCCTGGGTACGCTTACGAGTACCTTCAACTACGTTTACGCTAACAACTACTGTGTCGCCAGGTGCAAAGCTTGGCAATGTTTTGTTAGCACTTAAGCGAGCAATTTCTTCTTGCTCAATTTTTGCGATCAAATTCATTTTTAATCCTTAAACATCTTGTTAGCGTTTTATCCCGCAACAATAAATTGACGGACCTAACAGAGGATGCAGTTAAAACTATTTCACTAAACCAAAAACCAAACTACCTATTCGCTACTGAGTAAACCAAAGGCATTCACAGCGAGCGAAGAAATTGTTCATCTTCTCGGGTTAGCAACCCATTAGCTCTGGCAGATTCAATTAAATCTGGCCTGAGCCTTAGCGTCAGCTCTAAAGACTTTTGCCGACGCCAATCTGCTATTTTAGCGTGATGTCCGCCCAAAAGCACGTCTGGGACTGATAAATTTTCATAAATCTCAGGCCTGGTGTAATGCGGATAGTCCAAAAGACCATTCATAAAGCTATCCTGAGCCGCAGATTCGCCATCCCCAAGAGCCCCTGGGATCAATCGGATCACAGCATCCATCATCGCCATTGCCGGAATTTCGCCCCCAGAGAGCACAAAATCGCCGATTGAGAGCTGTAAATCCACATTTCGGTCAATAAAGCGCTGATCGACGGCCTCATACCGACCACAAATGAAGCTTAAATTACCGTAATTGAGTATATCTGTCGATATCTTCTGAGAAAAGCGCTCACCCTGGGGTGCCAAGAGACAAATTGGACCACTTTTTACCCCTGCTGTAGCATGGGCAGCCCGAATTCCATGAATCGTATCTTCTAGTGGCTTTACCATCATGACCATTCCTGGGCCACCACCATAGGCGCGATCATCAACAGTCTTACGAGAGTCGCTACAAAAGTCTCTGGGATTCCATAAATGCACGCTGGCTAAAGCTTGCTCGCATGCGCGCCCAGTAACCCCCCACTTAGTCAGTGCGGAGAACATTTCTGGAAAGAGAGTCACTACATCAAAGCGCATATTCTATTTAATGAGTTATTGCCAATCTAATTGCCAATCAACTGTAATTAACTTACTGGCCAAGTCCACGCTTTGCACGACCTCTTTTACAAATGGGACAAGATATTGAATGACTTTCTTTTCAGCGCTGCCAATCGCAATCACGCCGTGAGCACCATTTTCCGTGACATCAAGCACTTCACCCAATGGTTGCCCTTGTACATTGATCGCTTGACAGCCAATCAGATCAACCCAGTAGTAATCATCTTTATCAGTATTTGGAAATGCATCGCGCGCAACCAGAATGCGTGCGCCTTTTAGTGCCAGTGCTTGATCGCGATCAGCCACTCCTTCTAAGCTCATCACCACATTACCGCTGTGCATTTTTGCGCCCTTCACCTTATATTCAGTTAAAGAAGCTGGAGCACTAGAAGTTGAGGCATGTTGATCCCTACGGGCAATCAAAGAAAGCCATATTGTTTTGGAAGAAAGGAGTGCTACGGGATCTGATGAGTGAGGCCTAACCTTCACTTGCCCTCGTATACCTTGCGCCTCAGAGACGACGCCAAGCTCTATTAAATCACTTAGGGAAGGTGTACTCATTTGTAAGCCACCTGAGTTCCCAAAATAAAACTACTAATCCAATGCATCACCAATAACTTCACCAAGACGATGAAGTTATCAGCAAAGAAATATTAAGCAGCAGGATTGTTTTTGATTAAACGAACTACTGTTGGAGAAACTTGTGCGCCAACGCTAGTCCAATAAGTCAAACGATCTTGAGCAATGCGCATTGCTTGCTCAGATTCAGCAGCCTTTGGATTGAAATAACCAATGCGCTCGATAAAGTTCGAGTCACGACGGTTGCGCTTATCAGTAGCAACGATGCTGTAAAAAGGGCGCTTCTTAGAGCCACCACGAGCTAGTCGAATGACGACCATACTTATTCCTTAAAATCTAATAATGAAAAATGGTTGATTACAACCCAATGAAATTTATTCAAAAATCTTGGGCTTCAGCCCACCAACAAATGTACGGTGATGCGGAAAACCTCATATTCTAGACGAAAACCCCTACTTCTTCCACCTATTTAAGCACCTTCAAGATTAGAATAGAATCAAAATTTAAATAATATTCCTATATAAAACAATAACTTATATTAATATGCCACGGAAAATGCCGCATTTACACCCCACCAATCAGGTCTTAAAAAGGCCTTTTCTGGCTTTTTTCCTCCTATGTCTGGGTTTTTTGGGTGGCTGCGCTAACGTCATTCCGCCCTGTGGCGCCAAAATTAGCCCGCCCAGCAGTGAGCTACGCAATACTCGCTGGGAGCTCACTCGCTGGAACCTACCTCCCAATAACAAAGGAGAGGTACGCGCCCGTCAGATACCCCAAGGAGAGGCAAGCAATCCGATCCAAATAGTTTTTGATGTGAATGGGCAACGCGTCAGCGGCTCAACAGGCTGCAATCGCTTTACGGCCGAGTTAGATGAAGACTCTCGCGGATTTAGCTTTAGCAAAATCGCCAGTACCAAGATGGCTTGCACGCCGCAACGTATGGAATTAGAGAATGATTTTTTATATCAACTCAATGACTATCGCAGCATCATACGTAATGGCGATCAATTACTCATGGTAGGCAATGATCGAGAAGTATTAAGCTTTACACAGCGCCAACCTACCAACAAATAATGCAGACGATTCAATATTCATGACCATGAAAAAATCCAAACTTCTTTTTTGCGCACTCGGATTATTTTTTCCAGGTAGCGGCTTTAACTTTTTCTATTTACTTGGTCTTAAATCCTTTTGGGCTTGGTCACAATTACTCGCAACAATTGGTGGGATCATCGGCTGGAGCTTACTCAAGGATGCGCACTTTCATTCTGCTCCAGGTTGGATATTGCTCACGTTTGGATTTATTGCCCTTGAAGCAAGTTGGCTCACCACCATCACATTTGGCTTGCGTCCTGATGACAAGTGGGATGCCCAATTTAATCCCGGCATTGCCGAGGAAGAACGCAGCCAATCTGGCTGGCTGGTTGTCTTGACGGTCATTTTTTCGCTAGTGTTTGGCGCTGGCATCATGATGACATTTTTAGCCATCGCATTTGAGCAATTCTTTATTTCTCAAATCTATGAAGCAAAAAAGCTATCCCAATAATTGCGGATAGCCTTTGAATTGCTTGCTAAATTTTCAGATTAGAACTGCTCTACTTCTAAAGCGTTAGCAGAATAGCCGCCTTCCACAATCGATGTTGCTAGGCCCTGGGCTTGAGGTAATAAGTTCTCGATAAAGAATCGAGCAGTAGCAATCTTGGTGTTGTAAAAAGCAGGATCGCTATCGCGCAAACGTTCAGCAGCAAGTAAGCCGCGAGCCATTTGCCAACCACCTAAAACCAAACCAGCTAAACGTAAATAAGCGCAGCTTCCAGCATATACTGCTTTAGTATTGGTTTTTGCATTAGCCAAAATATAAGCAACTGCCTCATCAAATGCAGCACGGCCAATTGATAATTGTTTGAGAACTGCTTTTGCATCAGCGCTGCCACTAGCAGCTAATTCCTTTTCAGTTTCCGCAATTTTTGCCGAGAAGGCTTTGGCAGTAGCGCCACCATCGCGCACTGTTTTGCGACCAATTAAATCATTTGCCTGTATAGCAGTCGTACCTTCATAAATCGTCAAGATACGCGCATCCCGATAGTGTTGTGCAGCACCAGTTTCTTCAATAAAGCCCATACCACCATGCACCTGAACACCTAGGCTCGCTACTTCAATCGACATCTCAGTTGAGAAGCCTTTGACAATCGGCACTAAAAACTCATATAAAGCTTGATTTGATTTGCGAACTGCCTCATCAGGCGCAGCATGTTGCGCATCGTAAGCGGCTGCAGCGTAATAAGCTAATGCACGAGCAGCCTCTGTATAAGCACGCATCGTCATCAACATACGTTTGACGTCAGGCTGGTGAATGATTGCCACTGGACCAGCCGATCCGGCTAAATCTCGACTCTGTACGCGATCTTTAGCATATTGCACAGCCTTTTGATAAGCACGCTCGGCTACTGCAATACCCTGCATGCCAACTGCGAAGCGAGCAGCATTCATCATGACAAACATGTATTCAAGGCCGCGATTCTCTTCGCCAACTAAGTAGCCTACAGCACCACCATGATCACCAAATTGCAATACGGCTGTCGGGCTCGCTTTAATACCTAGCTTGTGTTCAATCGAAACGCAATGCACATCATTACGCTCACCTAAGGAGCCATCAGCATTCACTAAAAACTTAGGGACGACAAATAGTGAAATTCCTTTTACACCCTCTGGTGCATCTGGTGTTCTTGCTAAGACCAAGTGAATAATATTTTTGGCCATATCGTGCTCACCATAAGTGATGAAGATTTTGGTGCCAAAGATTTTATAAGTGCCATTAGCTTCTGGAACAGCGCGCGCTCGCACCATTGATAGATCAGAGCCCGCCTGTGGCTCAGTCAAACACATTGAACCAGTCCACTCTCCTGAAATCATGTTGGGAACATAACGTTCTTGAAGCTCAGGACTAGCAGCAGTCAACAAGGCTTCAATCGCGCCATCAGTCAACATCGGGCACAAAGCAAACGATAAGCTTGCAGAGTGAACCATTTCAAAGCAGGCTGTTGCAATGAGTTTTGGTAGACCTTGGCCACCAAACTCAGCGGGATGAACTACGCCCTGCCAACCTGCTGCAGCGAATTGCTCAAATGCATCCTTAAAGCCAGGTGTTGTAGTGACAACGCCATCCTTCAAAGAGCTGGGATTTTGATCGCCTGGCCAATTGAGTGGAGCCACAACATCTTGATTGAACTTTGCAGACTCTTCCAAAATTGCTGGTGCTAAATCAACATCAGCACCTGCTTCTGCATAAGATGGGTAAGCCACAACCTCAGATAGCCCCGCCAATTCGTTCATCACAAATAACATGTCTTTTACGGGGGCTACATATGGCATTACAACTCCTATCGATTTAAATCAGGTACGTTATTACGAGAGCGCCTTTGTAAGTTCAGGCACAGCGGCAAAGAGATCGGCTACCAAACCATAATCAGCAACGCCAAAGATTGGTGCCTCTGGATCTTTATTGATTGCCACGATCACTTTAGAGTCTTTCATACCAGCCAAGTGCTGAATAGCGCCAGAGATGCCAACAGCCACATACAACTGTGGCGCAACAATCTTGCCAGTCTGACCAACTTGATAATCATTTGGAACATAACCAGCATCAACCGCAGCACGTGAAGCGCCCAATGCTGCGCCAAGCTTGTCAGCCAAAGGCACGATCAATTCTTCATACTTCTCGCCAGAACCTAAGCCGCGTCCACCAGACACAATCACTTTGGCTGCAGTCAATTCAGGGCGATCGGATTTAGTCAACTCACGACCCACAAAGGATGACTTATTTGCAGAGTCGGCAGCGGATGCTTTTTCAACTGCGGCAGATCCACCCGTAGCAGCAACAGGATCAAATCCAGTTGTACGCACAGTTATCACCTTGATCGGGTCAGCACTTTGCACTGTCGCAATTGCATTACCTGCATAGATTGGACGCTCGAATGTATCTGGTGAGACCACTTTAGTAATGTCGGATAACTGCGCTACATCGAGCTTAGCGGCAACGCGTGGCAATACATTCTTACCATTAGCAGTTGCAGGGGCTAGTACATGACTGTAGTTTTTTGCGACAGAAAGAATTTGCGCTGCCAACGGCTCAGCTAATTGATCGGCTAAGTTAGCCCCATCAATCTGAATCACTTTACGCACACCAGCAATTTGCGCCGCAGAGCTCGCAGCCGCATCAGCGCCGCCACCCGCCACCAGCACGTCTACCTCTGGGGAGCACTGCAAAGCAGCTGCAACCGCATTCAAAGTTGCAGCTTTTAAGGATTGATTATCGTGTTCAGCAATAACAAGTGCAGCCATTTAAATCACCTTCGCTTCATTTTTGAGTTTTTCTACTAGAGCGGCTACATCAGCAACCATGACACCTGCACTGCGCTTAGGTGGCTCTTCTACTTTGATCGTTTTAAGACGCGGAGCGATATCCACCCCTAAGCTATCTGGAGTAATCGTGTCGATCGTCTTTTTCTTGGCTTTCATGATGTTAGGCAAAGTCACGTAACGTGGCTCATTGAGGCGCAAGTCAGTAGTAATGACTGCTGGTAATGACAATGCAATCGTTTCTAAACCACCATCAACCTCACGTGTCACAGTCGCTTTACCATCAGCGACAACTACTTTAGAAGCAAATGTCGCTTGCGGAATATCCATCAAGCTAGCAAGCATCTGGCCAGTTTGATTGCTATCGTCATCAATCGCTTGCTTACCCAAAATAATGATTTGGGCCTGCTCTTTTTCCGAGAGGGCTTTCAGAATCTTGGCTACTGCTAAAGGCTGTAACTCCGCATCAGTCTCAACCAAAATAGCGCGGTCAGCACCAATTGCTAAAGCAGTACGTAAAGTTTCTTGGCACTGAGTAACACCTGCCGTCACTACTACCACTTCGGTTGCTACGCCAGCTTCTTTGAGTCTAACCGCTTCTTCTACAGCAATCTCATCAAAGGGGTTCATGCTCATTTTGACGTTAGCAATGTCCACACCGGAATTATCGGACTTCACACGTACTTTGACGTTGTAATCGACTACACGCTTTACAGCTACTAAGATTTTCATCTGAATTCACAATCCTTAATAACAACAAACAGAATATTTGCTTAAAAATGAGGGCATCTCATATTTTAACGCCCTCACCATCGAGCACTAGACATCAATTGCCGTGGCAGACCCAGCTTGCTTACGCAATTCAAACTTCTGAATTTTCCCTGTAGATGTCTTGGGTAGCTCCCCAAACACAATTGCCTTAGGAACCTTAAAGCCCGCCAAATGCTGCTTACAGTGGGCAATGATGTCAGCGGGCGTTACTTCCATACCAGGCTTAATTTCTAAAAATGCGCAGGGAGTCTCACCCCATTTTGGATCTGGCTTGGCAACCACTGCGGCAGCAATCACTGCTGGATGACGATAAAGCACATCTTCCACCTCAATAGATGAGATGTTTTCTCCACCAGAAATAATGATGTCTTTACTGCGATCTTTAATCTTGACATAACCATCTGGATTCTTGACTGCTAAATCCCCTGAATGGAACCAGCCACCCTCAAATGCTTCTTTGGTGGCTTTTTCATTCTTGAGATAGCCCTTCATGGCAATGTTGCCCTTGAACATAATCTCGCCCATGGTTTCACCATCGGCAGGAACAGGCTTCATCGTTTCTGGATCCAAAACATCAATCGCTTGTTGCATGTGATAACGGACGCCTTGACGCGCATTTAAGCGAGCACGCTCTCCGATATCCATGTCATTCCACTCATCTTGTTTTACACAAACTGCAGCAGGTCCATAGACTTCAGTTAAACCGTAAACGTGGGTTAAATCGAAGCCTAACTTTTCCATACCTTCAATAATGGATGCTGGGGGTGCTGCACCAGCAATCAAGCCCTTCACGCCAGCAGGCACGCCAGCCTTGAGCTCATCTGGAGCATTCACAAGCAAGTTATGCACAATCGGTGCTGCACAGTAATGGGTTACGCCGTGTTCTTTAATCGCAGCAAAAATATGCTGAGCATCAACACGACGCAGACAGACGTTAATACCTGCACGTGCAGCAATCGTCCATGGGAAACACCAACCATTGCAATGGAACATCGGTAAAGTCCACAGATACACTGGATGCTTATTGATATCCCAGTCTAGGACATTGGAAACCGCATTAATTGCTGCGCCACGATGATGATATACAACACCCTTTGGATTGCCTGTAGTGCCAGAGGTGTAATTTAAACAAATCGCTTGCCACTCATCTGCTGGAACTTGCCATGCAAACTGAGGATCGCCTTCGGCTAGTAATTGCTCATAAGTTAACTTGCCCAGCTTCTCACCAGGCACATCAAATTCTTTTTCTTCTACATCAACGACCAAGAACTCACGGCCACTATCTTTTTTGGCAATCTCAAGGGCTTTTTTCATAACCCCAGAAAACTCTGGGTCCACGATCACCACTTTGGCCTCACCGTGATTAAGCATGAAAGCGACCGATTCTGGATCCAAACGGGTATTTAAGGCATTCAATACCGCGCCAGCCATCGGAATACCAAAGTGAGCTTCCACCATCGGGGGTGTATTAGGAAGCATGACAGCAACAGTATCACCAAGGCCAACACCATGCTTTTGCAAAGCGCTTGCTAAGCGACGGCAACGATCATAGGTCTGTGACCAAGTTTGTCTTAACTTGCCATGGACGATAGCCACTTTTTTGGGATAGATCTCAGCCGAACGCTCTAAAAATAGAAGTGGAGTAATCGGGGTGTAATTCGCTGAATTACGCTCTAAACCCTGTTCATAAATATTTGCCATCTTTTGCTTTCAATAACAGTTGTATTTGTTCTATTTGCTTTTTATTTTTGTTTTTACTTTTATTTTTGCTTTTGCTTTTGCTCTTTAAATATCAGCCAAGGCTTTCACATGAGCCACAACACTGCGGCCCAAGGCAGATAAATTGTAGCCACCCTCTAAGCAACTCACGATGCGATTATTGGCGAACTCATGCGCAATTTCTTTTAAGCGCTTGGTAATCCATACATAGTCATCTTCCACCAATCCCATTTGGCCTAAGTCATCTTCGCGATGAGCATCAAATCCCGCTGAAATAATAATAAGTTGCGGCTCAAAATTACGCAGTGCTGGCAACCACTTTTCCTCAACAATTGAACGCACCACATCCCCGCGGGTCGCCGCAGGCAAAGGCACATTGACCATATTACTAGCAGGATCAAGGCCGCTGTAGGGATAAAACGGATGCTGGAAGAAACTGCACATCAACACATTGGGATCATTAAAGAACGCTGCCTCTGTTCCATTGCCGTGATGCACATCAAAATCGATAATCGCTACACGCTCAATTCCGTAGGTTTCCATTGCATAGCGCGCAGCAATTGCGACGTTATCAAAGAGACAAAAACCCATAGAGCGGGTTGGCTCTGCATGATGACCTGGAGGTCTCACTGCACAAAATACATTTTCAACTTCACCCTTCATTACCGCATCTACTCCTGCGATTGCAGCTCCTGCTGCACGCAATGAAGCCTGCCAGGTATGAGGATTCATAATGGTGTCGCCATCGAGCATGGCATACCCACTTTGCGGAGCTTGCTCCTTCACAAAGGCAATATGGTCTGGGCTATGAACTAGCTCAAGTTGATCTTCACTTGCTAATGGCGCATCTAGGTGATGCAAAAAGCGATCAATGCCACTACGGATCATCTGATCATTAATTGCCTGAATACGCTCTGGACATTCGGGATGATGACTGCCCATCTCGTGTTTCAGAAAATCGGGGTGGGTTATGTATCCTGTTGTCATTTACCTAAATCCTTCATAGCAAAACTGTAATTTTTATAATCTAATCAATATTGCTTAATTCGTCGCTTCATTACCTAAATCCTATGTCCCCAAATTTCCGCTTGCGCATCTACCCCTTGCTACCTTTGCTAGCGATACTTGCCCTTGGAGCCTGCTCAAGCACCCCCACACAGCAAAACAATGCCCAACAAACTATCGTAAACCAGGCCGATGATGCAGTAACTGAAGCACGCTATAACCAAAGCCTGAACGCTCTACTAAATCAGGTATCCCAAACCCAAGAAATCCCCATTCAGACCCTAGAAATGGGCTTTTTAGATGCTAAAACGATTCCGTCCATACGCAAATTGGTATTACCCCCATCGGGAACCTTTAAAAAGAACTGGCTGGCCTACCGCAAGCGCTTCATTGAGCCTGTCAGACTCAAAGCAGGAAGGGTCTTTTTAGAAGAAAACCAAGCCTTTTTGGCTCAAGTTGAGCAAAATTACGGGGTGCCAACTGAAGTGATTGCAGCCATTATTGGCATAGAGACAATCTATGGTCGTCAAACTGGCAATTTTCGGGTGAAAGACGTTTTATCAACCCTAGCCTTTAGTTATCCAGACACCCCAAACAAACCAGCTAGAGAGCAACTATTTAGAGATCAGCTTCAAGAGCTTATTTTGCTCTGCTGGAAGGAATCAGGCGGCCAACTACCAGCCAAGAATTCTGCACAAGGCCTCAATGTGACTAGCTTTAAATCATGCCTCAATCAAAATAGCTCTTATGCAGGCGCCATTGGTTTGCCACAGTTCATGCCCAGTAGCATTCGTAACTTTGCAGTGGATGGAGATGGTGATGGTCGCATCGACCTGAAACGCAGTCCAAAAGATGCCATTGCCAGTGTTGCAAACTTCTTAAAAAAACATGGCTGGCAAACTGGTATGCCTATTTCATTCCCAGTTCAAGAAAGTGGTTTGAGTGCCGCTAAAGAATTGGCTGATGGCGAACCACAACTAAAACATACTATTGCCGAATTCATTGAAAAAGGAATTCTGAGTCCGCAACAAGGTGATCTGCAACTTGGTGGTGTTGAACCGCAAAGCAAAGGGCTAATTATTGATCTACCTTACCCTGATCAAGATGGAGCAGATCAAGCCCAATACTTTGTAGGTTTGAATAACTTTTTGACAATCGTGCAATATAACCGCAGTTATTTTTACGCTCAAAGCGTAGCGGAGTTTGCAGAAGCTCTAGGTTATAAAAATCAAAGTGTCGTGCCTGTGGAATCATCACAGAAAATTACTAGCCCCAAAGGCGCTTCAGAAAAAGCCAAAAGCAAAGGCAAAAAATCTGCTGCTAAGAAAAAAACGAAAGCAAATTAATGCGTCTACAACTTAAGCTGGGAAAACGCCTGTAGATAAGTAACGATCGCCACGATCACACACAATAAACACGATCGTGGCATTTTCAACTTGACGAGCAATACGCAAGGCAACCACTAGTGCGCCGCCCGCCGAGATGCCGCAAAAGATACCCTCTTCCACTGCCAAACGACGCGCCATATCTTCCGCATCAGCTTGGGTTACATACTCGATACGATCAACGCGTTCACCTTGATATATTTTTGGTAGATATTCTGGTGCCCACTTACGAATACCCGGAATCTGAGAGCCCTCTTCAGGTTGTGCGCCAATAATCTGAATATCGGGATTCATGGACTTTAAATAAGTCGATACGCCGGTAATGGTGCCAGTGGTGCCCATTGCCGAAACAAAGTGCGTAATCTGACCATCAGTATCACGCCAGATCTCAGGTCCGGTAGTTTCGATATGAGCTCTAGGATTATCAGGATTGGCAAATTGATCAAGCAATCTGCCGCGACCCTCGCGCTGTAATTGCAATGCATAATCTCGCGCAAACTCCATTCCACCAGATGCCGCAGTCAAAATTAATTCTGCACCATAGGCAGCCATACTTTGTCGACGCTCAATACTTTGATTTTCCGGCATCACCAAAATCATCTTGTAACCCAACATTGCAGCAGTCATTGCGAGAGCAATGCCAGTATTTCCGCTGGTTGCTTCAATTAAGGTATCGCCAGGTTTAATTTCGCCGCGCTCTTGTGCCCGCATAATCATCGACAGCGCAGGTCGGTCTTTAACCGACCCGGCTGGATTATTACCCTCTAACTTACCTAAAATGACATTGTTGCGAGTGTCGTTTTCCAAGCCTGGAATACGCTGCAATCGCACTAAAGGCGTATTTCCAACGGTTTGTGAAATGGTTAGGTAAGAAGGTCTGCTCATAAGCTGATTTTAGCCGTAAGCACACCTAAACGCGAAAGGGTCTAATTTCTGCGCTGTGGCGCTGCACGCTCCGATGTATTGCGCCCATGAGCTTGATTACGCGAATGACGACGGCTAGAGGCTCCCCCTTCTTTTTGCGTGCGACCGTTTGGCTCCCGAAATGAACTTGGTGCCTCTATGGTTAAACCGTTATCCACCATTTTTTCAACAGATCTCATACCAATGCCACGAACCCGCTTTTGAAGATCATTGGCATCTTGAAAATGACCACCGTCTTGACGCTCCGCAATAATTGTTTTTGCTTTAGATGGGCCGATACCTTTAATGCTTTCTAATTCAGATTGAGTGGCGGTATTGACGTTAATAGGTGAGGCATTTGCCAAGCCTAAGCCAAATCCAGAAATTGAGAGCAATGCCGAGACCACAGCGGCTCTCATCATATTTTTAGCACTTCCAAAATTTACATTTGTCATACATTCTCCAGAGATAAATAAAAAATCCACGGACACAGAGTGCACGTGGATCATTTACAACGAAGATGTAGAGAACCAGTTGACTGGCTTACAGTGGGTTAGCCAAGAAATCAGCATTGGCCTCTAGCCACTCTATATAACGGCTGACACCCTGCTCAACATTTAAGAAAGGCTCAGAATATCCAGCTGCGCGCAATTTTGTTAAATCAGCTTGCGTGAAGCATTGATATTTTCCTTTAAGCGCATCCGGAAATGGTATGTACTCAATGGCTTTTTCTTTTACTAGCTCTTTTAGGCTCGCTGGCTTAGCACCGTCAAGTTTACGCATCGCATTAGCGACCGCATAAGCAACATCATTAAAAGGTTGTGCACGACCGCTACCCAAATTAAAGATACCGCTGATCTCAGGATGATCTAGGAAAAAGAGGTTCACTTTGACAACATCTTCAACCGAAACAAAGTCGCGACTTTGCTCACCAGGCCCATAACCACCATATTCACCAAACAGCTTCACATGGCCGTTTGCCTTGTATTGATGATATTGATGAAAAGCTACCGATGCCATACGACCTTTATGCGATTCACGAGGGCCATATACATTGAAATAACGAAAGCCAACAACCTGAGCAGTATTAGCATTCTCAGCAAAACGCTTACGCATCACCTGATCAAACAAGAATTTAGAGTAGCCATAGATATTCAAAGGCTTCTCATGCTCACGACTCTCTACAAACACATCAGAACCGCCATAAGTAGCGGCGGAAGAGGCATACAAGAGCTGAACCTTTTGATCGGTACAGACATCCAGTAGATCCATGGTATATCGATAGTTATTCGCCATCATGAAAATACCATCGGTCTCCATGGTATCGGAGCAGGCACCCTCATGAAACACTGCCTTAACCTTGCCAAAGCGACCACTTCTAAACGCTTCTAGAAATTCCGCTTTATCAAGGTAATCAATAATGTCGAGATCAGCTAGATTGCGATATTTATCCGCTGGCTGTAAGTCATCAACAGCAATAATATTTTTCTCGCCACGCGCATTTAAAGCCTGAACGATATTCGCACCAATAAATCCTGCAGCGCCAGTTACGATAATAGTCACTGTAATTCCTCTGAAGTAACGGTAGCTGTTCCAAGCTTACCAACCACAATTCCACCAGCGCGATTTGCTAAAGCCATTGCTCGCTCTAATGGCCAACCAGCTGCCAAGCCAACCGCCAAAGTAGCAATTACCGTATCACCAGCACCAGATACATCGAATACCTCTCTAGCCTGCGCTTTGACATGACTCACGCCAGCTTCGGTATACAGACTCATACCCTCTTCTGAGCGTGTTAACAATAGCGCTTGAAGGTTAAGAGATTTTCTGAGGTCTTGAGCTCTCTTAGTGAGATCTTCCTCACTACTCCACTGCCCGACCACCTGACGCAGTTCACTGCGATTAGGCGTTAAAACGGTAGCACCACGATATTTTTCGTAATCTTCGCCTTTGGGGTCAACCAGGATCATTTTGTTTTGCGCTCTCGCCTGCTCAATCATATGAGCTACCTGACCCAAAGCGCCTTTACCATAATCCGACAGAATGACAACATCAGCAGAGCCAACCAGCTTTTCAAAACGCTCTAACTTATGCGCTAAGGCTTTCTCACTAGGGGTCTCTTCAAAATCCAAACGGATTAATTGTTGCTGGCGTGCAATGACACGCAACTTCACAATCGTTGGAACTTGCGAATCAATCTCGAGCTGGCTATCAACACCGCCAGACTTGAGTAAATTCATCACCCGTTCACCAGGTTCATCTTGACCAACAATTCCGAGAATCGTTGTTTGCGCACCAAGAGCCGCCACATTGCGCGCTACGTTCGCAGCACCACCCAAGCGTTCATCGATCTTACCAACCTGAACCACTGGCACTGGCGCCTCAGGAGAAATACGATTGGTATCGCCAAACCAATAGCGATCCAGCATGACATCGCCGACTACTAGCAGACGTGCCTTAGAAAATTGTTCGCGATTGGCTTTTTCCATATCAATACTTTTTACTAATAACCTGTTTTAATTATGTCGCCCAATGCCGTGGTATTCAATACCCAACTCTTGCATGGCTTGTGGCTCATACAAATTGCGTCCATCAAAAATGATGGGGCGAGTCAATTTTTGCAAAACGACATCAAAATCAGGGCTACGGAATGCTTTCCACTCGGTAACAATAATTAATGCGTCAGCACCATCAAGCGCATTCATGGGGTTATCCACCATAGAAATGTTTTTGAGCCCCTGAGGGTTGCTCTGAAAATCGAGCTCTAAAGCGTGTTTTGCCTCTGGCATTGATACAGGGTCATGCGCAACAATCGTGGCACCACGCTTTACCAATTCAGAAATAATCACGCGACTTGGAGCTTCACGCATATCATCCGTATTTGGTTTAAAAGCTAAACCCCATAAGGCAAATTTCATATTAGAAAGATCTTTACCAAAGCGCTTTTCGATCTTTTCCACTAAGACATATTTTTGAATTTCGTTTACTGCATCCACAGCACCAAGAATCTTTAATTCTCTACCGTGCTCTTTAGCAGTCTTCGATAGCGCTGATACATCTTTTGGGAAGCAAGAGCCACCATAACCCGTACCTGGATACAGGAAACCGAAACCAATCCGTGAATCCGACCCAATCCCTTGGCGGACTGCTTCGATATCTGCACCCACTAAGTCTGCCAAGTTAGCCAACTCATTCATAAAGGAAATGCGGGTCGCCAACATAGCATTAGCCGCATACTTGGTTAACTCCGCACTCTTCACATCCATGTAATAAGTGCGCTCATGATGTCGATTAAATGGCGCATACAGTTTACGCATTTGCTCTTTAGCACGTAGGCCAGCTGGCGTATTCTCCGTACCGATCACGATACGATCTGGACGCATGAAATCCTCTACCGCAGCACCTTCTTTCAAGAACTCTGGATTTGAAACCACTGAGCAAAGATCAGCAGATAAATTGCGCTTTCCTAGCTCCTCGGTAATTGCTGCTGATACTTTGTCAGCTGTTCCAACTGGCACAGTCGATTTATCAACGATCACTTTTGGCGTAGTCATATGGCGACCAATATTGCGGGCAGCTGCAACGACATACTGCAAATCCGCAGAGCCATCTTCATCGGGTGGAGTTCCTACTGCGATAAATTGAATATCACCATGTGCCACTGATGCAGCAATATCGGTAGAGAACTGCAATCTGCCAGCAGCACGATTGCGCTCGATCATTTCTTTTAGACCAGGCTCATAAATAGGTACGCCACCAGAATTGAGAATCTCAATCTTCTTTGGATCTAAATCCAAACAAAAGACATTGTTACCCTGCTCTGCAAGACAGGCTCCGGTAACCAAGCCCACATAACCACTTCCAACGATCGTTACTTTCATTTGATCTCTTATCTTCTTTAAGTCAATTCTTACATTGAAGGGCCGCTTGGTGCGACCCCCTCTGAACGTCTCGGTGAGTATGCCTCCCAATTATTACAACCAGGGCACTGCCAATAGAATCGACGTGCACGGAAACCGCAATTGCCACAAGTGTAACGAGCCAAACTAGTGGTGCGCTGGCGTAAAAGCTTTAGGATTGACTGCAACTCGGAGAGTCTTTCTGGATTCGCGCTACTTTCCTCTAATGCAAGGCGTGTTTCGGCAAGCTTTGATAGAGCACCCAAACTTGGTGAATGCTGCATCACCTCAGACAGCATGACATTAGCTGCCTCTGGCCCTCGAATTTTCATCACTTGCTTATGTACGATATCGAGCAACTCACCTGTTGCTTGTGTCTTCAACAGTGCACAAAGCCGCTCCAATCCTTCCAACTCTTTTCCTAAATCAGAATGCGCTTGCATCCAACGATCTGCCAATAAATGCATATAAGCTGGATGCGAATCAGCCACCACACTCCAAGCTTGGATTGCCTGGGCTGGACGCTCCATCGCCATTAAATAATCGCCTTGCAGAATAAGTCCACGAGCATGATTTGGAACTGCTTGCAAGGCTCTCTGAATCGATTGCTCAGCCCCAGACAAATCTTTACGACGTAGTGCATCTTGGGCAAGCTCACAATGAAATTGTGCGATTTCAGTACGATGGGATTTTCCTTGAAGACTCTCAAGCTCAGAGGCGGCAATGATGGCCTTACTCCAATCGCGCTCTACTTGATACATCTCCAGCAAACTCTCTTTTGCTGGTACTGCATACTTGCCATCACCCACACGATTGAGTGAGGCTTCTGCACGATCAAGCAATCCCGCACGCAAAAAATCCCGACCTAATTCATAGGCGGCGTGATCGCGATCACGAGGTTTTAAGTCATCTCGATTGGCCAAGTGTTGATGAACCCGAATTGCACGCTCGGTTTCGCCGCGACGACGAAATAAATTGCCCAATGAGAAATGCAGCTCAACTGTTTCAGGATCCAACTGCGCAATCTTGACCAAGGTTTCAATCGCTTGGTCTGGTTGCTCATTTAATAAAAGACTCAAACCCTTAAAAGTAGAGCGCTGTTGCCGCATCCGCTCGCGCTCATCCATGCGATTTTCTAATCGCAGATCCCAACGAGACGCCAACCAGCCGATGCCAAACATGACTGGCAGCAACAATAACCACGATGTCGCAATCTGAATCATGCTATACAGAATTTAAATAAAAAAATGGTCCGAATGGACCACTGAGGTTGAGCCTGAATACTAGGCACCAGTACCCTCTTTAGGGCTCGCCTGTTTCAAAGGCTTGTAATCTACTCGCTCACGCAACTCTTTGCCGGGCTTAAAGTGCGGTACACGTTTTTCCGGAATCAATACTTTCTCACCAGACTTTGGATTGCGACCGGTACGCGCAGGACGATGGTGAAGCACAAAACTTCCTACGCCACGCAACTCAATACGCTTACCTTCTGCCAAAGCTTGAGTCATTGTGTCTAGCAATGTTTTTACCGCCAACTCCACATCCCTGGGCAGCAGCTGCGGAAACTGTTCCGCTAAGCTCTCCACCAGTTCGGAGCGGGTGATTGCTTGTTGCTCTTGATCTGTCATGATCTATCAATAAAAAATCGCCGCCCTCCTCGTGGAAAGCGGCGATATTGATTTAGCCTTGATTATCCAATTTTGCTTTTAACAAAGCGCCCAAATTGGTTGTGCCAGACTGCGCATCACCTTGGAGCTTGCTCATTGCATCTTGTTGATCAGAGCTGTCTTTTGCTTTAATTGAAAGATTGATTGCACGTGACTTGCGATCAATGTTGATGATCATTGCAGTTACGCTATCGCCTTCTTTCAATACATTGCGAGCATCTTCAACGCGATCTGTTGAGATCTCAGAAGCACGCAAGTAAGCTTCAACTTCATCAGCTAAGTGAATCGTTGCACCTTTGGCATCAACACTCTTAACAGTGCCAGTAACCATAGCGCCTTTGTCATTCACAGAGGTGTAGTTGTTGAATGGATCACCAGACAATTGCTTAATGCCCAGAGAAATTCGCTCTTTCTCAACATCGATTGCCAATACGGTGGCTTCAACTTCATCACCTTTTTTGTATTTCTTAACGGCTTCTTCGCCTGGCTCATTCCATGAGAGGTCTGAGAGGTGAACTAAGCCATCGATACCGCCAGGCAAGCCGATGAACACACCAAAGTCGGTAATCGACTTGATTGCGCCAGAAAGCTTGTCGCCTTTTTGCTGTGAACGCGCAAACTCTTCCCATGGATTTGCTTTGCACTGCTTGATACCCAAGCTAATACGACGCTTGTCTTCATCAATATCCAGAACCATCACTTCAACTTCGGTACCTAATGCAGTAGCTTTACTTGGAGCAACGTTCTTGTTCGTCCAATCCATTTCAGAAACGTGAACCAAACCTTCGATACCGCTTTCGATTTCAACGAATGCACCGTAATCAGTCAGGTTAGTTACTTTGCCGAATAGACGGGTATTTGGTGGGTAACGACGAGCGATACCAACCCATGGATCATCACCAAGTTGTTTCACGCCGAGTGAAACGCGATTCTTCTCTTGATCAAACTTCAAGATCTTCGCTGTTACTTCCTGACCAACAGTCAACATCTCGCTTGGGTGACGCACGCGACGCCATGCCAAATCGGTAATGTGCAAGAGGCCATCGATACCACCGAGGTCAACGAATGCGCCGTAATCAGTGATGTTCTTAACAAGGCCAGTAACCACTGCGCCTTCTTTCAAGTTAGACATCAACTTCGCGCGCTCTTCACCTTGGCTAGCTTCAACAACCGCACGACGTGACAACACAACGTTGTTACGCTTACGATCAAGCTTGATCACCTTAAACTCCATCGTCTTACCTTCGTAAGGGCTGGTGTCTTTGATTGGACGAGTATCAACGAGTGATCCAGGCAAGAATGCTCGGATACCGTTCACCATTACTGTCAAGCCGCCTTTAACCTTACCAGTAACAGTACCGGTAACGATTTCTGCTTGCTCTAGAGCTTTTTCCAAATTCAACCAAGATGCCAAACGCTTCGCTTTATCGCGAGAGAGGATGGTGTCGCCATAGCCGTTCTCAAGAGCGTCAATAGCAACAGAAACGAAATCGCCAGGAGCTACTTCAATCTCGCCAGCGTCGTTATGGAATTCTTCAACAGGAATAAACGCTTCAGACTTTAAGCCAGCGTTAACAACGACGAAGTTATGGTCGATGCGAAGAACTTCAGCCGAGATAACTTGGCCGGTCTTCATATTCGATCGGGTTAATGATTCTTCAAATAGTTCTGCAAATGATTCAGACATGTATATTCACTTTGTGCCGCCAGAAGGCCTGACGGGTTAGGTTAAAAAAGCCTTAAAGAAACACGCTAATGAAATAATCGCGTTGTGGAGTTTCTTAAGACGCCAAAAATACTACGCACTACCTACAAAAACTAGGTTAAGCGATTGCAGATTGATACCAATCCAAAACCGTCTTAACTGCTTGATCTATCGATAAATCTGATGTTTCAAGCACTTTTGCACCATCTGCAACTAACAAGGGGGCAGTGCCTCTACTACTATCCCTGGCATCACGCTCCTGCAAATCTTGCAGCAAGTTCTCAAGTTTAGCAGAAATTCCCTTAGCTATCAATTGCTTATAGCGACGCTCAGCCCTTGCAGAAGCCGTTGCAGTAAGAAAAACCTTCAAAATCGCATCTGGAAATATCACGCTAGCCATATCGCGACCATCTGCCACCAGGCCAGGAGATTGCCGAAAACTGCGCTGCAGTCCCACTAAGGCGGTTCGTACCTCTGGGTGAACTGCCACTGCAGAGGCTCTTAACCCAATATTTTCAGTACGAATAGTGTCTGTTACGTCCTCATTATTGAGAAAAACTTGATTATTTTTAAATGAAATCAATAACTTAGGCACTAAAAGACCTAATTCTGGACCATTTTTGGGGTCGATTTCCCGCTTTTCGCTAGCCAGAGCCACCAAACGATACAAGGCACCACTATCCAAATAATGAAAGCCCAGCTTTTGGGCCACTAGAGATGCAACCGTACCTTTGCCAGAGGCAGTAGGTCCATCGATGGCAATGACTGGGAATTGACTCATAAAAAGCTTAAGAAATTACGCAACTACCGTCGCAAATTCCGAAAAATAGGTTGGAAACGTTTTAGCCACACAGTTTGGATCATTGATCTTGAGTGCATTCGGTCCAAACGCAGCCAATGAAAAGCACATTGCCATGCGATGATCATCGTAGGTATCAATCCCCTCACTTGGAGACTTCCAATCACTGAGTGATGCTGGCGCATTTACCACAATATAGTCAGCCCCCTCTTCAACTGCTGCCCCCACTTTTTTCAATTCTTTTGCCATCGCGGCAATGCGATCGGTTTCTTTTACACGCCAGCTCGCAATATTGTTTAAGCGCGTTGGGCTATCAGCAAATAATGCAGCAACCGCCAGAGTCATCGCTGCATCCGGAATTTCAGTGCAATCTAAAGTGATGCCATTAAGTTTGCCGTTAGCATTTTTTACGCCAGCGACTTCTATCCAATCTTCACCAGCAGTAATCTTGGCACCCATTAAGGCAAGTGCATCAGCAAACGCCACATCCCCTTGAATACTCTCCTTGCCAACACCTAATACCCGAACTGGGCCACCACCAATAGCGCCTAGAGCCAAGAAGTAAGAGGCGGAAGAAGCATCGCCCTCAACTGAAAACTGACCGGGGCTCTTGTAGACCGCATCAGATGTTTTAGCTGGGATCACAAAAGACTGCGCATCAGGACACGCAACAGTTACTCCAAACCTCGCCATCAACTTCAAGGTGATATCAATGTATGGCCTAGAAATTAATTCACCAACCACTTCGATACGCACTGGTTCAGTAGCTACCAAAGGCAAAGCCATCAGCAAAGCGGTTAAGAATTGGCTAGATACATCGCCGCGCACTTTCACCACATCTTTAATCTGAATAGGCGAAGCCAAAATCTTGATGGGTGGATAGCCGTCTTGCAATTCGTATTCAATCTTTGCGCCTACTTGACGTAAACCATCAACTAAATCCCGAATTGGTCTTTCGTGCATGCGTGCAACACCTGACAGGCGATAGTTACCACCTTGCATTGCTAGGGCGGCAGTTAATGGACGAATAGCAGTGCCCGCATTACCCATAAAAAGATCTGCATCTTGCACAGGAAATTTACCGCCACAGCCCTCAACCACGCACAGATGATTATCTTTATCGGTAACCGTCAAACCCAACTGACGCAAGGCATTGCGCATGACTTGAGTGTCATCGGCGTCCAATAAATTCTTGAGGGTTGTTGTTCCAGAAGAAAGTGCCGCTAACAAGAGCGCACGATTGGAAATGCTCTTTGAGCCTGGCAAGACAATCGAGCCTTGCGCTCGTTTGAATGGACCAATACTGATATCGGGCAAACCACTCATTCAGATGCATCCAAGTCTTGGCGTGCTTTACTTGCCTTATTGAATAATTTTTCTAAACCAGCACCATCATTTTCTGCAATCAACTTACGCATGTGATTGACGATTAATAAATACTGATCGAGTTCTTTCAGAATTGCAGTGCGGTTACCCAAGCAAATATCACGCCACATCTCAGGACTCGACGCGGCAATGCGCGTGAAATCTTTAAACCCTGCGCCAACATGACCCAGCTTCTGATCCGCGTCTTCGGAGTTCACTACGCTAGCCATTAAGGCATAAGACAAAATATGCGGCAAGTGTGAGACTGCGGCATAAATCGCATCATGCTGCACAACTCCAATTTTCTTCACTACAGATCCTGCTGACTCCCAAAATCCAGCGACTAAAGCAGTATCTTCTGGTGAATTTTCTTGTAGCGGGCAAATAATGGTTTGCTTGCCTTGAAACAAATCCGCTTTAGCGGCGCAAGCGCCATGTTGCGCACCGCCAGCAATAGGATGAGCTGGTACAAATTGGCAAGCCTTTTTACCCAAGACTTCTTTGGCGGCCAAAATCACATCGCCTTTAATACTGCCAGCATCCGTGAGCATGGTGCGCGACTCAAGATGTGGCTCCATTACCTCGAATGCCGCGCGCATTTGCGCAACGGGTACACAAAGCACGATGACATCAGACTGCTTTGTAGCCTCCACTAAATCGACCACACCATCGATTGCGCCCATCTTTAGCGCTTGATCTAAATTCTCTTTGCTACGACCAACACCTAGAACTTTTGTGACAACCCCTGCTTTTTTGAGAGCCAGACCCAGAGAGGCGCCAATTAGACCAACACCCACAATGGTGACGGTTCCGTAATTGCTCGAAGGATTAATAATGGTCATTCGCTTGCCAAAATTGCTTTTAATGCGTCAATAAAGGCTGCGTTCTCTTCTGGCAAACCAATCGAGATACGCAACCACTGCGGCAAGCCATAATTACCAACTGGACGAACAATGATGCCGCGCTTAAGTAAAGCTAAATTCATGCGGGCACCCGCTTGATCGTCATCACCCACTTTCACCAATACAAAATTACCAGCCGATGGCAAATAGCGAAGACCCAATTGATCAAATGCGTTTGTTAACTGCTCGTAACCAGCACAATTAAGTTCAAAACCTTTTTGTAAAAACGCTTTGTCCTGAAAGGCAGCAATCGCAGCCGCTTGCGCCAGACTATTAACATTGAACGGCTGACGAATACGATTTAATAAATCCGTTAAATGCGGCTGAGCAACTCCATAGCCAATGCGCAGACCTGCAAGACCATAAGCCTTGGAGAAACTACGAGACAAAATCATATTCGGGAAGCGTTTCACCCAGGCGATTGCATCGTAACGTTGCTCTGGCGTGAGATATTCGTTGTAGGCCTCATCTAATACCACCACGACATGTGATGGCAGCGCTACTAAAAAGTCTTCAATCTCTTTGGCAGTGAGGTAACTTCCTGTGGGATTGTTTGGATTGGCCACAAAAACCAATTTCGCTTTATCACCCGCTGACTTAACGGCAGCGAGCATTGCTGGTAAATCATGTCCGTAGCTTGAAGTTGCAGCCACCTCCACTGCTTTTGCTCCAACCGCCTGAGTGGCAAGCGGGTAAACAGCAAATGCATGCTTAGAGAAAATCACTTCATCACCTGCTTGCGCAACTGCACGCGCAGCTAATTCCAAAATATCGTTACTGCCATTGCCCAGTGTGATCCAATCAGATGGCACGCCCAAAGCAGCAGATAAAACATTCTTTAATTCAAATCCATTGGAATCGGGGTAACGCCCCAAATCGCTCGCAGCCTTCAGCATGGCTTCTTGAGCGGACTTTGGCATTCCCAATGGGTTTTCATTGGATGCCAACTTCACAATCTTGTTTTCATCAAGACCATATTCACGCGCTACTTCACTAATGGGACGGCCACCAACATAGGGAGCAATCGCATGAATGTGTTTTAAGCCAATCTTAGAAGTCATTCGAATCTACTAAATGTGTTTACTGATTAATCTTTTAAAAACCTACTAGATGCTTGCTTATGCTGAATGTGGATAAGATCCAAGGTTCTTATAAAACGCAGCCACTTCCTTTAACTCATTCAAAGCAGCCACCACCTTGGCATCATTAGCATGACCCGCAATGTCAATATAGAAGTGATATTCCCAAGTGCCTTTGCGCGCTGGACGAGATTCAAAGCGGTTCATAGAAACACCATGTTTTGCTAATGGCGCCAGTAAACGATGTACAGCGCCTGGTTGGTTATCAACTGACAAAACTAATGATGTTTGATCTTTACCAGTAGGTTGGCAAGCATAGTTACCCACTACGACAAAGCGAGTGCGATTGTGTGGATCATCCTGAATTTGCGCGGCGACTGCCTGTAGACCATATGCCTCTTGTGCAGGATCGCCAGCAATCGCAGCCAAGGTAGGATCACTAGCAGCTAGGCGCGCTGCTTCAGCATTACTGCTAACTGCTTGGCGCTTTAATTGCGGAGCATGCACGCTTAACCATTGCTGACATTGAGCCAAAGCTTGCGCATGAGCGCAGACAGTGGTCACACCGTCTAAGTTGCCACTCTTTGTTAATAAGTGATGACGGATAGGCAAAACAACTTCGCCACTGATTCGCATGGAAGAATCTAATAACAAATCCAGTGTGCGAGAAATCGCACCTTCGCTTGAGTTTTCTACAGGCACCACACCAAATTGTGCAGCGCCTTTCTCTACCGACTTAAACACCTCATCCAAACTAGCGCAAGGCAAACCAGCAATCGAGTGGCCAAAATAGTTTTGCGCCGCTTGCTCGGAGAAGGTTCCTACAGGCCCGAGATAAGCAATCGTTTGACGAGCCTCTAAGGCACGGCAAGCAGACATGACTTCACGCCAAATTGCAGCAATACCATCGGGCAATAAAGGGCCTTGGTTAATCTCTTGCAAACGTGCAACAACTTGACGTTCACGCTCAGGACGAAAGACTGGCGAAGCAAATCCACCTTTAACGTGACCCACTTCTTGCGCTGCCTTTGCGCGCTGAGTCAGCAAATCCAAAATCTGCGCATCGAGTGCGTCAATCTTTTCACGTAGTGGCGCTAGGCGCTGTTCTTCAGTGCTCATTAAGCCCGCCTTTCAAAGTCGCGCATAAACTCAACCAGGGCTTTTACACCCTCAATTGGCATGGCGTTATAGATACTGGCGCGCATACCACCGGCAGCTTTGTGACCACGCAATGCAACTAAACCTGCGGCATTGGATTGCGCCAAAAACTCCGCATTCAAATTCTCATCTTTTAAGAAGAAGGTGACATTCATACGTGAGCGATATGCTTTAGTCACGCGGTTCTCATACAAACTGCTTTGATCGATAAACTGATAAAGCAAATCTGCTTTTTCTTGATTGCGTTTTTCTATTGCTTTGACGCCACCTTGCTTTAAGAGCCACTTAAAACCCAAGCCCGCCATATAAATCGCAAAAGTGGGAGGTGTATTGATCATCGATTGGGTATTAGCTTGGATAGCCCAATCCCAAATGGTTGGCGTGATACCCATGCTATGACCAATCAAATCTTTACGAATAATCACAATCGTGACACCAGAAGGTCCAATGTTCTTTTGCGCTCCACCAAACCAGACAGCACACTTAGTAACATCCACCTCTTTGGAGAGCATGTTGCTCGAGATATCTGCAACTAATGGGGTATTTCCAGCATCGGGTACATCAGGAAACTCAACACCACCAATGGTTTCATTAGCGCAGTAATGCACATACGCTGCATCGCTTGATAGCCGCCAAGTTGATCTTGCTGGAATCGTATTAAATTTCTCTGCGGCAGATGATGCTGCTAGATTTGCAGTGCCGTACTTCTGCGCCTCTTTATAAGATTTTTCAGACCAAATGCCGGTTACCAAGAAATCTGCCTTTGGGCCATTCTTTGCTAAAGGCATTAAGTTCATTGGTATAGCTGCATTTTGTCCAAGGCCACCGCCTTGCAAAAGCAGGATCTCATATGTATCCGGTATGTGCATCAGCGTACGAAGATCTTGCAAAGTCTCTTCGTAAACTTCCATGAACTCTTTGCTGCGATGGCTAATCTCCATCACGCTCGTGCCAAGCCCACGCCAATTGAGCATCTCATCGGCCGCCTGCTTCAACACCTCTTCAGGCAGAGTAGCTGGCCCCGCAGCGAAATTAAAGATGCGGCGGTCAAAAGTCATTGCGTTACTGATCTTGATCAGCTACTGGGTCAACAGATGCATCACCCTCTTCAACATCTTCAGCATCATCTTCATCGGAATCGCTTTCAGCAATACGCTGCAAGCCAGATAAACGAGTGCCCTCATCGACGTTGATTAACGTCACACCTTGAGTGGATCGACCCATTTCACGAATCTCTGATACACGAGTGCGAACTAAGACGCCACCAGTAGTAATCAACATAATTTGATCTTCTGGTGATACGAGAGCTGCAGCAACTACCTTGCCATTACGCTCAGTGGTTTGAATCGCAATCATGCCTTTTGTGCCACGACCATGACGTGTGTATTCAGCGATTGGAGTGCGCTTACCGTAACCATTTTCAGTTGCAGTTAATACACTGCTTGGAATATCAACGCCGTTCTCATCAACCACTGCTGTTTGGGCACCCTCTGCTGCCTCTGCGGGCGCCACCAACATGGCGATCACTTGATGTCCTTCGCCCAAGTTCATACCGCGCACACCGCGTGCAGTACGACCCATCGGACGCACATCGTTTTCATCAAAGCGAACTGCTTTACCGGCATCTGAGAACAGCATGACGTCATGCTTACCATCGGTAATAGCAGCGCCCACCAAGAAATCATTCTCATTCAGATCAACCGCGATGATGCCGGCTTTACGTGGGTTAGAGAAATCAGACAAACGAGTCTTCTTCACCGTACCTAAACTGGTAGCCATAAATACAAAGTGATCGTCTTGATAACCCTTGATCGGCAAAATCACAGTGATCTTCTCGCCTTCAATCAATGGGAACATATTGACGATCGGCTTACCACGTGATGTACGACTTCCTTGTGGAACTTCCCATACCTTGAGCCAGTACATGCGTCCACGATCTGAAAAACACAAAATCGTGTCATGTGTATTGGCCACGAACAAGGTGTCAATCCAGTCCTCGTCTTTTGTGGCAGCTGCCTGCTTACCTCTGCCACCACGTTTCTGTGCACGGTACTCGCTGAGCGGTTGACTCTTCATGTAACCAGTATGAGAAAGCGTCACCACCATATCTTGTGGTGTGATCAAATCCTCAGTAAAGAGTTCAGTTGCATTCATCTCAATAAATGAACGACGACCGTTATCTGTACCCGCGGCACCAAATTCAGATTGAACTTCTTTCAGCTCATCCTCGATCACTTGGGTCACACGCTCTGGTTTTGCTAACAAATCCAACAAGTCAGCAATTTCTGCCATGACTTCTTTGTACTCATTCACAATCTTGTCTTGTTCAAGACCAGTCAAGCGTTGCAAACGCATCTGCAAAATTTCTTGCGCTTGACTATCTGAGAGACGATAGAGGCCAGTGCTTTGCATGCCGTACTCAGCCAGCAAACCTTCTGGGCGATATGCATTGCGGCCGCCTGGTGTATCACTCTCAGCACGTGCCAACATCTCGCGCACCATAGAAGAATCCCAAGCTTTACCCATCAACTCTTGCTTAGCGATCACAGGATTTGCAGCTGCTTTAATAATCGCGATGAACTCATCAATATTTGCTAACGCAACCGCCAAACCTTCAAGAACATGGCCGCGCTCACGTGCTTTTCGTAATTCAAAAATCGTACGGCGAGTTACTACTTCACGGCGGTGTTGCAAGAAGTACTCAAGCATCTGCTTCAGATTTAACAAGCGAGGCTGGTTATCTACCAAGGCCACCATGTTCATGCCGAAGTTATCTTGTAATTGAGTGCTCTTATATAAGTTATTAAGGACAACTTCAGGCACTTCACCGCGCTTAAGCTCAATCACAACGCGCATGCCAGATTTATCTGATTCATCACGTAAATCAGAAATACCCTCAATCTTTTTCTCATTTACCAGCTCAGCAATTCGCTCGAGCAAGTTTTTCTTATTTACTTGGTAAGGCAACTCATCGACGATGATCGCCTGACGGGCACCCTTATCGAGATCCTCAAAATGGGTCTTGGCACGCATTACCACCCGACCGCGACCAGTTCGGTAACCCTCACGGACCCCTTGAAGGCCATAAATAATGCCGGCAGTTGGGAAATCGGGGGCTGGAATGATCTCAATCAGCTCATCAATTGAGCATTCTGGGTTGTGCAGCACGTGCAAACAGGCTGAAATCACCTCATCCAAGTTATGGGGAGGGATATTGGTAGCCATACCTACAGCGATGCCAGAACTGCCATTGATGAGCAAATTCGGCACTTTGGCCGGCAAAATCAGGGGTTCTTTCTCGCTACCGTCGTAATTTGGCCCAAAATCGACGGTTTCCTTGTCTAAATCAGCCAAAAGCTCATGGGCAATCTTGCGCAGGCGGATCTCGGTATACCGCATTGCAGCAGCGTTATCGCCGTCCACAGAGCCAAAGTTACCCTGGCCATCAACTAACATATAGCGCAGAGAGAAGTCCTGGGCCATACGAACAATCGTGTCATACACCGCAGAATCACCATGTGGGTGGTATTTACCGATCACATCGCCAACTATACGGGCAGATTTTTTGTAAGCTCGGTTCCAATCGTTGTTTAATTCATACATTGCGTACAAAACCCGGCGATGAACCGGTTTGAGGCCGTCACGCACGTCTGGCAGGGCTCTGCCGACGATGACGCTCATTGCGTAGTCCAAATAGGACCGCCGCATTTCGTCTTCAAGGGATATTGGTAGTGTTTCTTTAGCGGCTTGTTCCATCTAGAAATAATATCATTTTGATGACAGAGGGGCGCTATGCTAAGATTCTGTCAGTTTGTATGAAATTGAGATGTGTCGCTTTGCAGTTTTGGCTTTAAGGTAGGGCGAATTACATTTAAGTTTGACTTTAATTAAAAAGAGATTTTTGAGGACTAAAAATGAACAAAACCCTAAAAGTGTTGCTCGCTTCTGTTATTACCGTTTCTGCTTCTGCGGCAATGGCTTCTGATAACTGGGAAAACGGCAACGGCACACTAAACTGGAAAAACGGTGATGGCACATTGTGCTGGCGCGATAACAACTGGACACCTGCAACAGCAGCTAAAGGTTGTGATGGTGCGTTGACTGGTGGTGGTGCTGCTTCTGGTGTTAGCCAAAGCAAAATCACTTTGCAAGCTGACACACTTTATGACTTCAACAAATCTGATTTGAAACCAGAAGGTAAAGCTACTTTGGACAAAATCGCTGCTGACTTGAAGAAAATCAAGTTGGAAGTGATCATCGCTGTTGGTAACACTGATAGCGTTGGTACAGATGCATACAACATGGCTCTCGGTCAGCGTCGTGCGCAATCTGTTAAGACATACCTCGTAAGCAAGGGTGTTGATGGTAGCCGTATCTACACAGAATCTAAAGGCAAGAGCAATCCAGTTGCATCAAACGCAACTGCTGAAGGCCGTGCTAAGAACCGCCGTACTGACATCGAAGTTGTTGGTACAGCAGCTAAGTAATTCACTTTACTTGTAAAAAAGCCCGCTTCAAGCGGGCTTTTTTATTTCCGCTATATTCATCACATCAACATCTTTTTTGGCATTAATAGCAACCTCAACATGAACGTCGATCAATCAGAAATCGCCAAATTTAGCACCCTAGCCCATCGTTGGTGGGATCCGAATAGTGAATTCAAGCCATTGCATGCAATTAATCCATTGCGATTAAATTGGATTCAATCCTTTGTCTCGCTTGAAGGTAAAAAAGTAGTGGATGTAGGTTGCGGCGGCGGCATTTTGGCTGAATCCATTTCTCAATCTGGGGCCACTACAACTGGTATCGATTTATCCGAAAAAGCGTTAAAGGTTGCAGAACTTCATGCATTAGAAGTTGGCGCAAACCTCACTTATCGCTCAATCTCTGCAGAAGACTTGGCAGACGAACAAGCTGAGCAATATGACGTAGTCACCTGCATGGAAATGCTAGAACACGTACCCGACCCAGCATCTGTGGTGCGTGCCTGCGCCAAACTTTGCAAACCTGGTGGCACTCTATTTTTTAGTACCCTCAACCGGAATCCAAAATCCTACTTATTTGCGATTATTGGGGCTGAGTACATCCTGAAATTACTGCCCAAAGGTACTCACGAATACACTAAATTCATTAAGCCTTCGGAGTTGGTTACCTTTACTCGTCAAGCGGGATTGGAACTGCTGGGCATGAAAGGTTTGAGCTACAACCCAATTACTCAGGTGTACAGCCTAAGCGACGATGTGGACGTGAACTATATGATTGCAGTCCGCAAATGAGTCGCTTGAGTCAATTTAGCAGCCCCTTTCATGGGGTATTTTTTGATTTAGATGGAACCTTAGCGGACACCGCCCCAGACCTCGTGGCAGCTACCAACAAACTGCTCTTGGCTCGCAATTTAGACCCCAAACCTTATGAATTTCTTCGTCCCTATGCCTCTGCGGGTGCACGAGGATTGCTAGAGGGTGCTTTTGGTATTGGCACAGACCATCCGGATTTCATCACCTTAAGAGATGAGTTTTTCTCCAACTATGAAAATGCACTTTTGGTTGATAGCAAGCTATTTGACGACATCGATCACCTACTTGATCAGATGGATCAAGCAAAACTTCCTTGGGGAATAGTCACCAATAAAAGTCAGCGCTTTACCAACCCATTAGTTGAGCTCATGGGCTTAAACCAAAGATCGATTTCCACAGTCTCTGGCGATACTACCCCCCACTCCAAGCCGCATCCAGAGCCGATTTTGCATGCTGCCAAATTAGCCAATATCGATCCTACAAAATCACTGTATGTTGGGGACGATATTCGTGATGTCATCGCAGGAAAAGCGGCTGGCATGAAAACTGTTGCGGCAGCATATGGTTATTGTGGTTGCAAGGAAGCACCGCAAGACTGGGGTGCAGATTACCTGATCCATACCCCCTTAGAGTTACTAAAAATCATTTTCCCTAATAGGGATTAACGCAACATTCTTTAGCAAATTAACGTTATCAGCTTTAAAATGTGGGTTCTTATGCGTGAACTCCGGGGTCGACATGGTTTCGACGTGGATTGCAAAGCATCAAGGGCATACCGAGGACCCGTTATCTCGTAAATCAATGGGAATGTAATAACTGCTAACGACGAACGTTACGCACTAGCCGCTTAATTGCGGTTGCCCCTGAACTGATTCTCTCTTGGATCAGGTAGCGCAAGCTACATCAGGGTCATATACAAGAGATAAGACTATTTTGCGTCACGAAGAATAGTACGAAAACCTAGTGAATCGTCAGCCAGAAACGTGTCAATCCGTGCCTTGCTGATTAAATCAAATGATATGACTAAGTATGTAGAACTTGTTGTGGAGGATTTGCGGACGCGGGTTCGATTCCCGCCGACTCCACCAATTTGAAGTATGCAATAGCCTAACGCCGCCCATTAGGGTGGCGTTTTTTCTTTGAATACCGGGGGTTGTGTGGCTATACAACCTCGATATAGTCCCATATCATTGAATTAATTTATACCTATAAGTATTTTATTTGTATTTTATTTTATGCCTATAGGTTATAATTAAATTATGCTATTAATACTTAAAGGTATCAATATGAAAAAGAAATTTGCTAATTTACAGCTCCATCAAATGGATTCAGCGCTTGCGAAGTTAAGAGATACTCGCGCCCTAACCCGCCCGGGAGATGGGTGGGCTAAAGCTATCCGCGAGTCCTTGGGGATGTCAGCTTCTGCGCTGGCTCGCAAGCTAGGCGTTACCCCAGCCAGTATTGCGAAGTTCGAGAAAGCTGAGGCCGAAGATAAGATTACCCTTGCTAGTCTGCGTAAACTAGCCAACGCATTAGATTGCGAGCTGCAATACAACCTAGTGCCACGCAAACCCCTCCAGGAAATCCTAGTAGATCGCGCCCATGCGCTAGCACGAGAACGCCTGCTTCCCATTTCTCATTCAATGAGCCTAGAAAATCAAGCGGTGGAGGAGGTGGCAAGTGAAAAACAGCTTCAACTTCTAGCAAAAGAAATCTTGGATGGCTCTAGAAGGAATCTATGGTGATGCAGTTTGAGTATCCAATAGGCGCTACTCCAATTGATGCAGATGAGGCAGTTGGTCTCATTCCGACACATATTTGCACTCAAGCGGATTTAAATGCTTGGGAAGAGCTCAATATTATTGAAGGTGCCAATTGGATTTTCCGCCAAAAGATCCTTCAGAAATTAGATGAAGGTTTAGTGCGCGAATTACATCGCCGCATGTTTAATCAAACATGGAGCTGGGCTGGCACATTTAGAAAGAGCGGCAAGAGTATTGGTGTCGACTGGACTCAGATTGCCGTTGCTCTAAAGAACCTTTTGGATAACACAAGATACCAAATTGAGAATAAAACGATGTCAATTGATGAAATCGTAGTTCGCTTTCATCATCAATTAGTTTTAATTCATGCATTTCCTAACGGCAATGGTCGTCATGCGCGTCTGATTGCTGATGCGTTAATTATCAATCTCGGTGGCGAAAAATTTTCTTGGGGTAGTAACTCTTCTAATACCACCCCAAGTCTTACACGTCAGCGATACTTGCTAGCCCTTCGTGCCGCTGATAATCACGATATTGCGCCACTACTTCAATTTGCTAGAGAGTAAGGATGTTCTCATTCAATTAAATTGATAACTCATACCAGCTTGAAAGTTAAGCGGTGCCCCTGGAAAAATTCCATCAGGACTTCGACTGGCAATATATCTTTTATCAAAAAGGTTATTCACTACGCCAAATACTTTCCATTCTTTGTTAATGTCGTAGTTAACGCTCCAATTTACAGTTGCAAAAGCTGGCACCTCACCAATTGTTCCAATTGTATTTTGCGTAATAGTATTTGCAGAATCCGCATACTGTTTGGAGACGTAGTTGAGTGATAGTAAAGTATTAAACCCATTCTTTTGATAATTCACTCCAAGATTCGAAGTTAACTCTGGCGTATAGGGAATTCGTTTTCCATCTTTACCCAAAGAATTGGTTCCAACAAAACGCGCTACAGGGATGTAAGTTGCGTTCGTGTTAATACTCCAACCCCCGCTAATTTGATATCCAAGAGATAATTCAGCGCCTTGGTGCAAGCTCTGCCCACCATTCGCTTTAGATATTCCAGATGCAAGACTTTGATTAACGATCTGATTACTAAAATCCATACTAAAAATGGCGGAGTCATATGAAAAACCACCAGAACGACCCCTCACTCCCATTTCGATATTAGTAGAGCGCTCTGGTGCGAGCTGCTGATCCACCCCCTTGTCATCAATAGCAGTAGCCAATTGCGCAGGTGCAAAGCCCTTATAAATACTGCTATAGATCTGCGCCTGCGGAACTAGCTGCCAAGTAGCACCAATCTGCGGAACAGTTTCTATATTCTTAGCACTACCACTTTTGTTGGTTATCACATTAGATCGATTTTGGTTGTAACTCTCCACCCGAACACCAGGAATAATCGCAAAATCTGGAGTGATTAAGAATCGATTTTGAGCATACAAAGCAATAGAGTTAGCCTTATTCTCTTCGTGCATAGTCAAACGACCTGAGTGAGCTAAAGTTTGAGATGCCACAACTTGGTTTGACTGAGACTCAGTATGCAATCGAACTCCCAACTCCATTTCATTTGAGATTCCAAAGGCTTTATACCCATGGATCAAACGGGAATCTAAGCCCAACATTTGAAACTCTCGATTTCTCCCTGCCTGACAGTCAGCACCCGTATTGCAAGGCTTAAACACCGTTGCATCTTGATTGCGATCCAGGATAGATTGTCTCCAGTAATCTCGGTCCAATTTGCTCCAGTACAGCAATGTATTGAGCCTGGTATCTGAATTAATCTCGAGAGAATGATTGATGTCTACTGCGTTTCTCTGAGTAATAAATCGATCATTGGGGGCTGGGTTTATGCCAGAGTTGGCGGCATACTGATTAGGACGAAGTCCTACATAAGAAGTATTGATATTGTTATCGTAGTGAGTGTACTTAAGACTCAACCACTGATTCTGATCAATCTGTAGACCGCCTTTGACGAGCACGTCATACATCTTGAATCCATTATTTTGATAACCATTAGATTCGGATTGAATGAGATTGATGCCACCAATTGCCCCATTTGAATCAGACTTTCCTCCAGCCTCGAGCTCTGCAAGTCGATATCCAAAATTACCAACTTTGCCAGTCAATTTAATGCCTGATGCGGGCGTTTTACTGAGATAGTTAATAACGCCGCCAATATTAGAGGGGCCATACTGTAGGCCAGAGGCGCCCTTTAAAACTTCGATCCTACTAATTCGATCGATTGGAGGACTGTAGTAAGAGGCGTTAGAGATAAATAGACTAGGCTGAATTGGAGCACCATCCTCCAAAAGAAGCACCTTGGAGCTACGACTCGGATTCAGGCCTCGCAGCCCGATGTTCGGGATAGACCCAAGACCACCCTCATCCCCTCTGACATTCACACCTGGAACAGTTCTTAAAGCATCCTGAAGTGAGGGCGCCTGCAGTATTTCAAGTTGCTTCTCCGAAATAACATCAACCGTGCCAGGAATTTTATGTGCCGCGCTCTCCTCCCTGCCAACAATATCGATTCTTGGCAATTCGGCATCACGCGCTTTTGCAGAACCTGAAAAAATACTTCCATAAAGCAGTGCGATCGATGATATCCAAGCAATCTTATTGTGATCGCCAAGGGATCCCCCAATAAACTGATGTTTCATATACAACCTCCAGTGACATTAGTAAAAAATCGCTGGCTATATGCATATGAAAATGCTATTGCTGGCTAGTAGATTGTTAAAAAGTTATTTCGTCAGAATAAGTTTCCTTAACTTCGTGATGCGTAGCTGATATCGCTGGCCATCATGGACAATAAATATTTGATTCTGCTTGCCTAGCAGCGCAGCACTAGAAATTGTTTTGGGAAATTCCAGTGTGACTGGCTTAACCTTGTTCTCAACAATAGGCTCTGCGATTTCAATCATTTTTCATCCCTCATCACCCCTCCAAGGTGAAGCGCACAGGAAAACGAAAACATTCTGCAAAGCTGCTATTGAGTAATTGGGATGAAGCCGCAAAACGCCATTTTGATAATGCACTTAAGGCAGAGTGATCTAGGTTTTGATACCCAGAACTTTTTTGAATCTGCGCCTTTTCAACTTCGCCACGAGAATTTATGCATAGCCTCACCAAAACATCCCCCTCTTCTCTTAGGCGTCTACTAGCAATCGGATAATGCGGCTTAGGACCGTCAATTTTTGTTGGGTGTAAATCCTCCACACCACCACCATTTAGAGCTCGAGGGCTATGGGTACGGCCGCCTTCAGCATCGGTTAATTTTTGATTATTGAGTGCCCCAGAGTTCAGAGCCCCCACATCGGATTTCTTAGTTTGAGCATTTAACTTGATGCTTTGGTGCAAATCTACAAATATGGGGCCTGTCATCGACCCCAAATCCAATGCCACCCTCTTTCGTATATCCAACAAGAATGCTCCTAATAAAAGCAAAACATGAAGGAAGATGACAAGAAGAACTACTAAGTTATTTTGATGTTGTGAACTACGGTACAAATTTAAACCTCAAACAAATCAATCATGTATTACAAGAGGTATGCAATAACACTACGCAATTCTCAGTATGGCCTGCTTTTAATTCCAGCAGTTAAGATAATTTTATGAATGAACTGCAGTATTAACAACCATGAGATGAACGAGGATAGAAGCTATAGGGATATTTTTATCACTTTATTCCTAGACGCCAAAGACTAGTAACCTCTTTTGATCTTGCTGCATATAAAGCATCATCTTGATCAAACGCCCTTGGATGATGAGGTTTAGTATCAAGGCGATCAATCACAGTTAGACATGCATCATCAATCCAGCTGAGCAACTCTTCTCGAGAACGCAAACCAAGATGCTCGGCTAAATCCGAAAGAATTAACCATCCCTCACCTTCAGGCAAAAGATGATCTTTCAGCCCAATAAGAAAACCCTTTAGCATCTGGCTGCCCGGATCATATACCGCTTGTTCTAAAGAAGAACTGGGTCTTGCAGGCAACCAAGGTGGATTGCAAACAATGAGGGCAGCCTTGCCATCTGGAAACAAATCGGTTTTTTGAATTTTCACTTGATTGCTTAGGTGAAGACGCTCGATATTATCTTTAGCACAAGCAATTGCTCGGTCATTTTGATCGGTTGCAATGATGTTTTGAATTTCTCGTATGGCCAGCACAACGGATAAAACTCCAGTACCTACCCCGATATCAAATGCAGTAGAGCTTTTTAATAGCGCCTTTGGCAATGGCGCCTTTAAGACTAGCTCAATGTATTCACCACGTACAGGAGAAAACACGCCATAGTGCGGATGAATGCGAATCTCCTCATCTTCCCTTACGAGAACGGGAACACCTTTCTTGCGCCATTCATGAGCGCTAATGACGCCCAATAACTCCCGTAAAGAAATAATGTAAGGCTGTGTTTGAGGCCCGTATGCCCCTAGGCAGGCTTGAGCGACATCAGGAGCACGCCTAAGCGGGATAGAGTGATTCGCCTCCAACTGAATCAATAGCATTCCTAAAATGCGCGCCCGTTGCGATTGTGACAAGCGATGTAAATTAAAAAGATCTAGAGGACTTTTTTCTTTGGCTTCTGCATCTTTAGAGCCCTTACTAACCCTTTTTGATTTCTTAGAAGGCTTATCCACCCTTCGCACGAGAGCCTGGAGTAACTGCCTTGCATTTTGAAAATCACCGCGATACAAAATGGCCGTCCCCTCACAAGCCAAACGATAAGCTGCATCTGCAGTTAAGGTATCGTCGCCAATCTGGATTTTTTGATGGGGAGCTATACCATTTTCAGAATGCCACTTTGCGGATCGTTGTTGCCCGCCCTCATTCCAATAAATCATTCGAAAAATACAAAACGATTGTTTTGATAATCGTCAATGGCCTGCTCTATCTCGGCACGGGTGTTCATGACAAAGGGGCCATATTGCACAATCGGTTCGCGCAAAGGCAAAGCGGCAAGCACGATAAACTGCGCGCCTTCAGCGCCCGCCTTCACCTTCAGTTGATTGCCCTCACCCAAGACAATTGCAGCCTGCTTTGGGGCAACCTTCAAAGGATCGCCAACTTCCAATCCGCCTTCATACGCATATACAAAAGCATTGAGCTCTTTTGGTAGAGAATATTCAAATTCGGCATTTGGAGGTAAGTGCACATCCAGAAATACAGGTGCCGTACTAATGCCATGTATTGGTCCGGTAATAGTTTGACTGCCATACCGAAAACTGCCGGCAATAACTTTCACAGAGCCGCTATTATCAAGCGATACCTTTGGAATACTTTCTTCTTGTATATCTTGATAACCTGCTGGCTTCATCTTTTCTTTGGCTGGCAAGTTGATCCACAACTGAAAGCCTCGCATTGCACCACTCACTTGCTGAGGCATCTCGGAATGAATAATGCCGCGCCCTGCGGTCATCCACTGCACGCCACCAGTCTTTAGATGTCCTTGATTACCTAAGTGATCTTCATGCAGCATGTGACCCTCAAGCATATATGTCACTGTTTCAAACCCACGATGAGGGTGTGGCGGAAAGCCAGCTACATAATCATTTGGATCATTCGATGAAAACTCATCAAGCATCAAAAAGGGATCTAGTCGAATTTGTTGCTGACCACCAAGACTGCGACGCAACTTCACTCCTGCACCATCAGAGGTGGCAATACCGGGAATCACTGTTTGAATGTTGCGAATCATGGTGTGTCTTTTTCTTGGCTAAGCGGGTGGATGATCTTCTGGATTCACATCTAACGCGATTAAGAAACGAGAAACCATGTTGTAAGCGGCAATGACTGTCACCAACTCTACGGTGTCTGTGCTGCCCAAGGCCTTTTGCAAGCGCTTCATTAACTCAGGATCAACCTTGATATTACGTGTCATCTGAAATGTCAGATCTGCCGCATCATTCTCGACTTGGGTAAATAGATTCTTGGGAAAGTTGGCTTGCCCAATTAAGCGCAAAGCCTGAACTTGCTCTTCCGTACCCCCAGCCTTTTTAAAAGGGGGCGCATGATGAAAGAACTCATACTCGGCACCATTTAAAACAGCTACACCACACATCGCCAATTCACGTAGCTTTGGATCCAGAGATAAGTTATTACGAATCTCGCCAATGAAGTGATTCCAGCCTTCTGCGATCGGCACACTATGCAATAACATGCGATCTAAGTTAATAAATTGACCGCCACGACGCTTACGAATCGCCGCAACCAACTCTGCTGGTTCAGCCAAATCCATGGGCTGATAAGGAATTAAACGTTCTGACATAAATACCTTTATTTAGATAACTTTTATTGGGCCGTTTCTTTGATATTGTTTTCAATAACAAACTTACCCCAAATCGCGATTTGCTTACCAATAAAGTCGCGTAAAGTCTCTGGGCTTCCGCCGACCACTTCAATTCCTTGTGCTTTGAATTTTTCTGCAACCGCTGGGCTCTTGAGTGCTTTGTTGAGCGCTTTATTCATCGCATCAATCACTGCCGGAGGTGTTTTACCTGGCGCTAAAACCGCCCACCAAGCAGGAGCATTGAAACCAGGGAAGCCACTCTCAGAAATGGTTGGCACATTAGGCAAAGCAGGAGAACGTTTTGCGGTCGTAATGACCAAAGGAATGACGCCGCCACTTTCAATATGGGGCTTAACCAAAAACTCTGAACCTACTGCTAACTCCACCTGACCACCCAATACGTCTTGCATTAATGGGCCGCCGCCACGATAAGGGATGTGATTCCAATCAAATCCCGCCTGCTTAGCTAAACGCGCTATCGCAAGATGCCCAAGACTTCCAATACCAATGGAACCATAGCTGAATTTTTTACCCGCTTTAGATTGATCTACTAACTGCTTAAAACTAGTAATACCGGAATTCTTACTAGCTACCAACACCATCGGTGAGGTACCAACCAAAATGACAGGAGCAATATCTTTAATCGTGTCATAGGGGAGCTTGTCTTTAAGACTAGGATTAACGCCGTGTGTATCAAACACCACCGCAAAAGTGTAGCCATCAGGATCAGAACGCGTCATAGCAGCGGTACCAATCACGCCCGATGCGCCACCCACATTTTCAACGATGACATTTTGCTTTAACTCAGCCTGCAAGACAGGAGCCAATATGCGAGCTACCTGGTCAACAGAACCACCAGGCGGAAATACCGCAACCAGCTTAATCGGTTTTTGCGTTGGCCAAGCACCAGAGGACTGTGCTGATGCTAGATTGCTGATACCGAAAGCAATCGCAATGGTTAGCATGCTCTGAAGGGCTTTCATACCCAATTTAGCAGTCAGATTCATAAATTTGTCTCCTATAGTGAATGCTGGAAGATTAACACCCATTGAGGCTATTTGCTCGATAATGGCAATGTCACCAAGAGAAATGTATGAAACCGATACTGAATATTGCCGCCTATTTATTCGTCAGCCTTGATGGTCTGACTGAGTTGCGCACAAAAATGCTGGATGAATGCAATAGTCGCGAACTCAAGGGGACTATATTGCTCACCGGCGAAGGTATCAATATGTTCTTGGCTGGCAAGCCTGATGCACTTCGTGGATTTCTAGATTGGTTACGAGCAGACTCTAGATTTGCACCGCTTGAGGCAAAAGAAAGTTGGTCAGATGAGCAACCTTTCAAAAAAATGCTGATCAAACTCAAGAATGAAATCATTCGTATGAATCATCCCAGCATTCAGCCAGAGAAAGGTCGAGCAAATTTCATTTCACCAAAAAAATTACAAGAATGGTTGGATCGTGGAACTGACGATCTTGGTAGACCAGTAGTCATGGTTGATACTCGCAATGCATTTGAAGTGGACTACGGCACATTTGAAAACGCATTACATTTCAATATCGAAAAATTTACCGAGTTCCCTGCCGCTATTTCTGCACATAAAGATGAGCTAGCTGACAAAACCTTGGTGAGTTTTTGCACCGGCGGCATCCGCTGCGAAAAGTCTGGTCTCTATATGAGAGAAATTGGCATGGAGCATAGCTACCAGCTTGAAGGTGGAATTTTGAAATACTTTGAAGAGGTGGGGTCAGCCCACTACCAAGGTAGTTGCTTCGTTTTTGACACGCGCGAAGCCCTAGAACCCAACCTAGACTCAATCTCCTTGGATCGTTCCACTCGAAAAAAGATCAAAACCAGCTAAAACACCAAAATCAGCCATAAATAGTAAAATGGCCAGGCGTTACAAAAACTATTAAATAACCAATCTAGGCTTGAGACATGTCTAAAACCCTTTATCGGCAACAGCCGATTTTTTTATCCTTTTTGTTTGTCGTTTTAGGCTTGCTCCTAAATCTAAACGCGTATGCGCAAGCCCCTACTTACCCAGTCAAACCAATTAAGCTAATTGCACCAGTTGCCGCTGGCGGTGGACTAGATAATATTGCCCGATCGGTTGCCGAAAAACTCTCCCGCTCAATTGGTCAACCTGTTGTTGTTGAAAATATGGGTGGCGGTGGAGGCGCAATCGCTTCACAAGCTACCGCTAAAGCACCGGCAGATGGTTACACCCTGATGGTTGCCTATGTAGGTACTCACGGAACAAATCCAGCGGTACGCCGGCTACCCTATGATGCCATCAAAGACTTCACACCGATCGGCATGATTGGAGCCACACCAAATGTGCTCGTCATCAATTCTGAATTGCCAATAAAGAGTTTTAAAGAGTTTGTAGATTACGCCAAAAAGAATCCTGCCAAATTGAGTTATGGGTCTGCAGGCCCAGGCACCCTAACCCATCTTGGAATGGAACAGTTAAAACTTGCAGCTGGCATTTTCATGGTTCACGTTCCCTATCGAGGTGTTGGTCCCGCTTACACCGACCTATTGGCCGGACAAACACAAGCAATGTTTCCCACACTGTTTGCCGCTCTTCCTTATATCAATACGAATCGTGTCCGAGGGCTTGCTGTTACCGGTGCTAAACGAAGTTCTGCTGCCCCAAATATTCCTACCTTTAAAGAACTCGGATTTAATGGCTTTGATGGCCAGCAGTGGTACGGTATCGTAGGTCCCGCAAACTTACCTCCCGCCGTTGTTGCAAAACTCAATACCGAACTCAACAAAGTTCTTGCAAGCCCAGACTTCTCAGAAAAAATGACGAATGAAGCCATGACACTCATGCCTTTGAGTCCAACTCAATTTGCTAACTATATTAAAGAAGATATTGCACGCTGGGCAAAAGTTGCCAAAGATCGCAATATCGAAATTGAATAATTCAATAAATTACAACTAATCTCCAATACATCTTCACAGGAACCCATATGTCCCATGCTATTGCCGCAGCCGCAGATCTCAATGCGCCACCAGTTACCAAAACGCTTGCTGAGTTTGTTCACTCTCACCCAAGCCAAGGATGGACGCTTGAAGTGGATCATGAGGCGCATCGCACATTTTTAAATTGGCTTGGTTGCGCTATTGGTGCAGCGAATCATGAAAGCGTGGAGTCTTCCTTAGCTGCCGTTCGCGAATTTCAGCCTGCTTCTCAAGCCAGTATCCTAGGCCGGAAAGACAAAGTAGATATGGGTGGTGCAGCATTAATTAATGGTATTAGCTCCCACACTTTTGACTTTGACGATACCCACCTGAAAACAGTTATTCACCCTGCAGGCCCAGTTGCTTCTGCCATCTTGGCGCTAGGTGAACATATTGGCGCGAATGGCCGTCAAATCATCGACTCACTGGTTCTTGGTATTGATGTGGCTTGTCGTGTTGGCAATGCGATGTATCCTGATCACTACCATCGCGGCTGGCATATCACAGGCTCCACTGGCACGCTCGGCTCTGCGGCAGCCTGTGCACGTCTAATGGGTCTAGATTTACAAAAGACAATGATGGCATTAGGAATCGCTGCCTCACAACCAGTCGGTGTGCGCGAGCAGTTTGGCACCATGACAAAACCTTTTCATCCTGGTGGTGCTGCACGTGCAGGGCAAATTTCTGCCTTGCTTGCAAAACATGGTTTTACTGCGAGTCCAAAAGCGCTTGAGGCAGGTCGCGGCTATATGCAGACTGTTTCCACTAAATGCGACTGGTCAGAAATTGATCGTGAGCTAGGCAAGTCGTTTGAGATTTCACTCAATACTTACAAGCCATTCGCATGTGGCATTGTGATTCACCCTGCAATTGATGCCTGCTCACAGTTACGCGCCCAAGGCGTCAAAGCCGAAGACGTTGAACGTATTGAGTTGCGCGCTCACCCTCTTGTCTTAGAGCTCACTGGCAAAAAGACTCCGAAAGATGGTCTTGAGGGTAAATTTAGCGTCTACCATGGTTGCGCCGTTGGCTTAATCTTTGGTCAAGCGGGTGAAGGTGAGTACGCAGATGATATTGTGAACCGCCCTGATGTTGTCGCTTTACGCGCTAAGGTCAATGCGACTACAGACACTTCGATTAGCGAAGCATCGGTTGACGTCAAAGCCTTCTTGAAAAATGGCAAAGAAGTCCACATTTTTGTGAAGAATGCGATTGGCTCTTTGGAAAACCCAATGAGCGATGCCAATCTAGAACAAAAATTTACTAGCCTTGCAGAGCCAGTCATTGGTAAAGAAAAAACGCGCCAACTAATCTCCGCTTTATGGAAATTAGGGCAAGCCTCTGATCTCAAGCAGATTATTAGCCTTTGCACACCAGATTAATTTAGAAAGCATTTATGAGCTCACTGCCTAATATCGTCATTCTTGGAGATTACGAGCGCGCATTAAGACGTTTCTCAAACTGGGAAAAATTAGAGAAGCAAGCAAATCTGATTTTTCATCATGATCCTTTACGCGATGAAGCACTTTACGAAGCAGTAAAGGATGCGGATGCCATTGCCATCGTACGGGATCGCTCTCCATTTAATGAGGCGATAATCGCGCGTTTGCCTAAGTTGAAATTTTTGATGTTTACTGGCGAGCGCAATGGCACCCTAGAGGCATCTGCTTTAGTAGCTCGCAACATTCCAATTGCCTGCTCACCAGGAGGCCCTTCAAAGGACACAACCGCGGAACTCACTTGGGCATTGATTCTTGGCGCATCAAAACGTTTGATTGAAGAAAATAAACTGATGGCATCCGGTGGCTGGCGCGATCAACTATCTGTTCTACCCATGCTTGCAGGTGAGCGCCTAGGGATCATGGGCTTAGGCGCTATTGGTAGTCGCGTTGCTCGCGTTGGCGCTGCATTTGGCATGGAGGTTGTAGCATGGAGTCCGCGCATGACTCCAGAACGTGCTGCCGCTGAAAATGCTAAAGCAGTCAGCCTAGATGAATTACTGTCTACCTCGAAAATTGTTTCCATGCACTTAGTAGCTGGACCAGGAACCAAAGGTCTAATCAGCGCAGATCAATTATCGCTAATGCGTCCAGATTCAATCTTGGTAAATACCTCGCGCTCTGCCCTCATCAATATGAGTGACCTACAAATAGCATTAGCTGCAGGTAGACCCGGCCAGGCAGCCATTGATGTATTTGATATTGAACCTCTTCCAGCAAACGATCCTTTGCGCAATACACCAAATCTCTTAGTTACCCCGCATCTTGGTTTTATTGCTGAGCCTATTTTTGAAGCGTTCGCTAAAGGTATTACTGAAACTCTAGAGGCATGGATTGAGAACAAGCCGGTTCCACACCCCTATAAGCCAAGTTAAAGCCTTAATCAAGAAGCTCAATTATTTTGAAAACACTGACACCTCTTGAGTTATTTATTAGCTTTAGCAAAATTGGCATGTCCGGTTTTGGAGGCGTATTACCTTGGGCCAGAAGAACGCTGGTAGAGCGAGACAAAATTCTGACGTCAGAAGAATTCAGTGCGATTCTGGGTATTTGTCAGATCGTTCCTGGACCTAATATTGTGAATCTCGCTGTCTGCGTTGGCTCTCGCTTTGGGGGTGCTCGTGGAGCCATCGCTAGCGTACTTGGCTTAACACTAGGCCCTATTTCCATCGTAATGCTACTAGCTGTTTTATATGAACATTACAGCTACCTAGAAACTGTTAAAGGATTGCTGCGAGGGATTTCCGCAGTGGGGGTTGGGCTGATCGCATCAACTGGATTCAAAATGCTAAAAGATGAGTTTCGTTTTCCAGCAATGCTATTGGTGGTTGCGCTAACCATGATTACCGCTAGCTATTTTCATTTAGGCTTGGGATGGGTAGTGCTGATTTCATCTCCATTGGCTCTTGCTCTTGCCTGGAAAAAGGCCGGTCAAGAATGAGTATTTTATTCAGCCTTTTCTTAAAGCTCTCGGCATTTTCTTTGATTGCCTTCGGTGGCGTCAATGCACTCTTACCAGTTCTCCTAAACTTGGCTGTCAATCAAGAACATTGGATTGATTTACAAACATTCTCAGATTACTTCGCAATTGCGCAAGCGGCGCCTGGCCCTAACTTTATGACAGTCACCCTATTGGGCTGGCATATTTATGGCGTAATTGGCGCACTGGTTGCTACTCTAGCCATAGCATGGCCATCATCTATTTTGATTTACTATTTACAGCGCTTGATTTTGGGTATTCAGAACGCTCGCCACAAAAAATCTATTCAATACGCAGCTGCAGCATTAGCAATTGGCTTGGTACTCTCATCTGCCTTACAAATTGCCTTACAAATTAATCAAGGCGCTGCTGCTTATATCTTGACGCTTGGCACAATTGCTACTACCTTATTCACAAGGTGGCATCCTTTGTATCTGATTGCAATTGGCGCCTTTCTGGGCATTCTGGGATTGATTTAAAGAAAGCGAATATGACTCTACTAAAACCGATTCAATCATTGACCCTAGCACTGTTAGGAATAGTCACGCTCTTTGCGCCAACTGCTTTTGCACAGTCAAGCTATCCAAACAAGCCCATCAATTTCATTGTGCCTTATGGCGCTGGTGGCGGCTCAGATGCACGGAGTCGTCAAATTGCCCAGAAGATGAGCGTGATTCTCAAGCAACCCATTATTGTGGACAACAAACCAGGTGCAGGCGGTAATATCGGCACTGAGTTTATTGCCAGAGCAACCCCAGATGGATACACCATTGGCATGGGCAACTTTGCACCGATGGCCGTCAATAAAACTTTATTTGGCAACCTGCGCTATGACCCAGAAACTGATTTAATACCTATTATTTTGATTGAAAAAGGTCCGCTCGTACTTGTTGTTAACCCAAGCTCTCCATTTAAATCCGTCAAAGAAATTGTAGAGGCAGCAAAAGCAAAGCCTGGAGTATTAACTTACTCATCAGGCGGAATTGGCGGAAGCCATCAGTTATCTGCCGAACTATTCAAGCAGAGTGCGGGGATCGATATGATTCACGTTCCCTACAAAAGTGGTTCAGCTGGCTTAACCGACCTTATGGCAGGCAATGTCTCCATGATGTTTGATCAGATGTATTCCGCAATGCCTAGCATCAAGGGTGATAAATTGCGCGCCATTGCCATTACCAGTAAAAAACGCTCACCATTGCTGCCCAATGTCCCCACATTTGCTGAAGCAGGCTACCCAAAAGTAGAGGTATTGAACTGGCAAGGCCTGATCGCACCCAAAGGTACACCTAAGGCCATTATCGATAAACTCAATGCCGCAGCGAATGAAGCCCTCAAAGATCCTCAATTGAGAGAGTTAATGCTGTCACAAGGTAATGAAATTGGTGGCGGTACACCAGCTGATTTTGCGGCACTCATTAAATCTGAGTCTACGAAGTGGAGTGGCGTTGTAAAAACAGCCAATATCAAACCAGAATAAATCATTTGATCTATTCAATCGGGGGCTTATAAGACTTATATGCCCCTTTTTTATTTCAATGCTTGATAAGTCAGAATACCCAAAAAGGTCAATATCAAAGAGCCGACAAGGTGTAACATCGCTGTGCCTAAGGCCCAAGTAAATTCGCCACGTTGAATAAAGCCAACCACTTCAGCAGAGAAGCTGGAAAAGGTTGTAAGACCGCCTAAGAAGCCAGTCACAACGAGTAACTTCCACTCGGGTGATAACTGTGGATTGTTGCCAAAGTAGGCAACTGCCAAACCAACCAAATATCCACCCACCATATTCGAGAGCAACGTGCCCAAAGGAATAACAGAAGCAGCGCTAACAGTCAGAACATTAAACCCTGCTCTTAACAAAGCACCGAAACCGGCACCGAAAAATATTGCAAGAATAGATAGCCACATAATTTATCTTCTCGTTTTATATTTTCTTGCGTTTACTGAATTGAAAAACCCAACATACTGATGGAGCTCATTTCAATTCCATCTGTATAAATTGATGCGCCCTCATCTTCATGTTGTAAAGCTAGGGTATATAAAGCGGGCCAATAATGTTCCGGCGTGGGAATCGAAAGATGGGCTGCCTCACCATACTTTTCCCACTCAATTAAGGGTTCGTGATGCTTAGCATGTAGTTGTGCGGCAAAGAACTCATTAAAGTCTTTAGCCCATGGGTAAGGCTGTGCATCATCTTGCCAATGAATTGTGCGAAGGTTATGCACCACATTGCCACTGGAGAGAATCAGAATATTTTCATCACGCAAAGGCTTTAACTGCTGCGCCAAATCATAATGTTCCTGAGCCGACATGGACCCATCCAAGCTTAGCTGCACTACAGGCACATCGGCGTTGGGATAAAAGTACTTGAGTACCGACCAGGCCCCATGATCAATACCCCACTCGTTTTCTTCAAGTACTACGGGAACATTTAATAACTCTTTGACACGATCAGCGAGTGCGGGACATCCTGGTGCCGGATATTGAATTTCAAAGAGTGCTTGAGGAAAGCCACCAAAATCATGAATCGTTTTGGGGTTTGCCATTGCGGTAACCCAAGTTCCTCGAGTAACCCAATGCGCAGATACTACCAAGATGGCGTCAGGACGCTTCAGCGATTTTCCTAACGCAGTCCAAGCCGCGGTATAGCGGTTGTGCTCAATGGCATACATCGGACTGCCATGGCCAGCAAATATTGCAGGTTGGCGATGGCTAGTCATTAATACTAATTAACCGAATACGTAACCAGTATGAGCAGCCACCAACGCAAACAAAATAGCCAAGCTAGTTGCAGCGGCCAACATCACAATCAAAGTAATGATCTTTTTGTTAACTTCTTCTTTAGATTCGTTATGCCATTCGTTCATGCTAAATCCTCTGTAAACAGATTAATAATGAATGTAATTATCCACTATCGACCGCGCCCGGCCTTGCGCATCATGCCTTTTCCACCTCCAAAGCCAGCCTGAGGCCTTCCGGCAGGGCCAGATGGGCCTTTAGGGGCTGGCGGACGGGCTGGCGGCTTGGCAGCAACAGGTTTTGCGGGGGTTTTGGATGCAGATTTCTTATCGTCAGTCACTTTGAGCTCCTATGGATATCATATTGCCATGATTACCGACTATTCTATCCAAGCTGTCGCCATTAATGCGATTCCCTTGATTTTTGCCATTACGATCCACGAAGCAGCCCATGGATATGCTGCCCGAAAATTTGGGGATAACACAGCATATATGTTGGGGCGAGTTAGCCTCAATCCCGCCAAACATATTGACCCCGTAGGGACTATCCTGATTCCGCTGGCATTAATTTTGGCGGGGTCCTCCTTCTTGGTTGGTTACGCTAAGCCTGTGCCAGTCAATTTCGGTCGCCTACGCAATCCAAGAATGGACTCCGTTTGGGTCGCCCTTGCAGGACCAGGCTCTAACTTTATCCAAGCCATGATTTGGGCATTCCTTTTAATTCTGCTCGTTGGGCTAGGGATCGATGAAAAGTTTTTTATTGCAATGGCTCAGGCGGGCATCCTTTGGAACCTTGGTTTGCTTGTCTTTAATCTATTCCCATTACCACCCTTAGATGGCGGACGAATTCTTTCTGGCTTGTTACCAGCAAAACAATCTATTGCTTTTGGCAAGTTAGAGCCTTGGGGATTTTTTATTGTCTTGGGTCTAGTATTTACTGGGGTTATTGGTGGTCTATGGATGGACCCCTTGATGGCATTTTTTAAGAGTATTGTTTATCTACTCACTTACCCCCTGCAGATGCTGTTTTCAGGCTATTGAGCAAATCCCAATAATCTAGAGTATGCTAATTTCAATCTAGACAGCCCCCATTCACCACATAACACTTAAGAGGCCCGCATGAAACTGCAAAAAGTAATTTCGTTTGGCTTAGCTGGCGCATTAACAGTAAGCGCTGGTTTTGCATTCGCTCAATTTCAAAAACCAGAAGATGCCATCAAGTATCGTCAGAGTGTATTCACAGTCTTAGCGAATTCATTTGGAAAAATTGGTGCTGTTGTAAAAGGTGAAGCCCCTTACAACAAAGATGAGGTTACAAAAAATGCTGCCGTTGTGGCCACGCTGTCTACTTTGCCATGGCAAGCTTTTGGCCAAGGCACTGAGGGTGGCAAAGCGCAAGCAGATATTTGGTCTGATAACGCCAAGTTCAAGGCTGCATCCGAAAAAATGCAGCTTGCTGTTGCCAACCTCAATACTGCTGCGCAATCTGGTGACCTAGAAAGTATCAAGAAAGCATTTGGTGCAGCCGGCGCAACCTGCAAAGGCTGCCACGATGATTTCAAGAAAAAATAATTGGAAAGAACTTATCGCGTAATGAAATAAGAAATCGCAACGGCAACTAGAACAAAGAGTAGCAAAGCCAATACCCGTTGCAATACTCCATCTTTGGAGTTATGACCCAAGTCAGAGGGCAAATAATTTGCCTCCTCGCTTGGGTCAATTTCTTTATCGCCTGTAATCATAGGCTTGACTAAATTTTCACCTTTGAATTTTCTGTAGTACCAAATCGCCAAAATATGAAGGGCAATAAGAGCGTAGATCACCACCTGATTGCCTTCATGAATCTCGGACAAGATCGATACCACTGCATTGGGCACATATTTTGCAAAAGGCCCTTGGAATGCGATTTCATCATCTACAAATAAACCCGTCACCACTTGCACACTCAGCGCAAATAGCAATGCAAAGACGGATAGAGCCCCAATAGGGTTATGCCCCAAAAATTGTGGAGATTTACCCTCAAGATAATTGAGGATTGATTGGCGATTGGGGATAAATGAGCTAAAGCGTGCATGCCTGGATCCAACAAATCCCCAAATCACCCTAAAGACCAAGAGAGTCAATATGCAGTAACCAAAGTAGGCATGTAATTCGACCGCACTATCAGATACATGAATAGTGATCAGACTCCCAATGATGCATGCCACTAGCAGCCAGTGGAATAGTCGAATCGGCAAATCCCAAACGCGAATAATCTTCTTCATAGCCTAAGGATAAATCAGATGGTGCAGAAATTCCCGTAAACTCATTCAAACATGAGTCCAAGCAAAGCATTTAAAACCCTGCTGATTTACCGTATTGGCGCCACCCTAAGTTATCAAATCACGATGGTGGCAGTTGGCTGGCATCTCTATGAAATTACCCATAGCGTGATTTCACTCGGACTAATTGGGCTTGCAGAGCTCGTACCTTACTTTGCTTTGGCGCTCTACTCGGGTCATGCGGTAGACCACTACTCTCGTAAAGTGATCTCTGCGATCGCTGCCATTATCCATGTACTCGTTGCATTATTTTTATGTGCCATCGCATTAGATTGGGTATCTCCACCCGTACCACTAATCTACACAGCAGTTGGTTTTATTGGTGTTGCTAGAGCATTACTGCGCCCCTCCTACCAAGCGCTATTCGGGCAAATTATTCCGCGCGAGCAACTTACCAAATACATGGGATATGGAAACGCTTCTTTCCAAATTTGCGTAGTAGCAGGACCTGGCTTAGGCGGCCTGATGATTGGCTTTACCAATCTCACATGGACCTATGCCCTAGCCGCATGTTTTGGACTCGTTAGTCTTTATGGTGTTACTTTGATTAAAGCGCATCAAGAGCATTCGCCTCAATCTACCCACTTCCTTAAAAGCTTTATGCAGGGATTTGATTACGTCAGAAAGCATGAGCTTATCTTGAGCACCATGGCGCTAGATATGTTCGCGGTACTATTTGGTGGCGCAGTATCCATTCTTCCAGCTTTTGTTAGTGATGTGCTTCATGCAGGGCCGGAGGTCCTTGGTATTTTGCGTGCCGCTCCTGCTGCGGGATCCGTCCTCATGGGAATCTACCTAGCCAAACATCCAATACTCAATGACTCAGGCAAATACTTACTGCTATCGGTCGCTGGTTTTGGAATTTCCATTATTGGCTTTGGTCTATCCACCCATTTATGGGTATGTGCATTCTTCTTATTTGCCTCAGGATGTTGTGATTCTGTTTCCGTAGTCATACGAAGCAGCATTGTGCAACTGACAACGCCAGATAATATGCGCGGTCGCATTAGCGCAATTAATGGAATTTTTATCGGCTCATCTAATGAGTTAGGCGCCCTCGAATCTGGCATTGCGGCCAGTCTCTTAGGTTTAGTACCCTCCATTATTTTTGGTGGTGTCGCTACGCTTGCAGTGGTGTTGATCACCTACAAACTTGCGCCAAATCTACACAAGTTTCACATTCACGATATCACTTAATTTTTGGCAACTCTTTCTGAATAATTTTTAAGCCTTCACGCAAGGCATCTTGATAGCGCTCACGTTCAGCCTTAATCGACTCAGACGTCCAAGAATAAAAACCTTCCCCAGTCTTCATGCCAAACTTACCGCTTTCCACTCGATCGCTCAAGCACTTTGCAATAGTTGATGAATTATTGAGGGTCGGATAAATCGTCGTGCCTCCAGCCGCATGTATTTCCAGGCCGGCATGATCGCGCTGCATAGCAGGTCCAGCAGCAATGTAGCGAAAACCAAAGCCATAACGCACTGCTTTATCAATATCTTCAGGGGTGCAAATTCCAGCGTCGACCATAGCAAATGCTTCACGCGATAAGGCATGTTGCAACCGATTAGCCAAAAAGCCTGGCAAATCTTTTTTGACGGTAACGGGAACCATGCCACATGCCGTCATTAAACGGGTGAGACTATCGGCAACCATGGGCGAAGTTTTTGCGCCATAAATGACTTCAACACAAGGAATTAAATGTGCTGGCATAAAAAAGTGTAGGCCAATCATGCGAGCTGGAGTTTTTAATCCTTGTGCAATTTCACTAATCGGAAAGCTTGTACTATTACTTGCTAGTACCGCTTCTGGTTTAGCGTATTGCTCCAACTTTGCAAATAACTCACGCTTGATATCTAAGCGCTCAGGCACACACTCAATTACCAAATCAATATCAGACCAATCAACCTCTTCGAGAGTGCCTGCAACTGTTAACAAATGAATGCGATTCTCGTAACCTAATTCAGTCATTGTGTTAACAAAGTAATCAGGCAATAAAGCACGACGCTCTGTTGTTGGCTCCACTACTTGAACAGCACAACCGCCACGCGCACAAACCGCTGCAACATCGGCACCCATCGTCCCACCTCCCACGACAACCACTTTGGTTTCTGCTGGGGTAAATAACATGAATGTTCTCCTAGAGAGGCTTAGACCTCTTTTTAAAATTCCTCATACAATGAGGTCATTATTCCAATAAAAATTTGAGACAACCATGATTCCCGTCAATTCGGTGTTACAGGTCGGCTTTTTCCCTGAGATTATGCAAGCGGAAATTGATCGTCGGTTTACCCCTACCCGACATGCGGATCCCTCTGCACCACCTCCACCCGGTAATTTTGAAGCCATTCTGGTTCGATCCAATACCAAACTGCCTGAAGCCTTGGTTAAACAAATCCCAAGCGTTCGCCTAGTCTCTACATGTGGCGTGGGTTATGACAATCTCCCTTTGTACTACTTGAAGTCAAAAGGAATCAAAGCCACCAACACCCCTGGGGTTCTGAACGACGCTGTCTGCGAGCTTGCTATCGGCATGATGCTAAGTCTCATGCGTCGTATTCCAGAGTCTCAAGAGCATGTCAAAAGTGGAGCTTGGGCCAAAGGGCTATTTCAATTAACAACTACTTTGGCTGGAAAAAAGGTAGGGATTGTGGGCATGGGTCGCATTGGCCAGGATCTCGCAAAACGCCTGGAGCCATTTAAGGTTGAGATTGCCTATTCTGGCCCCAATCCAAAACCAGTTCCTTATACCTATTACCCAAATATCATCGACTTAGCTAGCGCTTGCGATGTGCTTTTCTTAGCCTGCCCTGCAACTTCCGATACTGACAATCTAGTCAATGCAACAGTTCTAGAGTCGCTTGGACCCAATGCGTATTTGATCAATATTGCGCGAGGAAGCGTCATTAATGAATCAGAGCTTTTATATGCACTGCAACATAAAAGGATAGCTGGCGCTGCATTGGATGTCTTTAATAATGAGCCAAATCCAAACCCAGCGTTTTTAAAACTTGATAATGTCTTGTTAACACCCCATATCGGTAGTGCCACCTCGGAAACACGGGTAGCTATGACAAAATTAGCAGTAGATAATTTAGAGGCTTTCTTTACACAACAACCACTTCTGTCAGAAGTTCATTATTAAATCGGAGTCAGCATGCCACTTACCTTGCATCCTTCTACATTGCCAGCGGTACTCTCACCAGTACTCACGCCATTTAAGGCCGATGGCAACCCTGATGCCCAAAAATTATTAAAGCAATGCAAATGGCTTGAATCAAATGGTGTTGGCCAAGCGATCTTTGGCACAAACTCTGAAGCAAACTCCATGTCAGCGCCACAAAAAATGAGCACGCTCACGGCGCTCGTGGAAGGTGGATTAAATCCTGCACACATGATGCCGGGTACTGGTGCAACCTCTATTGATGCCACAGTCAATATGACACGTCATGCAGTCAATCTGAAATGCGCAGGCGTATTGATGTTGCCACCTTTCTATTACAAAGATGTAACCGACGATGGTCTTTTTGCCTATTTCTCTGAAGTGATTCAGAAGGTCGGCAATGCCGCCTTACAGATTTATATCTACAACATTCCACCGGTCACTAAGATCAATCTCAGCCTGTCCTTGCTAGAGCGCTTAACAAAAGAGTACCCAAAAACTGTAGTAGGCATGAAGGATAGCTCTGGAGATTGGGCGTATACCGAATCTGTGATCAAGTTATTAGCTCCTTCTGGATTCCGCGTTTATGCAGGTAGCGAAGTTTTCCTCATGCGCACTTTACGTGCGGGTGGCGTTGGCTGCATCTCTGCAACTGCTAACGTAAACCCACATGCTATTGCCGACCTTGCAGCACATTGGCGCGAATCTAATGCGGATGAGCGTCAAGCGGGCTTAGATAAAGTGCGTAGTGTCTTTGCTAAATACCAAATGATTGCCGGCATGAAAACTGCTGTAGCGCATTTCAGCAATGACTCTGAGTGGTTGCGCGTTCGCCCACCTCTTATGCAACTCACCACTGAGCAACAAACACAGTTGATCAGCGAGTTAAAGCAAATTAATTTCAGCATGCCTGGTCTTTAATGTAGTTCATTACACTTTTAGGAGACAACAATATGAAATTATTAAAAGTCATTGCACTCTCATTCAGCTTTTTATGCATGAGCGCTCAAGCCCAAAATATCTCTATCGCAACTGGTGGTACTGGTGGGGTTTACTACCCTATGGGTGGCGGCTTAGCCTCGGTACTATCAAGTAAGGTTCCTGGCATGTCCGCAACAGCTGAAGTTACTGGCGGATCTGTCGACAACCTTAATCTGATTGGTAGCGGCAAGCCTTATGTTGGCTTTTCCATGGCAGACGCTGCTAAAGATGCCCAAACCGGCGAAGGCAAATTCAGCGGCAAGAAGGTAGACCTGAAAACTTTAGTGGTTTTATATCCGAACCTCATGCACGTAGTGACCGTTGACTCAACAGGCATTAAGACCATGAAAGACCTCAAAGGTAAACGCGTCAGCACTGGTGCCCCTGGTAGCGCAACCGAAGTGATGGCGTTTCGCTTGCTTGAAGCTGCTGGCTTAGATAAAGACAAAGATGTCAAACGCGAGCGCTTAAGCGTAGCTGAGTCAGTTAATGCTGTGAAAGATCGCAAAATTGACGCGTTCTTCTGGGTTGGCGGACTTCCAACCGCAGCAGTGACCGACCTGGCTAACACTCCTGGAACCAAGATTGTGATGGTTGATACCAATGCTGAAGTTGGCGCCATGAACAAGAAATATGGCAATTTGTACTTTGATGCCCTCATTCCAAAAGCGACTTATAGCGGCATGGCGAAAGATAATAAGGTAGCGGCGGTTGCCAACATCTTAGTAGTCAATGCCAATATGCCAGATGACCAGGCTTACAAGATTACTAAAGCCATTTTTGATAACAAAATCGATCTCGTTCGTACTCACCAGGAATACATGAATGTGCTCTTAGAGAATCAAAAAGCCAAAGCATCGCCTGTTGAATTCCATCCAGGCGCACTAAAGTACTACAAAGAAAAGAACATCAAAGTTAACTAAAAAGAGTTGAAGAAGGGGTGAGTTAATCTCGCCCCTTTTGATTTAATGCAGCACATCAAGACGCAATTAATATAAATAATAGGTTGAGACATGAATCAAAACGTCATCGATAACGAGACACAAGAAAAACTAGACGCGTTTATCAAGCAAGAGGAAGGTGACTCTAATGACTACAAAGGTTTATTAGCTAAGTTCATCACCTTGGTGGCAGTTGGCATGTCTCTGTTTCACTTATATGCTGCATACTCAATCGTACCCACTCAACAATTGCGGGTCATCCACGTTGCATTAGTTTTATTTCTTGTCTTTTTAAGTTTCCCTATTGCAGCTCGCTTTAAGAATCGCCTAATGCCTTGGGATATTGTCTTTGCACTCGGGTCTATCGCGATTTCGTATTACATACTTAGTGGTGGCGATGATTTTATGGATCGCAATACCGCACCTAACCCAACAGATGTCCTTGTCGGAATTGCTTTAATCCTGCTTATCCTGGAAAGCGTGCGACGCGCAAACGGCATGATCCTAGTAACCGTTACGGTCTTATTTTTGCTGTATGCACTCTTTGGTAATCACTTACCAGCTCCATGGACCCATAAAGGCTATGACCTTGATCGTCTAGTCGGTTACATGTACATGACGCTAGAGGGCATCTATGGAACTGCAGTAGATGTTTCCGCAACGCTGATTATTCTCTTTACTATTTTCGGAGCGTTCCTGCAATTTACTGGCGCTGGAAAGTTTTTTATCGACTTCTCTTTTGCGGCGATGGGCGGCAAGTCCTCGGGAGTTGGCAGAACAATTGTGATGTCTTCATTTTTGCTAGGCGGCCCATCCGGATCAGGTGTTGCCACAACTGTTACTGTAGGCTCTGTTGCTGCACCCATGCTAGAAAAAGTGGGTTACGAAAAAAATGCAGCGGGTGGACTATTAGCTGCTGGCGGACTAGGCGCAATTATCTCGCCGCCAGTATTAGGCGCTGCTGCATTCTTAATTGCGGACTTCCTCAAAATCTCCTACCTAGATGTTCTTTTGATGGCTACTATTCCCACCATCTTGTTCTATCTAGGCTTATTTGTCATGGTAGAGATTGATGTGCGCAAATATGGAATGAAGAGCATTCATTTCGAGTCCGTGCAAACCGCATGGCAACTCACTAAGAAATATTGGTTTCATTTCTTCTCGCTGATTTCTATCGTGGTGTTTATGTTGCTCGGCTTCTCACCAGTCATGGCCGTATTTTGGGCAACCGTTGTCTCGGCACTATCGAGCATGTTGCGAGAAGATACTGCCATCATTCCATGGGCATGGTTTAAAGGCAAAGAACCTATTCTGTCTGGGCTCTACAATTCCAACCTGACTAAGGCACTAGCATCGGGCTCGACAGGTGTTCTAGCCATTGCAGCAACTTGCGCAGGAGCAGGGCTAATTGTTGGTACCGTTACTTTGACGGGCCTTGGTCTGAAATTTAGCTCTATAGTGATTCAATACGCAGGCGGCTCATTACTGCTAACCACTATCTTCACAGCACTGGTTGTTTGGGTGGTAGGTCTTGCTGTTCCTGTAACCGCTTCCTACATCATCTGCGCAGTGATTGCGGCACCCGCCCTCATTAACTTGGGTGTTCCAGCATTTGCAGCGCATATGTTTATCTTTTATTACGCAGTACTATCTGAAGTTTCTCCTCCAACCGCTCTATCACCCTTTGCGGCAGCGGCAATCTGTAAAGGTAATCCTTATAAAACTACCTTACAGACATGGAAATATGTTGCTCCAGCAATCTTGGTTCCATTTATGTTTGTTCTCGATAAGTCTGGAGTAAGTTTGCTCCTCATGGGCTCTACTGATGCGCTAGAAAAAGCCGATTGGTCACAAATTGGATGGGTCTCATTTACCGCAGTAGTGGGCATCATCTGCCTTGCTGGGGGACTTCAAGGATGGTTTATTGAAAAAACCAAAGTGTTTGAGCGCATCATCATGGTTGCATCAGGTGTAGCGCTCGCCTACCCATCTACTGAGGCAGATTTGTTTGGCTTCGTCGGTTTTGGTTTAGTGCTGATCACTCAAATCATTCGCCATTTCAAATTACGCCCTAAAGCTGCATAAATTTACTTTTCAGTTAAACGAAAGCCCGTAATTGTGAAAATTGCGGGCTTTGTCTATTGGTTGATTTGATTACTTTAGTCCAAGCGTTAAAGAGCTATTTGGAAATCTTCTTCCAAGCATCTTTACCGGCATACCTCTTAATCGCCACTTCATCAAACTCAAACCCTAACCCAGGGGTTTTATGCAAAATCAAATCCCCATTCTTAAAAGTTAGCTGCTTATTAATTAAGCGACGGAAATTCAATACCTGATCATCTAAGAAAAACTCAACAAACCGAGCATTTGGAGTTGCCGCTACCAACGGGGCATGCAAATCATGCATCCAATGCGGACAAACCGTGACCCCCTTGGCGTCAGCGTAAGCAGAGATGCGGCGCCATTCTGTAATACCTCCACACACGGCAGCATCAGATTGCAAAATGGCAGCGCCACCTGCATCTATTAGCTCCCGAAAACGCCAACGCCCTGCCTCCATCTCTCCTGTTGCCACATTAATGGTGGTTTGACGAGCTAAGGCAGCATGCAAATCAATAGCATCTGGAGAAAAAGGCTCCTCAATCCAATAAGGGTTATAGGCCTCAAACCGTCTGACATACTCCAGCGCCGTTGGCAGATCTCGCCAAGCATTATTGGCATCTAGTGTCAGCAAAATGTCTTCGCCAATTGCCTTACGAGCAGCTCTTACCCTAGCCTCTTCTTCAACCGGAGAAAGTCTTCCCACTTTCATCTTTACGGCTTTGAAGCCCTGTTTGACATAGGACTCCATTTCTTTTCCAAGCTTTGCAGGAGTTTTTCCATCCAAGTAGTAGCCACCACTAGCATATGCAGGAACGCGATCATCCACTACAGATCCCAAATATTGGTGCAGAGGTAAACCAACTGAACGGGCATTTAAATCCCATAAAGCGGTATCCAAAATAGAAATGCCGCGCATCACTGCACCAGTACGGCCCTGCAAAATGGATTCGTTATACATATCCATCCACAAACCTTCACTGCGATGGCTATTTTGACCAATTAACTTTGGGGCTAGTAGTTGCTCAACTGCGATCTTGGCAATATCACCGCCCGCACTACCAACATAACAAAATCCAATGCCTTGATTGCCATCTTTGTCACGCACTTTAACAAGGCAATAGTGACGCTCAGATACGGTCCGAGTTGAAAATGAGGTCACTTTATCTAGCGGCACCGCTACTGATGCAACCTGAATGGATTCGATGATTGGCATCTAAACTCCTTTATGAAAAAAACATTGTAGCCAGTATTGAAATACTCGGTTTACGGCAAGTTAGGCGAATTTATTGCACCACAACATCATTTCCGGGACAACTTGCAACATTATTAGATAATCATGGTGTGAACAAAAAAGTGTTATCCCCATCTTGGCTTGCGAAGAGATTGCAGTACCCCTTTGTCTGCATGCTGATCGGTCTATATGTAGGCTCTAGCCCTTTGGCACAGACTCAAGCAAACCAAGCACGCAAAAAGTTAAGCGTTCAAAGCACGAAGCAAATTGGCTTCAAAGATAAATCTGCTGGGGCGAGTTCCAAGAGTTCTAGCATGAGCCTTAACCCAGGTCTTTTTCAACGAAAAGACCCCAATGAACTCATTCTTGATAGCGATGCCAATCTAGACTACCGTGTGGTTCAAGGTTGCCTACGGCGTAATTTCAATGAAGACAATCTACCCGCATCGATTGGCATTGATAACCGCCAATTTTCTGAGTTTTTCAAAAGTCAAACAAAACCATTTTTTGAGCGTATGCGTGGAAATTGCATACCGTACGCCGTAGCCTTCACTACTCGTAATCGCTTTGACTCTCTAAGCATCATGAATGGCCCTATTCAGGATAGCAAGACAGAAGTTTGGACTTTTACCCCATCTGCTTTTGGTGGATTTTTGCTACAACAAGATTTACTGAAGAATGAATCTAAGAATCTTTCCGAGATTCAAGTGCCATTGAAAGAAGTTCTTTATGATCAACGAAAATTGGGCGATAAATTACCAGTTGAGCTGGTATGGGAATTGAACTCCATCATTAAACAAATTTACCCTGAAGACAATAATTCCCTTGAAAATACTAATAGCTTAGTGCGGCTAATTATTGATTTTGGTGATCGTGAGAGATGGGCGCAGATCTGGGCCGTGGAAATTATTGACCCAAGTAATAATGAAATTTTTTCAAGTGCATTTTGGGTGAATCGCAATGATATTCCTGGGGCATTTTTTACGGGAAGCGGTGAAGCGCTAGAGCGCTCATTCTGGACAAATCCACTTAGCTATAGGCGTATCTCGCGAGGCGTTGGTATGGTGCGTGCTGGCGGTGTAAAGCGCCCCAAAATCAATACCGCTGTAACTAAACCAGCCCCAACAAAACAACGTTACCGCGCGCACATGGGCATCGACTATGCAGCCCCAGTAGGAACGCCAGTATTTAGTGTTGCTAATGGCAAAGTTGTGCACCTTGGCTTTAGCGGCGCTTTTGGCAACCTCATTGTTTTAGAGCACCCAGGTGGTTATCACACTTATTACGCGCATTTGAGCAACTACAACAATGAGCTTGAATTAGGTAACGAGGTCAGGAGAGGTTTTGAAATTGGGTATGTTGGCTCAACCGGTAGATCAACAGGACCACACCTCCACTTTGAGCTCAGAAAAGATGGCATCTACATTGATCCTTATGGGTCTAAAACGCAACTGGATTTATGGTCTATGCGAGACAATGAGAGCGGCCAACTCACAAGAGAGATTTTGCTTTTAGGCAGTCCAATCACGCGCTAAATAGAACATATTGATGCTGCTGAATAAATAAAGGGGTTCAAATGAACCCCTTTATATTTACCGCCTCAGGATATGGCGTTGACTTAACCCAAAACCAATACTGGCAACTTAGAGTGCACGATCACTTCATGTGTCTCACTGCCCAATAAAATTCCTTTAATACCAGTGCGCTTATGTGAAGCCATCACAATCACATCAGCTTTCGCTTTCTTAGCGCCATCCAAGATGCCTTCAGATAGATTGGAATTTGAAATATGCAAAGTCTTTGCTTTAACGCTAGCACCTAGGGTAGTTGCCGCTTTTTTGAACACGTCTTTTGCATATGCTTCGCAAACTTTTTTGTGCTCATTAGCAGAAATTCCATATCCCATTGTGCTGTCAGAGTAGACCAAGGGCGGAAGGGGATCAGAAACGTAAACTAAAGTTACGGCTGCGCCGTCTGCTTTAGCAAGTTCTGCCACCTTTTTGAGTGACTTTTTACTGATATCTGAACCGTCAACCGGTACCAATAAATGCTTAAACATACCCATCTCCTTTAAATTAGCTACTAATCTACTCTTTCCATCATAATGCTTATTATTGGCCTATAAAAGATCAAAGGGTAAATTAATTGCTCAAATATTTTGGCATCTATGTATCGTTTCTAGTGACCCTGGTAACAGTAGATTTAATCTGGCTTCTAGGGATAGCAAAAAACCTATATCGCGATGAGATGGGTGACTTGATGGCTAGCGAACCCAAACTCATAGCAGCCCTAGCTTTCTATTTAATTTATGCTCTTGGGGTCTGTATTTTTGTAATTGCCCCTGCCCTATCAAAGCAATCATGTTCCGATACCCTGATATATGGTGCCTTATTCGGCTTGTTTTGCTACATGACCTACGACCTCACCAATCTTGCTGTCATTCGAAATTTCCCAACTAAGCTGGCATTCATTGATATCGCTTGGGGGTCTTTTGCGACCGCCCTTTGTTCTGGCATCACATATTGGTTAAGCAATCGATTCTCTTAAAGCCATGCTCATTTTCCATCCAAAAATTCTGGACGCCTTTAAAGGATATAACCGCAGTCTTTTAGCCAAAGATGTTTTATCCGGGATCACTGTTGGCATCGTCGCCCTCCCCTTGGCGATGGCTTTTGCAATTGCCAGCGGACTCAAACCAGAAGCTGGCATCTTCACTGCTATTGTTGCCGGTGGACTGATCTCCCTCTTGGGCGGCAGTCGAGTGCAGATTGGTGGGCCAGCTGGAGCATTCATTGTTATTGTGTACGGCATTGTCGAGCGTTATGGCATTCCAAACTTATTGCTTGCCACCGCAATGTCTGGAGTATTTTTATTCTTGATGGGTCTAATGAGATTAGGCACCTTGGTGCGCTTTATTCCAATTGCCGTCATTATTGGCTTTACCAATGGTATAGCGTGCTTAATTGGCCTTTCTCAAATTAAGGATTTTTTTGGCCTGACGGTTGAGAAAATGCCAGCGCAATTTTTTCCAATGTTGCAAACCCTTTATGCAGCTGCTGATACTGTGAATATTGTTGCACTAGGTATTGCCTGCTTCAGCCTCATGATCATTGTGGCCTGGAAACTCATACAGAAAAAATTAGGTTGGCTGGGACATATTCCGGGAACGGTTGTGGCCATGGTAATCGCTACACTCATCACTGGCTTATTTAATTTGCCAGTCGATACAATTGGTAGTCGTTTTGGTGGGATTCCGTCAAGCCTTCCACACTTCGAGTGGATTTCAATTAGCTGGGGCACGGCACAATATATGGTCACACCCGCCTTGACTCTGGCACTACTTGGCGCAATTGAGTCCTTACTTTGTGCGCGTGTTGCAGACAGCTTAATTCATGATCGCCATGATTCCAACCAAGAACTGATGGCACAAGGCGTAGCGAATTTGGTCAGCCCATTTTTTGGCGGTATGCCAGCCACCGGCACAATCGCCAGAACAGTCACCAATATTGAAAGTGGTGGAACAACGCCCATCGCCGGAATTGTTCATGCCTGCACCTTATTAATTATTATCCTGTTTGCAGCTCCATTGGCAAAAGACATCCCCTTAGCAAGCTTGGCTGCCATTCTGATGTTTGTTGCGTGGAATATGGGCGAGTGGCGAAAATTTGTTGACCTTAAACAGTTCCGCCTGCCTTATCAACTCACTATTCTGAGTGTATTTACCTTAACCGTCATTCTTGATCTCACCATCGCAGTTCAGGTAGGCCTACTCTTTGCTTTTATTACCTTCATCTACCGAATATCTAGCCTCTCTAGATGCGAACAGGCTGACACTCAACAATACCCTGCATTAGAAAACTATCAAGGAAGAATTGATGCTTATCGTATTTATGGCGCGATCTTTTTTGGTGCAGTAAAACTACTTGAGAAAATTGAGCAAAAGCTTCCATCACAAATACTGCTTCTCGATCTTAAGAATGTTATTTATATTGATACCTCCGGAATGGAGGCAATCTCTGAACTAGCGCATTTATGCAAAATTCGGAACATCAAACTGATTATCTGCGGTCTCGATCATCAACCCCATGAAATGGCCCAACGTAGTGGCTATTTGCAAACCCTAGAATTGGATTGCTTATATCCAGATCTCGCCACTGGAATTGCAGCAGTAACGCACTCCTAACAAGCGTAAAAAAGCCACCTGGAGCGGTGGCTTAGTTTGCGAAGCTAGAGACTTTGAGGGGTTTAATTAAAACGCACTCTTTAATCGTTCAAGCGAATAAATCTCTCTTAAATGCAGCATCTGATAATCAACCCGCTCTTTCAGTAAGCCAGTAATTGTCTCGCTGTTTTCTGAAAAACTGCGCATCACATCTGTTTTCAAATTGTAGATAGGCCAATTTGCTTGACCCTCCAAATTTGGATTGCCTGTTTTAGCAAATTGCGCCCAGATAGCAGACATCTTTTCAGACATGGCAATGTCTTGTGGATCATTTTTATCGGTAATGGGATACCAGTATTTAGACCAAATGCCTTTTTTCTTCAACTCCATAGTAGCCTGCTCAATACGTGCGCAACGATTGGCAGAAGACTCTGCAATCTTTGGAGCCTGAGACATTAATGGATAGCTGCCAAACACATAACTAATTTCAAAAGTATGTGGGACGCCTGGATAAGCAGCACGAATGTTCTTGGTTAGGTAATCAAAGTAATAGGCGTACCCAGGAGCAATGCCATTCATGCTATCGGCTAACAACTTGGTGCTACCACGATAGAACATATCGCCCATTGCATCAGAAGAAGCGATGCACTTATCTTGAACATTGCCATATAGCTGAGTCAGAATCTTAGGATCTTCACGCAGCATCTTGGCAAGACCCGCCATAGAAGGTTGACCTGGAACTAAAAAGCTTGAATCCCAAGAATTGGTGCCAATCATGAAAGGCACTATCGCCTGTTGGCCTGCCGCAAACAGAGGAATTGGATCACCTTTGAGAATCTGACCATCAATAAATGGTCCACCAAATTCCCCTTTTTCAAAGTCAGCTGCAGTTAACACCAACTTCTGAGTTGGAAGACTTCTAAGCTCTTTTAAAGATTTTGCGCCTACTCCCTTCATCAGGTTTGCAGAAATCTCAGTTTCAGGCGCCATGCCTAAACGCTTTTCAGTCATGCCCCGAATAGGGCTTTGCTGCGCACTCTCAGCAATCGCTCGATGAAACAAGCCTCTAGCTGCATCAGAAACCATTAACCAAGTAACACTTCTGCCACCAGCAGATTCGCCAAAAATAGTTACATTGTTTGGGTTGCCACCAAAGGCAGCGATATTGCGCTTTACCCACTTCAGCACTGCAATTTGATCCATAGTGCCGTAGTTGCCTACTGGCTCACCCTTTGCTTTGGCTTCAGCAATCAGCTCTTTGCTAGCAAAGAATCCTAATGAACCTAAGCGGTAATCAAAAGTGACGACGATGACACCGTTTTTGACTAAGTTAATGGGCGTAAATTGTGCATCCCTTGCGCCATCAACCAATAAGCCACCGCCATGAATCCATACCATCACCGGCAAATCCTTACCAGGTTTTTGAGGCGTAAATACGTTTAGCTTTAAACAATCTTCATTGCCAGGCAAAGCAAGGCCTGTACTTAAATTCTTTACATATGGCTGCGGGCAAGACTCGCCAAACTGACCGGCATCACGTGTGCCATTCCATGAGGCTGCTGGCTGAGGAGGTCTCCAACGTAGATCGCCTACTGGTGGCGCTGCATAAGGAATGTTTTTGAAGACATTCATGTTGTATTCAGTAGTGCCTTGTAAAGAACCGGTCTCTACAGTTGCTGTGGGTCGCTCTGTACTAGCAAAGCTATTGAATGCCATTGCGCCAAATAGGTATGTGAGTACAAGGATTTTTTTCATTTGCAATTCCTAAAAATAAATTTGTCTTTACAAAGGTAATAAATTATTTTTTCCAACGCGCCATGGCAGCTTCATCTGTGACTCTAGCGTCCACCCAACGACCACCATCGGGCGTTTCTTCTTTCTTCCAAAACGGGGCTGCAGTCTTAAGGTAATCCATGATGAATTCACAAGCAGCAAATGCTTCACCCCTGTGCGCGCTAGTGACTGCAACTAACACAATTTGATCTTCCGGCAATAATGGACCTACACGATGGATGACTAGAGCCTGATAAATATCCCAACGCGATTTAGCCTGAGCAACAATTTCCTCTAAGGCTTTTTCAGTCATGCTCGGATAGTGCTCCAAGGTCATTTCCTTAACTTGACTGCCATCATTTAAATCACGAACGGTACCCAGAAAAGTAACGACTGCTCCAACTCTAGGATCACCTTTTCGAAGTGCCGCAATCTCTGTGCTGACATCAAAGTCGTTTTCTTGAACTCGGATCAATGGCTGAGTCACATCAACCTCCGGTTACTGGCGGGAAAAATGCTATCTCAGCACCATCTATTAGGGCAGTATTGGTATCGACCATAGTTTGGTTCAAAGCGCAGCGCAATGGCCTTCCTTCTGCCAAGGCTTCGGCCCAAACTCCACCACGTGTAATTAAATGTGCACGAAGCTGAGATACCGTTTTAACTACCTCTGGTACCTCAACAGTCTCCTGCGATAAGCCCAAGGCTTCACGCAAAGAAGCAAAAAAGCGTAATTCAAGTTTCATGGACTAATCGTAAACTGATTATTTGAGAAGTGCATCAAAGGGAATGTACTTCACCAAATCACCTTTGTGTATTGCTTGCCCAGGAGGACAATCAACTAATCCATCGCCCCAAGATGCACTAGTAAGCACCCCAGAGCTTTGATTGGGGAATAAATCAAGGCCGCCCTGCTCGTTCATTTTGACGCGCAAGAATTCATTACGGCGATCTGCTTTTAACCAATCAAAGTCGGCGCGCACAAAGTAGGATGGGGTAGCAATTGACTTACGCCCTTGTAATTTGAGAATAAAGGGCCTTACAAACAATAAGAAAGTCACAAAACTGGATACAGGATTGCCAGGCAAACCTATAAACCATGCTTCATCAGTATTTGCGCCATTGGCTTGGTCTGCTTTGTGAACAGCTCCAAATGCCAAAGGCTTGCCAGGTTTAATTGCAATCTGCCAAAGATCCAATCTACCTTCAGCAGTCACCGCAGGCTTAATGTGATCTTCCTCACCTACAGACACTCCACCAGAAGTAATGATGAGGTCATGATCTTTACTCGCACGTCGCAATGCCTCACGAGTTGCATCAAGACGGTCAGGGACAATACCTAAATCACTTGCATCGCAACCTAAAGCACGCAGGCAAGCCAACAAGGTGTCTCGATTGGAGTTATAAATACCGCCTGGTTTTAACGACTCTCCGGGAAGCGCTAATTCATCACCAGTAAAGAATGCAGCAACTTTTACGCGCCGCTTTACATTCAAATGGGTCAAGCCAGCTGAAGCAGCCACTCCCAATTCTTGCGGCCTCAAGAAAATACCTGCGGCCAGCGCTGTTTTTCCAGCAGACAGATCCTCGCCACGACGACGAATCCACTGCCCAAGCGTTGGAGTTATATTCACTTGCACCTGGTCTGCAGACCCCTCTAATATGGCGCAGTCCTCTTGCATTACGACAGCATCTGCACCAGGAGGAACAGGCGCTCCAGTAAAGATACGCGCTGCAGTGCCTGGCTCTAATTGCGTGCCAACTGAACCTGCTGGAATACGCTGCGCAACTCGCAACACCTGACCAGGTGTAGCGGTATCGGTGGCGCGAACCGCGTATCCATCCATTGAAGTGTTATCTAAAGGCGGAACGTCTACTAGAGACTGCACATTTTCAGCGAGCACACGACCCAAGGCGGCTTGCACTGGGGCATTTTCATTTTCATGAACAGGCTTTGCATGTGAGAGCAAATGCTCTAAAGCCTGCTGTGCGGTCAACATCGGTGGCTTATTCATAACAATGCTTATTACTGGCTTATCTCTAGATGTTTAATTGAGATGTGTAGCAATAAAATCTTTCACTTGATTTACATCGGCGTCAATATTGACTACGCGCTGAGGCTTTGATTTGATATCCCGGAATGCAGGAGGACACTCTGCTGGACGACCCAAAGCCTCTTGAATGGTTTCTTCAAACTTAATTGGTAAAGCTGTCTCCAGAACAATCATTGGCACACCAGCCTGTAAATGTTCGCGCGCTACCTTAACGCCATCAGCCGTATGCGTGTCAATCATGATGCCGTATTTATTCTCAATATCCCGAATAGTTTCTAGGCGATTAGCATGGGTACTACGACCAGACTGGAATCCATATTGACCCAACTCTTTGAAGACTACCTCTTTAGAGATATCAAAGCCACCGGACTCATCCACTTGCTTAAACATGCTTGCGGTTGCTTTTCCGTCTTTACCCATAAAGTCAAAAACAAAGCGCTCAAAATTACTAGCCTTTGAAATATCCATAGACGGACTGGATGTATGCAAAGTCTCTGCAGATTTACGAGCACGATAAACGCCAGTGCGGAAGAACTCATCTAAAACATCATTCTCATTGGTGGCTACAACTAAATGCTCAATTGGTAGGCCCATCATGCGTGCGATATGACCGGCGCAGACATTACCAAAGTTGCCCGATGGAACGGTAAACGATACTTTTTCAGAGCTGGATTTAGTTGCTAGCAAGTAGCCTTGGAAGTAGTAGACCACCTGTGCCACTACACGCCCCCAGTTAATCGAGTTCACTGTGCCAATTTGATTCTTTGCTTTAAAGGCGTGATCGTTACTGACCGCCTTAACAATATCCTGACAATCATCAAAGACCCCGGCTACTGCTAAGTTAAAGATATTTGGGTCTTGCAAGGAATACATTTGCGCCGACTGAAATGCACTCATCTTGCCGCGCGGAGAGAGCATAAATACTTTGACGCCTTCTTTGCCGCGCATAGCGTATTCTGCGGCGCTACCGGTATCACCCGAGGTAGCACCCAAAATATTCAGCTGTTGGCCAGCACGTTTAAGGGCGTACTCAAATAAGTTGCCTAATAACTGCATCGCCATATCTTTAAAAGCTAATGTTGGGCCATTAGACAAACTTAATAAGCCGATGCGAGTGCCATACTCTTCGCCTAACCAATGCAATGGTGTGATGTCTTTCGCATAATCTTGTGGGCGACCATTGCAATAGACTTGCTCTGTATAGGTCTTGCGCAACAAAGCACGCAAGTCCGCCTCAGGTATGTCATCGCAATATAGACTCAGGATTTCATAAGCGAGGTCAGCGTATGACAATCCACGCCAAGCATCTAATTGAGCAGGCGTAATTTGCGGATACTGAGTTGGGAGATATAAACCGCCATCTGGCGCCAATCCACCCAGCAGAATTTCTAAAAAAGATTGTTGTGGACTATTGCCACGAGTGGACTGGTAACGCATGTTGATGTTTAATTGCTTAAGACAGATTTTCTAAACGGATCTTCACTACTTCACCAGCAACTGTTTTGAGCTCTTGAATCTCTTTAATTGCGGCGAGCATATTTTTCTCTTTAGTCTCGTGAGTCAATGCCACTAAATCAGTTTGACTTTCACCCTCATCTGCCTCTTTCTGCAAGAGCGCATCGATAGATACACCATGTGATGCCAAAATTCTGGTGATGTCGGCAAGCACACCTGCCTGGTCAGCTACGCGCATACGTAAGTAGTAGCTTGTTGTAATCTCGCCAATCGGCAAGACGGGTGTATTTTGCACAGCATCTGGTTGGAAAGCCAAATATGGCACGCGATGCTCAGCATCTGCGCTAAGCAAACGAGTGATATCCACCAAGTCTGCAATCACTGCAGAGGCAGTTGGCTCAGATCCAGCGCCTTTACCGTAGTAAAGAGTAGTACCCACTGCATCGCCAAATACTTGAACCGCGTTCATTGCGCCCTCTACGTTAGCGATTAAACGTTTTGCAGGGATCAATGTTGGATGCACACGTAACTCAACACCACAAGTTGTTTTTTTAGCGATACCAAGCAACTTGATGCGATAACCCAATTGCTCTGCATAACGAATATCAATTGCCGCTAATTTTGTGATGCCTTCAACATGCGCCTTTTCAAACTGCATCGGGATACCGAATGCAATTGCACTCATGATGGTTGCTTTATGCGCGGCATCAACGCCTTCAATATCAAAAGTTGGATCAGCCTCTGCATAACCCAAGCGTTGGGCTTCTTTCAATACGGTTTCAAAGTCCAAGCCTTTATCACGCATTTCAGAAAGAATGAAATTCGTGGTGCCATTAATAATGCCGGCAATCCACTCAATGCGATTGGCTGTTAAGCCCTCACGCAAAGCCTTGATGATCGGAATGCCGCCAGCAACAGCAGCCTCGAAAGCAACCATTACGCCTTTTTCATGCGCAGCTTTGAAGATCTCGTTGCCATGAACAGCAATCAAGGCCTTATTTGCAGTAACCACATGCTTACCAGCAGCAATTGCCTCCAAAACCAAGTCTTTAGCAATGCCATAACCGCCAATTAACTCGACAACGATATCAATCTCAGGGTTCTTAATCACCGCACGAGCGTCATTTACTACCTGCGCACGATCCTTAACGATTTCTTTGGCGCGATCTACATTGAGATCGGCAATGGTATTAATACGAATGCCACGACCTGCGCGGCGAGTAATTTCATCTTGGTTACGTTCGAGAACAGTGAACACGCCACCACCAACGGTGCCAATACCTAACAGACCTACTTGAATCGGTTTCATGATGCCTTTGCTGCAGTTGTAGAAGCCTTACGGCCATGTTTATTGCGATAACGCTCGAGAAAACGCGCAAGACGTCCAATCGCCTCTTTTAATACATCTTCATGAGGCAAGAACACTACGCGGAAATGATCAGGCTTACCCCAGTTAAATCCAGAACCTTGCACTAACAATACTTTTTCTTCTTTTAAAAGATCAGCAACAAACTGCTGATCATCTTCAATTGGGTAAATCTCAGGATCGAGCTTTGGAAATAAATACAAGGCAGATTTTGGTTTTATGCAAGACACGCCAGGAATATCGGTAATAAGCTTCCAAGCAAGATCGCGCTGCTTAGCTAAACGGCCGCCCTCGCTAACCAGATCATTAATACTCTGATACCCACCTAACGCAGTTTGAATAGCGTACTGACCAGGAACGTTTGCACAGAGCCGCATTGACGCCAACATATTGAGACCTTCAATGTAATCTCGCACCATCTCTTTATCGCCCGAGACCACCATCCAACCAGCACGATAACCGCATGAGCGGTAATTTTTGGAAAGGCCATTAAAGGTGATGATGACTACGTCGGTAGATAAGGAGGCTAAAGAAATATGTTTCTCGCCGTCATACAACATCTTGTCGTAAATCTCATCAGCAAACAAAATCAAACCATGCTCACGAGCAATCTGCGTGAGCTCAAGCAATACTTCCTTTGAATAAATTGCACCCGTTGGATTGTTTGGGTTGATCACCACAATCGCTTTGGTCTTAGGTGTAATTTTTTTACGCAAATCATTTAAATCTGGCGCCCAGTCTTTTGACTCATCACAAAGATAGTGCACAGGGGTGCCACTCGATAAACTGACAGCGGCAGTCCACAAAGGATAGTCTGGTGTTGGCACCAATACTTCATCACCATCATTTAAGAGTGCATTCATCGACAACACGATGAGTTCAGAAACGCCATTGCCGGTGTAGACATCATCGAGCGCTACACCTTGAATACCTTTTTCTTGGCAATACTGCATGATGGCTTTACGTGCAGCAAAAATACCCTTGGAATCGGAATATGCGGAGGCATTACTCAAATTGCGGATCATGTCCAACTGAATCTCTTCAGGAGGATCAAAACCGAAAACCCCTACGTTTCCAATGTTTAATTTGATGATTTTGTGACCCTCTTCCTCCATGCGCTGAGCAAGCTCGAGCACAGGCCCACGAATGTCATAACAGACGTTATCGAGTTTTTGGGACTTTAGGATGGGTTTCACAATAAATTACAGGGTAAGTTCTTGAAATCTCGGAAAAAACAGCTAGCTATAATCCTCCTAATTATGACAGAGAGTGCACTTGAAGCTTCAATCTGACCCCCATTCTGGAGCCAATACGATCACTGGCTATGGCGATGGCTACGTGGAGATCAACCAAACTCCATACAAGCACAGCGTCCTTTTGAGCTCGGATGGCGAAACCCTGGAGTGGCCTGTGAAATCTTTTGGCGACCTTGAGGTCAACCATTTCAGCCAAATAGCTAATCTAAAGCCAGAATTGATTCTGATTGGCACTGGTAGTCGCCAGCAATTTCCACGGCCTGAGCTCTTAAAAAACCTGATTTTGGCCAAAATTGGCTTTGAAATCATGGACTCACAAGCAGCCTGCCGTACCTACAACATCCTGGTTGGTGAAGGCCGAAAAGTCCTTTTGGCCTTGATTGTGGAGCCTAGCTAATGCAATTTAGCCAAATTCGGCAGTCATCAGCCTTACACCCCGGCAAGATTTTGCTGCTATTGCTAATCTATGCAGCGCTTTGGTTTGGAACCCTTAACTACCGCCATTTGATTCCTTCGGACGAGGGACGATATGCCGAGATGGCTCGAGAAATGCTCGTCACAGGCGATTGGGTTACTCCTCGCTATAACGGCTACAAGTATTTTGAAAAACCACCACTCCAAATATGGGCAACTGCTGCCACATTTCAGTTATTTGGGATTGGTGATTGGCAAGCCAGACTCTGGACTGCCCTCACAGGCTTCTTAACTATTTTGGCAATTGGATTTACTGGCGCAAAGATTTATAACGCCAGAGCGGGATGGCTGGCGGCAGTTGTTTTAGCCTCGAGTCCCATGTGGGTCATTAGTGGACACTTCAATTCTTTAGATATGGGCTTGTCTGCTTTTTTAGTTGCCTCGCTATGTAGTCTTTTGATTGCGCAAACTGCACACACTCAATCGAGTCGTCGCCATTGGATGTGGGCATGCTGGATTTTCATGGCACTGGCAACGCTATCTAAAGGCGTAATTGGTGCCGCCATACCCGCCATGGTTTTTGTAATCTACTCCATTAGCGCAAGGGATTGGAAAATTTGGATGCGCTTGCATTTATTTACTGGAACGATTTTATTTTTAGCCATCACTGCACCTTGGTTTGTGTTGGTAGCACAACGCAATCCAGAGTTCTTAGAATTTTTCTTTATTCATGAACACCTGCAACGTTTCACCCAAGATGCCCATAGCAGAACAGGTCCCATCTATTACTTTGTGCCACTGCTACTAATTGGGCTTCTGCCTTGGGTAGCGCAACTTCCAGGTTCTATTGTGCAAGCATGGCAAGAGCGTTCGAAAACATTCTCTTGCGGATGGTTATTGAGCTGCTGGTTTCTTGTGATCTTCGCGTTTTTTAGTGTTTCCCAATCCAAGCTACCTGGCTATATCATCCCCGTCTTTCCTGCGCTTGCATTATTAATCGGTAACCGCCTCGACCACTTACTGGATCAGAACAACTCTTTATCTTTTACCTGGCGCTTTCAAACTATTGGATTTGCCGTATTGGCTGGCATCGGCTTTCTGTTTTTATCTAATATTGGTAAGCAAGCTAGACCAGATGAAGTTGAGGCCTATGCCCAGTATGTGCATTGGATTATTGCCGCACTCATTGTCTTGATTGCATTCAGCCTTTATGCAAGCTTTCAATCTAAACGCAATGGCATTCAAAGCATTGTGAGTTTTGCGTGGGGCTTTTTCTTGTGCGCCATCATTGCTGGCACTGGCCATGAAACATTAGGCCGTGCAGTTTCTGGAATTGATTTAGTTAATCAAGTGAAGTCTTCTATTCCAGAAAAAGTGAACTTTTACTCTGTTCGTTTACTTGATCACACAGTGCCATTCTATTTGGGCAGAACCATGATCATGGTGCAATCACCAGACGAGCTTGAGTTTGGCGTCAATCAAGAACCTGATCTTTGGATCCCAACCATGGAAGCTTTCATTACTCGCTGGCAAGAAGATCAGAGTGCCTACGCCATGATGGTGCCCGAAGTATTTATTGAACTCCAAGCGAAAAACTTGCCTATGCAAGAGGTGGGGCGTGATTCACGACGAGTGATTGTGAGGCACCCCGACAACTCAAATGCAACACAGTAAGATAGAGCATCATGTCAAGCGCTAACTTCGAATTTATCCCATTTACACGACCAAACTTTAATCAAGAAACGATTGATGCGGTCGCTGAAGTTTTGCGTTCTGGCTGGGTTACTTCAGGACCCAAGCTCGCTGAGTTTGAATCTGCTCTTAGCCAATACTTTGGCGGGCGTCCTGTGCGCTGCTTTGCCAATGGCACTGCGACAATGAAGATTGCGCTTCAAGTGGCTGGCATAGGCGAAGGCGATGAAGTCATTACCACTCCCATTTCTTGGGTTGCCACTTCCAATGTCATCTTAAGCGTCGGTGCAAAACCCGTTTTTGTGGATATCGATCCCGTCACACGCAATATCGATCTCAATAAAGTAGCCAGTGCTATTACATCCAAAACAAAAGCCATCATGCCAGTCTATCTTGCAGGACTACCTGTTGATATGGATAAGCTCTACTCACTAGCTAAACAACATCAATTGCGCGTTATCGAAGATGCTGCGCAAGCCTTTGGCTCTCAATGGCAAGGCAAGAAGATTGGGAGCTTTGGCGATCTGGTGAGCTTTAGTTTTCAGGCCAATAAAAATCTCACCACTATTGAAGGCGGCTGCCTGGTTTTAAACAATGCTGATGAAGCAAAGCTTGCCGAGAAATTTCGTCTACAAGGACTGACCCGCCAAGGCATGGATGGCATGGATGTAGATGTCTTGGGTGGCAAAGACAATCTAACAGACGTGAATGCCGTTATCGGCTTGCAACAACTCAAACAATTACCTACGTACCAAACCAGACGCACTGCATTAGCTCGTCAGTACTTTGATGCGATCCGCAATGAACTGACTTCTACTGGCCTTGATTTACGATTAGAGCTACCAGTAGAAAACTTTACTGGTAGCAATTGGCACATGTTTCAAGTTGTGCTTCCACTTGAACAACTCGATTGCGATCGCGCACAAATCATGACGGAACTCAAAGAACTCGGTATTGGAACTGGAGTTCACTACCCTGCCATCACCGGTTTTACTTTATATAAAAATTTAGGCTACCAAACCAGTTCCACACCCGTTGCAGAACGTATTGGTAAATCTATTCTGACGCTGCCATTATTTCCAGGTATGAAAGACCCAGATATTGCTCGCATTGCAAGCGCACTCATTGGAATCCTGCAGAAACACTGCAAAAAATAGCTTTATTGGGTCAAATCCCCAGAATCAGGCAAAATTGCGGCATGACTGCTAAATTAGTTGCCAACCCAAAGCTAAGTGTTGTTATTCCTGTATACAACGAGGAAGATGGCCTCCAGGCATTATTTGATCGACTCTACCCTGCATTAGATGCGGTATCCGCCAAGCGCAACATCTCTTATGAGATTGTGTTTGTAAACGATGGCAGCAAGGATCGATCTGCTGGCATATTGGCTAAACAGGTTGATCTTCGCCCTGATGTCACAAGAGCAGTTTTATTCCACAGTAATTTTGGCCAACATATGGCCATCATGGCTGGCTTTGAATACGCAAAAGGTGAATACATCATTACCTTAGATGCGGATCTACAAAATCCCCCTGAAGAAATTGATGCTCTGGTTGAGCAGCTGATTGCTGGACACGACTATGTTGGCACTATTCGCGCCGATCGTCGCGATAGCTTCTTTAGAAAATTTGCTTCACGCGCCATGAATCGTTTGCGTGAAAACATTACTCGTATCACCATGACTGATCAAGGTTGTATGTTGCGCGGCTATAGCAGGCGTATTGTTGATCTAGTGCGTCAATGCGATGAAAACAATACCTTTATTCCTGCACTCGCGTACACCTTTGCAGCTAATCCTGTTGAAATCACCGTTAAACATGAAGAGCGTTTTGCAGGTGAATCCAAATACAGCCTGTACCAACTCATTCGTCTGAACTTTGATTTAGTGACTGGGTTCTCTATCATGCCTTTGCAGATTTTCTCGATCCTTGGCATGCTTCTCTCCCTTGCTGCCGGCAGCCTATTTGCTTACCTCTTAGTTCGTCGCTTTGTACTAGGCGCTGAGGTAGAGGGTGTCTTTACCTTGTTTGCGCTCACCTTCTTCCTGATTGGTGTGATGCTCTTTGGTCTTGGCTTACTAGGTGAATACATCGGCCGCATTTACCAACAGATCCGTAATCGCCCCCGTTATGTTGTGCAAACGGTATTAGAGAAAAAGTAATTGCGCGCAGTTGTCTTTGCTTATCACAATGTTGGCGTTAACTGCCTAAAAGAACTGCTCAAAGCCGGCATTGAGATTGACCTTGTCGTCACTCATCAAGATGATCCCAATGAAAATGTTTGGTTTGGTAGCGTAGCCAAGCTCTGCAAAGAAAACAGTATTCCCTTCATCACGCCAAGTGCAAATGAATTGATTGGGCTTGTTCCACAACTCCAAGCGCTTGCCCCTGATTACATTTTCTCGTTTTACTATCGCTACATGATTCCTGCGCAGATTCTGGCATGCGCCAAAATCGCAGCGCTCAATATGCATGGATCATTACTCCCCAAATATCGTGGACGTGCTCCCGTCAACTGGGCGATTCTCCATGGGGAAACTGAAACGGGCGCCACCCTGCACATCATGGAAGAAAAACCGGATGCGGGTGATATTGTTGATCAGTTGGCAGTGAGCATTGGCCCTGATGAAACTGCCACTGAGGTATTTGCCAAAGTTAGCGACGCAGCAGTCAAGGTCATTCATGAAGTACTCCCCGCCCTTTTACATGGGAATGTCCCCCGTAAACCCAATGATTTGCAAAAAGGGAGCTATTTTGGCGGCAGAAAGCCCGCTGATGGCCAGATTCACTGGGATCAAACTGCCAAGCAGGTTCACGACCTTGTCAGGGCAGTTGCACCCCCTTATCCAGGCGCTTTTATAGAACATGACAGCAAAATGATGATTGTTGCCCGCACCAGCCTAAAGGGTCCTTTTCCAGACAAGCTCAATCTAGGGGCTTTAGGTATCCAAGTGGTTGATAATCGGGTATTCGGCATTTGTGGCGACCAACAAGCCCTAGAGATCTTAGAATGGCTCCCCGCAGACAAATAAGAATAGATTTAGAAACAATTCAGAAGCAGCACATTTGATTAATACGAGGCAGTAAAGATGAAAAAAGTACTCATTCTTGGTGTTAATGGCTTTATTGGTCATCACCTTTCAAAGCGCATTCTCGAGACAACCGACTGGGATGTCTATGGCATGGATATGCAGAATGATCGCTTAGGAGATTTAATCAATCACCCCCGGATGCACTTCTTCGAAGGCGATATCACCATCAATAAAGAATGGGTTGAGTATCACATTCGTAAATGCGATGTTATTTTGCCTCTCGTTGCAATTGCAACACCCGCCACTTACGTACAGCAACCGCTCAAAGTATTTGAGCTTGATTTTGAAGCAAATCTTCCCATCGTTCGCTCGGCTGTTAAATACAAAAAGCATTTGGTATTTCCATCAACCTCAGAGGTTTATGGCATGTGTGAAGACAGTGAATTTGACCCATCATCTTCAAGCATGGTGTATGGCCCTATCAGTAAACCACGCTGGATCTACGCTTGCTCTAAGCAATTAATGGATCGCGTAATTTGGGGTTACGGCATGGAAGGTCTTCGCTTTACCTTGTTCCGCCCTTTTAATTGGATTGGTCCTGGCCTAGACAGCATCTACACACCCAAAGAAGGTTCATCACGCGTAGTCACACAATTCTTAGGTCACATTGTTCGCGGCGAACCGATTAACTTAGTAGATGGTGGGGCTCAAAAACGGGCCTTCACTTATGTTGATGATGGCATTGATGCCTTAATGCGCATTATCGACAATAAAGATGGTGTAGCCAACGGCAAAATCTATAACATTGGCAACCCAAAAAATAATCACTCCGTTCGTGAACTCGCAAATCAAATGCTGGATATTGCGCGTAGCATTCCTGAGTACGCTAAAACAGCAAACGATGTGAAGATTGTTGAGACCACTTCAGGCGCCTACTATGGTGAAGGCTATCAAGACGTTCAGAATCGGGTGCCTGCAATTGCCAACACCATGAGCGAACTGGGTTGGAAACCAACCACGACCATGGCTGATGCTCTCAAGAATATTTTTGAGGCTTATCGCCAAGATGTGGAAAAAGCACGCTCACTAGTTGATAAAGAATAAACAAATATAAACGTAAAGCAAAAGCAAACAACTCGGATTCATGGCAAAGATTGCTCTCAAGGTTGACGTAGATACCTTACGCGGCACCCAAGAGGGTGTGCCCAATCTAGCGCGAACCCTAGCGCGCTTTGATTTAAAAGCTACTTTCTTATTTAGCCTTGGTCCAGACCATACTGGCTGGGCACTTAAGCGTGTTTTTCGCCCAGGCTTCCTGAGCAAAGTGAGTCGCACCTCAGTAGTTGAGCACTACGGAATCAAAACCTTGCTTTATGGGGTATTGCTTCCTGGCCCAGATATTGGGAAAAAAGCAGCTGCACAAATGCGTGCAATTGATCAAGCTGGACATGAAACCGGTATTCACACTTGGGATCATGTTGCTTGGCAAGATGCAGTTCGCCACCGAGACGCATCATGGACAAAAGCGATGATGCAAAGAAGCTGGGATCGCTTTATAGAAATATTTAGGCATGCGCCAGTAACGTATGGCGCTGCTGGATGGCAAATGAATGAGGCCGCTTTTGAGCAATTAGATCAATGGGGTATTCAATACTCATCCGATGGTCGCGCCGAACCCAATCTAATGCCCTATCGTCTGGCACTATCTTCTGGCAATGCCAAGCATGTGCAATATCCAACAACCCTTCCCACATTTGATGAACTCATTGGCATTGATGGTGCTGATGAGTTTGGTGCGGCAGACAAGATCTTGGAAATCACCAAGAGCAACCCCAACGATCAAGTCTTTACATTGCATGCTGAACTTGAAGGGCAAAAGCTCTTGCCAGCCTTTGAAAAGCTGCTGATGGGGTGGCTAAACCAAGGCCACGACCTCGTTACTATGGGCAAACTCCACAAATCTTGGAAAGCAACGAATCAACTCGATAAAATAGCGGTATTACCACTGACCTGGGGGGAAATCCCCAATCGAAGCGGTGAATTAATTATTCAAAATAACTAAATCAAGATTAATCTAGAGACATATTAAAAAGGGAATCATCATGACAGTAGCTATCGGCAAACCCATTCCAGCATGCGCGATTCCTGCGACATCCGGTCTTACATTTACGCCAGATTCCGCTAAAGGAAAAAAGTTGGTTCTTTACTTTTACCCTAAGGATATGACTCCTGGCTGCACTGCTGAGTCTGGAGAGTTTCGCGACAACATTGAAGCTTTTACCAAGGCAAATACTCTAGTGGTCGGCGTTTCTCGGGATAGCCTTAAATCACACGATAATTTTCGTAGCAAATTAGGTCTACCTTTTGAGTTGGTTGCTGATACCGATGAAAAACTTTGCCAACTATTTGGTGTCATCAAAATGAAAAATATGTATGGCAAACAAGTGCGTGGCATTGAACGTAGCACCTTCCTATTTGACTCAAGCGGCATGTTAGTCAAAGAATGGCGCGGCCTTAAAGTACCAGGCCATGTGGCTGAAGTTTTAGAGGCTGCCAAAGCTGCTAATTGATTTTTACAACAATTTGATACGAGGTGCTTGCAAACCCCAAAATTTGGGGTAAAGTGGTCTACATGCACCGTAAACGACGGGAAAGTCTGACAATCCGTTTGAATCAACAGCCTGAGCAACTCACAGCAGGTACGGGGAACCACCCCCTCCGTTTTTCTGATGCACTTACAACTAGTTTCGCAATAAACCGTCAATGCACCCCGCTTGACGGTTTTTTCTTTTAGGAGAGTCTGCATGCCATTGCCACCCATCCCAACCCAAATTGCTGATCAAGTAAAACTGAGCCGCAAGGACACTCCTGATTTAAAGAAACGTCCTGCACCAGCAAAAACAGTTGCGCTTGATACAGCTGAGTGGGTGAATGATGCGGAAGAGGATTTATCAGCTGCAGAGGTTGCTCTAGAAAAGATTAAAGCGGATCGCAGCCCTGCAAGAGGCGAAGGCAAGGTAAGCGCTCCTGCAAAACCAAAACGCGTCATTCGCACAGGACCACCCAGTTTATTTGTGCTCGATACCAATGTGTTGATGCATGACCCAAGCTCTCTGTTCCGCTTCTCTGAGCATGATCTATATCTACCAATGACCACCTTGGAAGAGTTAGACAATCACAAGAAAGGCATGACTGAGGTAGCCCGTAATGCCCGTACTGTTAGTCGCTCCTTAGACCAACTCATTGCTGGCACCAGTGGCACCCTAGATGACGGCATTCCATTGAATAAATTGGGTAACCAAGATGTTTCTGGTCGCCTGTATTTCCAAACCAAACTCTCTACCCAAGCATTACCAGAAGGACTTCCTGAAGGTAAAGGCGACAATCTGATTTTGGCAGTGGTAAGTGAACTGCAAAAAACGCGTAATGGCCAAGAAGTGGTATTGGTATCCAAAGATATCAATATGCGCATTAAAGCACGTGCCCTAGGCTTACCTGCTGAAGATTACTTTAACGATCAAGTATTAGAAGATCGCGATTTGATGTACTCAGGTGTGCTGTCATTACCTGCGGACTTTTGGCCAAAACACGGCAAAGATATGGAGAGCTGGGCGGATTCCAAATCAGGAACCATGTACTACCGCGTCACCGGCCCAAATGTGCCGAGCATGTTAGTAAATCAATTTGTTTATCAAGAAAATCCTGATGGCTCGACACCATTCTACGCACACGTTAAAGAAATCAATGGCAAAACTGCCTTGTTGCAAACCTTGCGAGATTTTTCACATCAGAAGAATAATGTCTGGAGCGTGACAGCGCGTAATCGCGAACAAAACTTCGCCATGAACCTACTGATGAACCCAGATATCGACTTTGTTACCTTATTGGGTCAAGCGGGAACTGGCAAAACCTTGCTGGCATTGGCTGCTGGTCTTGAGCAAGTCCTCGATAGCAAGCGCTATAACGAAATCATCATTACTCGTGCGACCGTTCCTGTGGGTGAAGACATTGGCTTTTTACCTGGAACTGAAGAAGAAAAAATGCAGCCTTGGATGGGGGCGTTTGATGACAACCTAGAAGTCCTGCAGCGTAATGACGATGCTGGGGAATGGGGTCGCGCTGCGACTCAAGAGCTTATTCGTTCGCGCATTAAAGTGAAAAGCATGAACTTCATGCGTGGCAGAACATTTGTGAGTAAATTTGTCATTATTGATGAAGCGCAAAACTTAACTCCAAAACAAATGAAGACTTTAGTGACTCGCGCTGGCCCCGGAACCAAAATTGTATGCCTAGGTAATATTGCTCAGATTGATACACCATACTTAACCGAAGGCTCTTCTGGCCTCACGTATGTGGTCGATCGATTTAAGGGTTGGCGCCATAGCGGTCACGTCACATTGGCGCGTGGCGAGCGTTCACGTCTTGCGGATCATGCTGCTGACGCACTTTAAAAAAGCCCTCTCATGCCGCACTCTCCTGGGGTGCGGCATTTTTATTTGTACCATGCTGTTCTTAGCGGGATGTAGCACCTTTGGCAGTAAATCCAATCAAGCTAAAGTTGCTCAATTTAAACAAGATACCAGTGTTGGTACAGAAGGCATTTCGATTGCTGCAATTGGTTTGGTAGATGTCCCTTATCGCTATGGCGGCAACACCCCTAAGGGAGGCTTTGATTGCAGTGGACTAATCGTTTACGTCTACAACAAAGCCGCTGGAATTAAATTGCCACGTACCACCCAGCAAATGAGTACACAAGGTTTTAGCATTGAAAACGGTCCGCCCGCTCCAGGCGACTTAGTGTTCTTTAACACTACTGGTGAAAAATACTCACACGCAGGAATTTATGTTGGTCAAGGAAGATTTGTGCATGCACCGAGTGCAGGCGGAACGGTACGAATTGACTACATTACCTCACCCTATTGGGCCGCAAAATTTACTGAGGCTAGACGCATCACCTCGAAGTGAGATTCTGTTAGAACGGCTCGTAACCGCCAGATGAGTAGCCTATAGAACCTATCGCTAAATTATCAAACTTAGTAAAAGGCCCTTGCCAGCTCAAGCGCACTGTACCAATAGGGCCGTTACGCTGTTTACCAATGATGATCTCTGCCACACCTTTATCGGTAGTCGTATCTGGGTGATACACCTCATCGCGATAAATAAACATGATCAAGTCAGCATCTTGCTCGATCGCACCAGACTCACGTAAGTCAGACATGATTGGACGCTTATTTGGGCGTTGCTCTAATCCACGATTTAACTGCGAAAGCGCAACAACAGGGCATTGCAATTCTTTTGCGAGAGACTTTAATGAGCGAGAGATTTCAGAAATCTCCGTAGCACGGTTTTCTGAGCCTGAGCCACTCATGAGCTGCAAATAATCAATCACTACCAGGCCCAATGTGCCGCCAAAATTTCTAGCAATGCGGCGAGCACGAGCACGCAATTCCAAACTAGAAAGTGAGCCAGTCTCATCAATCAAAATCTGTGTGTTGCTTAATCGAGCAATGGCATCAGTAACACGTGGCCACTCATCATCTTGCAATTTTCCAGTACGCATACGACCTTGATCAACGCGCCCTACAGAGCCCAATAGACGGGCTGCTAATTGCTCACCTGACATCTCCATAGAGAAGACGACGACTGGCAAACCTTCTGCCAAAGCAACGTTCTCCGCGATATTGAGTGCAAACGCTGTGTTATGCGTAACAACATAATCATTAGTAATGTAAGTCCTTTGAGGATGACTTACAGAAATACATTGTGCTTGAGCCACTCTCGACGGCTCAATACTTCTGAACGTCAAACGACGTTGACGATCCCAGCTTGCTCTCAATCTTTCTTTCTTCTCAGGCAAAGTAAATGCTTGGAAGCCGGCATCAAAGCTCATATTTAAAACATAGGTCAAACGACCCTGTTTCTTTTCGCCTAGATAGGTATAACTAGATTGCTTAGTGGCGATTGAGCAGAAACCACCCAAAGATCTCGCTAAGGTAGCCACATCCTCTGATAGTTGTTTACTTGCAGTGCAAAAACGAATAGATCCCCACTTTTCAATCCAACCATCCGTATCCATCAAACCTTGGAATAAAGCAAGGCGGGAATTTCTATTCGCTTCTAAATAAGTAGTGGGGATAAATTTATCAAAACTTCTGCAACCTAAAACACCCACATCTCCTAGGGCAGCTCTAAAGTAATTTTTAGATACATATTGTCTAGTGCCATTTACCGCAACCCTCTCTTTAGAGACAATTCTCCAGTCGTAAGCGCCTGCATGCACCATCTCCATTTCATAGCCTGCAAGCATATTCATGCGCTCTACGAGCTCAGGAGATTTAGTGGAAAAAGACACACTTTTGTGCGAAAGAGCTAAAGTACCATCACCTAATAATGCACCTAATACCCATGGATGAATTGGCAATGCATTCGAATGCCCAAAGTCTCCAGAGACTGGATCAATCCATAATCTATTTTTGTAGCGCACACACTGCAGCATTTCCATTAAACGCTTGGTGTTGATTACGCGTGGCTCAGACCAATCACGATACATCACGCGCCACAAATGCTCATCACAACACTCGGCTTGGCGACCATCCGAAAGAGTAACCTTGTAGATCTGCTTAATACCCTGAGGGTATATGCCAGTCACCATGGAAAACTGACCATCAACCGATGCCAGGCGATCACCAAAGCGAAGGTCGCCCATCAACTTCCAACCATCAATCGTTTTGATCTTCGCATCTAGCGGCTGAGCTTTACCCATTGAAGGTCTTCCAGCAACAATAACCAAATCGCCTTTTTGCAGGCCACTAGTTTGTTTATCTAAATCAATAAAGCCGGTAGCGATACCGGTAATGTCACTGCCACCTTGACGGTTATATAACTCATCAATACGGGCGACTACGCTTTTTAAGAGCGGTTCGATCTCGAGATAATCTGCCTTACGGCTACCCTCTTCGCCGATTTGCAAAATACGGGACTCAGCTTCATCTAGGAGCGTTCTGACTGTGCGCCCTTCAGGAACAAAAGCGGAGTTCACAATACTGTCAGACACTTCGATAAGTCGACGCAGAATGCTTCGATCACGAACAATGTCGGCATAGCCTTTAATGTTCGCAGCGCTTGGTGTGTTCTGCGCTAATGAATTTAAGTAATCAATACTAACTAAATCACCGCCCTGTTCAGACTTAACAGCGTCATAAACCGTAATCACGTCGGCAGGATGATTATCGCTAATGAGCCGCGCAATGACCTTGTAGATCAAAGCATGCTCAGGACGATAGAAATCTTTATCGTTTAATACTCCACCCAGGTTATCCCAAGAAGAGTTATCGATAAGTAGACCACCGAGCAGTGATTGCTCAGCTTCTACAGAATGCGGGGGCACTTTTAAGGCCTGCACAACTGAATCCCCAGAACCCATCATGCCAGGGTTCAACGTAACGGTACGTGAGCGGGATTCAGCCATGAGGCTAGTGTATTACTTAAGCTTGCTCGCCGATTACACGAATTGTGATATCAGCTACAACATCGGTATGTACCGCTACTGCTACTGGGTGATCACCAACCATCTTCAAAGGACCAGTTGGCAAACGGATTGAAGACTTCTCAATCGTAAAGCCTTTAGCTTTCAAAGCATCAGCGATGTCGTGGTTGGTTACAGAACCAAACAAGCGACCATCAACACCCGCTTTTTGAGCGATATCCAAAACCAAGTCCTTGAGCTTCACGCCAACAGCTTGTGCGGCAGCCAACTTGTCAGCAGCCAGCTTTTCCAACTCAGCACGACGAGTCGCGAAATCAGCAATCGCTGCTTCAGTCGCACGACGAGCCTTACGTTGTGGGATTAAGAAATTACGAGCGTAACCGTCTTTAACGCGAACGACGTCACCGAGGTTGCCCAAGTTTGTTACTTTTTCTAAAAGAATGATTTGCATTGAGGGCTCCCAATTATTTCTTATGTTGATCGGAGAATGGCAACAAAGCCAAGAAACGGGCACGCTTGATAGCAGTATCCAACTGACGCTGATACTTCGCTTTTGTACCTGTTAAACGAGCAGGAGTGATCTTGGCGTTTTCGCCAATGAAGTCCTTCAATGTGTCTACATCTTTGTAATCAATCTGTTCTACGCCAGCAACAGTGAAACGGCAATAACGCTTGCGCTTGAACAATGGGTTCTGAGCAGGTTTCTTTTTGAAATCGGGTTTCTTTCCAAACGCCATGATGATTTCCTTTTAACTTTTTAATTGAATATGGGTAATATGGAAAACAAGTCTTTGATTACGTAGAGTCTTCGGGGCTAAGAATCCTTCAAACACCGCCTCAGTTCCTAAGTCCATTCTTTCAAGATCCTTTTGTATTGGACCAATCGTAATGGCTTCAACATTCATCTGAATTTTCCTAGCCACTCCTACCTCGTTTGCTTGGCCGCTATGTTCTAGCTGGCAATGCATTACAGGTATTCCTGCTGGTGTAAATCGAATCGCGTCTTTAGATACCAAGATTGCAGTGAGGGTTAAATGATTCAACGCCGCTCCGCTTCTCTGATACGTTTTCTAGTCTTTGTATTCCTCTTCAAATTTCGAACTTATTCCGCCGCTACTGGAGCGTCGGCTTGAGCTGATTTGCGCGCTTCTTCACGTTGCACTTCTTTCATCATGATGGAAGGCTCAGTTTCAGCTTTCTTTGTCTTGATGATGAGGTGACGCAAAACAGCATCGTTAAATTTGAACGCATGCTCGAGCTCTTCCAAAGTTTTTTGGTCGCACTCAATGTTCATGCAAACGTAGTGGGCTTTTGCAAGCTTGTCGATCATGTAAGCCATCTGACGACGACCCCAATCTTCAATACGATGAATTTTGCCGCCCGCAGCTGCTAATGTAGCTTTGTAGCGATCGATCATCGCTGGCACTTGCTCGCTTTGGTCCGGATGGACGATAAAGACGATTTCATAATGACGCATCAAACACTCCTTAAGGATAAAGTCACCTGGGCGTCTTGCTAATTTCTGATGGTTACGAAATCAGCGCCAGTGTGACAAGGTAGTAACAAATTGTAGGTGCTGCTTACAACGACTTTACAGCCACTTTTCAGTGCTCACCCGATTTCAGGCAAGACCGCTATTCTAGCAAAAAAATCCTGCCAAGTCAGGGATTTACCAGCGGATTTAGCCTGTTTTTCAGCATATAAGGCTAACTGCAAAGCGATTCTGGCTTTAGGCGCTGAAAACTTACCTGCAGCTATGCAACCTGCAAAGTCTTTTTCTGGAATATTGGGCAATACCTGTCCAGCCCCAGGACGAGATGCTCTCACTATCGCAACCCCCTGCTTTGAAGCCTTAGAAAGGGGTTCAAGCCATTGCTCATGAAGACTTCCCATTCCAGTTCCCGCTAGCACTAAGCCCTGCACCTTGCTTTCTAGCCAAAGATTGATGGTTTCAGAGCGTGCACCAGTATGGCTAGTCAGAATTTCAACCCATGGCCAGACATCCCCATCGGGAATGGATAAATCTTCGTGCCAAGCGATCTCAGCCGCTTTAACGCCTGATAGCCAGGAGGGATTAATCAAACCTACAGGACTACTAGGTGAAGACTGAATAGGGGCATTTAAGGCGGTGGTATGGCGCTTGGCTAAATCCATTGCCATACATACTCGACCCCCCATAACAGCATAAATACCCCCTGGAGAGTTATCTAAAGGACTAGCCGCCCAATGAATCGCGTCCAAGAGATTCTTAAGGCCATCAGCATTAGACGCATTTGCAGGCAACATGGCCCCAGTCAGCACTACTCTTTTGCCTAAATTTTGAGCAAATCTTCCACAAACCAGTTGTAAAAACAGTCCAGTTTCCTCAATCGTATCTGTACCGTGAGTGATCACTATCCCTTCAACCCTTGAATTATCAAGAGCATCTTTAACTGCCCTGCCCAAAAGTGTTAATAATGGCTCAGACATATTGCAGCTATTGATATTGGCAAGCTGCTCTGAAACTAAGCCAATCTCCCCAGGAATTGCCGATTGAATCTGGGCCAGCAAGGCACTAATTTCCACCTGACCTGCTTCATATTGCAGGGGGTTGCTGTCTGGATTTGAAGCTAGGCCTGCAATCGTCCCCCCCATTCCCAAGACTAGGATGTGGGAAGAGTTTTTCACATGATTCTGAATTTGACTCATAACGCCATTATCCCCATTAAATCCCTTGAAATCAGAAAAAGGGCTGTATACAATCCCAGTATGGACATAAACACAGTCGAATACCAAGAGGAGCTGACTGCCCTCCCTAAGTTAACCCCTCGTCAAAGCGAGATTTTGGATCTCATTACCAAAGCAATTGATGAGAGTGGCTTACCACCAACCCGAGCAGAGATAGCGACGCAATTGGGATTTGCTTCTGCAAATGCAGCCGAAGAACATTTGCGAGCGCTTGCGAAAAAAGGATACATCGAGCTCACTCCAGGAACCTCACGAGGTATTCGTATTCCGCAGCGCTTCAATCAAATGCAACATGCGAATAAATATCGTCAACTATCTTTACCCTCAGGTGCATTACAACAACTGACATTACCACTCATTGGTCGTGTTGCTGCTGGTTCTCCGATCATGGCTGTTGAGCATATTGAAAAACAGGTGCCGATTGATCCAAGTTTATTTAGCAAAGGTGCCGATTACTTATTAAAAGTAAAGGGCATGAGTATGCGCGATGCAGGCATATTGGACGGTGATTATTTAGCCGTTAGAAAAACAACTGAAGTACGTAATGGCGATATCGTGGTTGCGCGCCTTGATGACGAAGTGACTGTGAAGCGCTGGCAACAGAAGAAAACTGCGAACGGCATGGTGATTGAGTTACAAGCTGAAAATCCAGACTTTAAAAACATTTTGGTAGATGGTCGTCAACCTAACTTTGCGATTGAGGGTCAAGCTGTAGGACTCATTAGAGCTGAAGGTCTATAAGCATTGCCAAGCTTAGGTTAGAAATAAAAAAGCCTCCAATACGGAGGCTTTTTTATTGACTGTCTTTTGTTTCTATTTTTTGCTTCTACTCTTGCTAATTACCTCTTACTTGGCGCGATCACATTTGCATTCTTAGGCGAAGAAGTAATCGTTATCAGTGTCTTTGGACCTGTTAAGGATCCTTCATTCAATTCAACCGTGGCAGTACGATCACCCTTTGTAAATACCAAGATACTGGTTTTTGATTTAACAGCGCTCACCGTTGTCCAGCCTGCGCGTGGATACTCAGATTGAAAGAAGGCATAAATATCAGTTGGCGATTGCACACCCGAAAGGACTACTCGACCAACCCAGTTATCACCGCGGCCAATAATTAATGAATCTGCTCCAATAATTTTTGAGGCAGCTGGTAATGGCATATCTCCTAACAACTGGGTTTGAATTTCTTGAACTTCTTGGGCCGTTCCTGTGGGTGAATCACCAGAACTTGCACAAGCGCCCAATAGCGCAGATAGGGACAGGGCAAGCACGCTGAGTTTCAAGGAATGCATAGTGTTCATTGGTTTCATTTCGCCTTTAGGGTGAGTGCGACTTCCTTAAATATACTAAAAGTATTTTAGGTGATACGCCCTTTTCGTCAAGTGAAATCACTGGAGGCGCGTGAGGGAATCGAACCCCCGTACGAAGCTTTGCAGGCTCCTGCCTAACCACTCGGCCAACGCGCCAGATCCTGAATCAAAAATGGGAAGCTTTGAAGAGCTTCCCATCGAACTTGGAGCGGGAAAGGAGGTTCGAACTCCCGACCTATACCTTGGCAAGGTATCGCTCTACCAGCTGAGCTATTCCCGCATAACAGGGCGATAGTTTAACAAACAATCCAAAAGAAAGCATTTTTCCTGCACACGGGGAATGATTGATAGCTTAAATATGCCCCTACAGCCTTGCTGGCTGGGCGTTAGAAAGCTCAGTCGACTTTCCCGACTAATTGCGGCAAGGCTTTCTTGAGGTAATAAAACATGGACCAAAGGGTTAAAAAAGCAGCAACCCAAATCAACCAAGTACCCAACCTAGCACAATCAAGCCAACCAAAGAGCGTGTCATTTATTAATAAAAATGGGATCGCCACTAACTGTGCGGTGGTCTTCAATTTACCAACCATGTGAACCGCTACACTTTTACCCGCACCCAATAAAGCCATCCACTCTCTGAGGGCGGATATCGTGATTTCTCTCCCGATGATCACAAGTGCTACCCAAACCTGTACGCGATCCATATTAAGCAGCACTAACAGCGCAGCAGCCACAATTAGTTTATCGGCAACGGGATCCAAAAACTGGCCAAAAGCAGATTCTTGTTTAAGACGCCTAGCCAAAAATCCATCTAACCAATCGGTAATCGCCGCAGAAATAAATATGATCGCTGCGATTATATTTTTCTCAAATGGTGTAAACCAAGAATTTGGGAGATAGAAAATCACTACCAATAATGGGATGGCTGCTACACGCAACCAAGTCAAGGCGATAGGTAGATTGAACGGCATGCTACAAGCATAAACCAAATACTTGTTTAAATGCCTGAATTCATCATTAGTGCAACTGGCGATAAATTTGCTCGGCCAGAGTGAGAGATACCCCTTCTACACTTGCAATCTCTTCAACAGTTGCATTAGCCACCCCTTTAAGGCCTCCAAATCGAGCCAGCAGTTTTTGACGTCGTTTGGCACCAATACCCTCAATTTCCTCAAGACGTGAAACTGTTCTAGCTTTGGCACGTTTAGCGCGCATTCCGGTAATAGCAAAACGGTGCGCCTCATCCCGAATTTGCGCAACCAATAAAAGGGCTGCGCTATCAATCCCTAACTCCAAAGGCTTGCGACCATCCGCAAAAATTAAGGTTTCTAGGCCTACCTTGCGACCTTCGCCTTTTGCAACACCAACAATCAAACTCACATCCATACCGAATTCGGTCAGCACCTGTCTTGCCACCTCCACTTGACCTTTACCACCATCAATCAATATCACCTGTGGCATTTTTTCTGGGGGAAGCTCCTGAAAATTAGCGTATCGCCTCTGCAAGACTTGGCGCATCGCTGCATAGTCATCGCCTGGAGTAACGTCATGAATATTGAAGCGGCGATACTCACCAGATTGCATTGCATTCTTGGCATAGACGACGCATGAAGCTTGGGTTGCCTCACCTGAAGTATGGCTAATATCAAAACACTCGATACGAAGATGTTCTAGGCCCTCCAAATCTAAGCCCAATATGTCAACCAAGGCTCTGGCTCTAGCCAGTTGTCCACCTGTTTCAACTAAGCGCTTAGTTAATGCGATCTTTGCATTGCCTTCAGCCATAGCCAACCAATGACGACGCTGACCTTGAGGTTGATGCAAGAAAGTGATTTTCTTGCCAGCCTGCGCGTTTAATAAAACATGTAAATCTTCTGGAAGATCATCACTAGATTGACGGACATCATCACCTGCAGTTTGTAATGGATGGTTTAAAACAAAAACTGGTGGAATCAAACTAACACCAGCTCCATCATGAACAGCATCTTCTAAATAATGTTGTGCAATAAATGCCTCTAGTATTTCTGATGGTGGTGGAAGTTCGCCTGAGGCCGTCCGCAAGCCCTTAGGAAAATACGCTCTATCACCCAAATGACGACCGCCACGAACCATTGCTAGGTTCACACAAACCATCCCTTCCATTTGCGCAACAGCAATAATGTCTACATCACCCTCGCCCTCAGCAACCGCATCCATGGCTTGTTGCTGCAACACACTCGAAAGATCAGCAATGCGATCGCGCAGTACTGCTGCCATCTCAAATTCCATGGCATCACTGTGTGCATGCATTTCTTTTTCAAGCTCAGATAGAACGCGGCGATGATCACCTTCTAAAAATCGCGTGGCTTGAGCGACATCTTGAGCATACTGCTCTACGCTCAGGCGACCAACGCAGGGGGCGCTACAGCGATGAATTTGATGTAATAAGCAAGGGCGACTACGATTCTTAAATACAGAGTCCTCGCATGTACGTAAACGAAACACCTTTTGCAATATCTGCACGCTATTACGAACCGCCCAGCTATTTGGGAAAGGTCCAAAATATTGGTTACGTTTGTCAACCTTCCCTCGATAAGAAGCTAAACGAGGATATTCATGACCCGTTAACATCACATAGGGGTAAGACTTGTCATCTCTAAATAAAATATTAAACGGCGGAGCCAACTCTTTAATGAGATTGTTCTCTAGAATAAGGGCTTCAGTTTCAGTACGAGTTACAGTAGTTTCATAACGCGCGATTTTGCCCACCATCAATTCAATGCGAGGTGATAACTGGGTTCGCTGAAAGTAACTAGAAACGCGTTTTTTAAGGTTACGAGCTTTGCCAACATACAGAATATTCCCCGCTTCATCAAAGAAGCGATATACCCCCGGCAATCCGGGTAGCCGTTTAACATCCTGCTGAAGGGTTTCAAAAAGCGAATTGCTCATGCGTTGGGATATTTTCTGCCAAATCGTAGATAACTATGGTGATGCCGGCGTTTGCTGGCGTCTAGCACGTAGCTTATCAAGTCTTCATCAGCAAGAGGTACGTATTTTTTGCGATGATCTACCGACCCTGAATCTAATCGCCTCTGGCACCGATACAAGTATAAAAGAACGCATCGATATACAACCCTGGGAGGCCAGCTTTAACAATACAAGACATCCAGTCCAGACCCCAAATGTGGTGATTGAGGCATTTGGGTGCGACCTACCTGAACGTTACCTTGCAGGCTTATTCATAGCCCCGGTTAAGCCCATCATTATTAATTTGGAATATTTGAGCGCCGAACCATGGATTTTGGATTTCCATGGCAAAGCATCGCCACAATCACATGGCATTTCCAAATACTTTTTCTTCCCAGGATTTCAGGATGCTGCTGGCGGCATCTTGGTTGACCCCATTCCACTAGATGGCGAGGTAAATAGAGAGAACATTCCCTCAGCACTTCAACAGACTTGGTCAAAACTTCGCCCGCATGCAAAACGCATCAGCGTGTTTTGCTATCCAGGTGCACCACTACGTAAATGGCTTGAAAACCTGAGCTCACTCAATGAAGATGTTGATGTTTTGCTAACGCATGGCCATGCTGAACAATTAAATCTATATGGCCAACAAGCACTTCGACTACCAAGCAATCTGCAATTGCTATCGATTCCATTTGTTTCTCAAGATGAATACGACTGGGTTCTATCTCAATGCGATTTCAATATCGTCCGGGGTGAGGATTCTTTTGTTAGGGCGCAGTTAGCAGGCAAACCTTTTATATGGCACATTTACCCTCAAGAAGATCGTGCTCACGAAGTCAAATTGGCGGCATTTTTAGACCTCTATCTTGAAGAGGCAAATCAAGAATTGCGCTTAGCCATCATTGCGGCAATGACTTGGGCGATGCCCAACGAATGGTTTGGCTTGCTAGACCAGTGGAGTGCTTACGCAAAAGCATGGCGCAGTCTATTACTCCAAAAACAAGGGGATGGTGGCTTGACAGCCCGTCTATTGCGGTTTACCAGCTAAACCCGAGTAGTAAAGCCCTGCGGGCGGTTACAATCTTGTTTTTGATAAAAACCGCAGAAAACACTCTGCACCCAGGAATAGCAAGATGAAAACAGCACAAGAACTCCGCGTTGGTAACGTAGTGATGATCGGCACTGATGCCATGGTCGTTTTAAAAGCAGAATATAGCCGCTCTGGCCGCAACTCTTCTGTTGTGAAAATGAAATTTAAGAACTTGTTAACTGGCGCGCCTAACGAAGGTGTTTACAAAGCTGATGACAAGTTTGATGTAGTGATTTTGGATAAGAAAGAATGCACTTACTCATATTTCGCCGATCCAATGTACGTATTTATGGATGGTGACTACAATCAATATGAAGTCGAGTCTGAGTACATGGGTGATGCATTGAACTACCTCGAAGAAGGTATGCCATGTGAAGTTGTCTTCTACGAAGGTAAGGCACTTTCTGTTGCTATGCCAAACTCACTCGTTCGTGAAATCACCTATACAGAACCTGCAGTGAAGGGTGATACCAGCTCAGGCAAGGTTTTGAAGACTGCGAAACTAGCCACTGGCTATGAATTGCAAGTGCCTTTGTTCTGCAACACTGGCGACAAGATCGAAATTGATACTCGCACTGGTGAATACCGTAGCCGTGCTAATTAATTAGCAAGCCACAAAAGACAAAAAGCCCGGCATGCCGGGCTTTTTTCTTGCTAGCGCGCAGTTAAATACATCAATCAATCAGCTAATTAACTTCAATTGCTTTAATAGCCCCTTAGCATGCCGATATTGAGCTTCATCCTGCAACTCCGCCCATGAAGGCGCTGGACTGATCGGCATTAGCTTATTCAAACGCACAGCGGATTCGGCCTGCTTAATTTTGGAAACCTGAAGACTGCCCAACAGTTGATCTGCTAAGTCAGGTCGATTACAAATGAGCACAGCATCACATCCGGCATTTAAGGCCATCTCAGCACCCTTCACCACCGATCCTGCAACGCTAGCTCCTTCCATTGAGAGATCGTCACTAAAAATGACGCCTTCAAAGCCAAGCTCTTGGCGTAGTACCGAGTGCAGCCAAATTCTAGAAAAACCTGCAGGGTTTTGGTCAACTTGCGGATAAATGACATGCGCTGGCATGACCGCAGCCAAACTCAAATCAAGCCATTCATAAGGTTTTGCATCGTCATTCAAAATTTCTGCAAGTGAACGCTCATCCACTGGAATGGCTACGTGAGAATCTGCCTCTGCCCAACCATGACCAGGAAAATGTTTACCACAGTTAGCCATACCCGCTAGACGCAGGCCTTCATTTAAGCTCTTCGCTAAAGCAAAAACAATTTGCGGATCACGACTAAATGCACGATCACCAATCACACCACTGCGACCGAAATCCAAATCTAAAACGGGTGTAAAACTGAAATCTAGCCCACAAGCACGAAGTTCAGCAGCAAGCACGTAACCACAAGCAGTTGCTGCTGCCATTGCCTGAGCTGCAGATTCTGCAGTATGAGTGGACTGATTTTTAGCAAGCCAAAGCTCTCCCAATTTGCGCATGGCTGGCAGGTGCGTGAAACCATCTGCTCTGCAACGCTGGACGCGGCCACCTTCGTGATCTATGGAAATCAATACATCGGGACGAACTTTTTTAATGTCTGCAGTTAACTTCGTTAATTGCTTACGATCCTTGAAATTTCTGCCAAATAGAATCACCCCACCGGTAAGTGGATGCAAAATACGACGACGATCTTCAGCATTGAGCTCCTGACCCACCACATCCAAAGTAATGGGGCCTGGCTTCATGGTCGATTTACTCATTGATTCCTCTTGTGTTTTTTCTTTTTAAATTATTTGACTTACTTCTGAGTGACGATGACATGCGCAATCGCCATGTCTTGCTCATCGCTCACCGTAACGTGAGCCTCCCAGTTTTTGTCCCGCATGAATTGGGCCAAGGCGCCTAAGTAGCTTGTTACTGGTTTACCGCTTGGCTCATTTAAAGTTTGCAGAGAACGCCACGTCATTGGCATTCTCATACCTAAGCCTATCGCTTTTGAGAAGGCCTCTTTGGCAGCAAAACGAGTTGCTAAAAAGGCGATGCCTCGCTTATGGTTCCTAGCAAGTCGATGTTTGAAAACCAACATCTCATCAGGTCCCAGTATCTTTTCGGCTAGGCGACCATTGGTGCGATCGTAAGCAGCTTGTAAGCGCTCAATCTGCAGAATGTCCGTGCCAATGCCAATAATCATAGATTTGCTTTATCTAGCCTGAATCATCAAGGCCTTCATATCCTTGATTGCTTGTTGCCAGCCTTTGAATAATGCTTCTGCGACAATCGCATGCCCGATATTTAATTCTGATAATTCGGCAATCGCTGCAATCGGCATGACATTGCCCTCATGCAACCCATGGCCTGCATTCACTCTTAATCCGATACTTTTACCAAACTGTGCTGCCTTACGTATACGCACTAACTCAGCTTCTTGTTGAGTGCCAGATAAATCTGCATACCGACCAGTATGCAACTCCACTACAGTAGCACCCACATCTTTAGCCGCCTGAATTTGATTTTCTTCTGGGTCGATAAATAACGATACCCGGATGCCCGCATCTTGCAATTGCTTGGTAGCCGCCTTGACGAGATCAAATTTCCCCAAAACATCAAGACCGCCTTCGGTAGTGACCTCTTCGCGCTTCTCTGGGACCAAACAAACATCATGAGGCTTGACCTTGCAAGCGATGTTGAGCATTTCAGGGGTAATTGCGCACTCGAGATTCATGCGCGTTTTAATCAAGGGTCGCAAAGCGATTAAATCGGCGTCCTTAATATGACGGCGATCCTCACGAAGGTGCAAAGTAATCAGATCAGCACCTGCTTCTTCCGCCAATTGCGCCGCTTTAATAGGGTCTGGGTAAACAGTGCCCCGCGCATTGCGCAAGGTTGCTACGTGATCGATATTAATTCCGAGTTCCAAAGGATGTGCTGAAGTCATGTCAATAGAGTACTAGATTTTCTTGAGATCAATCAGAATTTGACGAGTCGTCAGTACTTGATCTTGTAAATGCAAGCCCAGAAGAAAGCGCATCAATTGCTTACTTTCTGAGAGCGTTACCGGATCAGTAAAGTCGCCAACTGCTATTGCTAATAAAGATTTACCACTCAGCACAGGCCAATGCCCAGGATCATCCGCCTGTACAGGTCGCACACCTTTTTCTGGTTGATAGACATATTGACCATGATCTATTGGCGCTTCATTTGTCTCGACGCAACGATCAAGGGCTGCAGCATAACCGGTTTCCTGTAATAAAGACAGTTCAAATGGACGCAGAATTTCCTCTAAACCCTTTGATTCCTCTAGAGCTGATAAAGCACTAATTGTTTCTGCATAGCGATCGTAAAGCTTTTCATATTCATCTTCTCGTGCCAAAAATTTCACCAGCAATTCATTGAGATAGAAGCCACAAAGGAGCGCATCGCCTACCAATGAAGGCATACCACCCACCCACTCTGATTTGGTTAGGGTACGCAACTCTGACTTTCCACTCCACGAGACCAAGAGTGGCTGAAAACGCTGCAATACTGGCCTTAATGTGGAATGAGGGCGCTTTGCCCCTTTAGCGATGAGCGCCATACGACCATGCTGTCGCGTGAAGACATCCAAAATGAGACTGGTTTCTTTATAAGGAATACTGTGCAATACAAAAGCGGGTTCGTCAGTAACACGAATCGAGGCCATGGGAAATTATTCCAGCCCTTGTGCCCGTAACTCAGCGCGATCATCCGCCCAACCACGCTTCACCTTCACCCATGTCTCCAGAAAAACTTTTCCATCAAACAGTTTTTCCATATCAATACGGGCATCGGTAGAAATTTTCTTTAGGCGCTCACCTTTTTGACCAATGATCATCGCCTTATGACTGTCGCGATCAACCAAAATGGTCGCAGATATTCTGCGCATCTTGCCATCCATCTTAAATTGATCAATAACCACAGTAGATGTATATGGCAACTCTTCGCCTGTAAAACGAAATACTTTCTCGCGCAAAATTTCAGCAGCCAAGAAGCGCTCGCTACGATCGGTAACCGTATCACCATCGTAAATCGGGTCACCTTCAGGCAAATAACCCTCAAGCACATCTAGCAATCGCTGTATATCGCCTGGGCTCTTTGCGCTCATTGGCACAATCTCTGCGAACTCTGACTTCTGATCTTCGTGGCCACCCAATTCAGACCAAGGCTTTGCCATTTCCTTAATGAAATTGAGCAAAGCTTGATCGCGCTCTGATGGCGCCTGAAAACGACTATTAAATAAATCTAACTTATTTAATACCAATACCACTGGTATATCGCTAGGCAAAAGTTTCAGAACTTTTTTATCATCCTCGCCAAAATAGCCAGTCTCAACAACAAAGCACACCACATTAACATCTTGCAAAGCGGTAGTAACCGTCCGGTTCAAAGCCTTGTTGAGGGCATTCATTAAACGCGTCTGAAATCCTGGCGTATCAATGAAGATAAATTGCGCCTCTTCACGATTTTGAACTCCTAAAATTCGGTGACGCGTAGTTTGCGCTTTACGGGAAGTGATGCTGATCTTTTGACCTACTAATGCATTGAGCAAAGTAGACTTTCCCATGTTGGGTCGTCCAACAATTGCAATAGTGCCGCATCTAAACACAGTTAGCCCTTCAACTTCAAATTCAATTGCTCTTCAGTCGCCTCTTTCTTGGCGGCTTTTTTCTTAGCAGAGCGCGTTTTCTTTGGCTTGCGAGAATCTTGTGGCAATGCCTTCAAAACAGCAAGTAAGGCACTTTTTGCAGCAGACTGCTCAGCAGCTCGACGAGAAGCACCCTCACCTTTTACAGAAACCTTAAGACTTGGTATCAAGCACTCAACTTCAAATTGCTGATTATGCGCAGCACCACTAGTGCCAGTGACGTTATAGGTAGGTAATGGTAATTGATAGCTTTGCAGGCATTCTTGCAAAAGCGTTTTGTCATCTTTACCCAATGTTTTTGGATCAACTTGCGACAGAATGATTGAGTAGAGTTTTCTTAGGCAGGTTTTAGCAGCATCAAAGCCACCGTCCAAAAAGATTGCGCCCGTTACGGCTTCTAAGGTATCAGCCAAAATGGATGGCCTACGAAAGCCCCCACTCTTTAACTCACCTTCACCTAGACGCAGATAGTCTGATAGCGATAGAGTTTGGGCGATTTCATATAAGGCCTGCTGCTTGACTAGATTGGCGCGCACGCGAGACAGATCACCCTCATCCAAATCAGAATAGCGCTCATAGAGCATTTCAGCGACTACGCAATTTAATATCGAATCACCTAGGAACTCTAGGCGCTCATTATTTTTCTTGCTATGGCTGCGATGCGTCAATGCTTGGTTCAGCAGCTCTGGTTTTTTAAAGCTGTAACCCAATCGCTCTTGAAGCGGTGCGGTTTCTATGACGGCGCGCGCATTCATGATGTTTTATTGAAAGCCACCAATACGACCAAGATTACCTAGATTGAGCCAAACAAAGAAGGCTCTACCCACCAAGTTCTTGTCTGGCACAAATCCCCAGTAACGAGAATCTGCGCTGTTATCACGGTTATCTCCCATCGCAAAATAATGACCCGCAGGAACTTTGCAAGTCAAACCCGATGCCTGGTATTGACAAAACTCAGCACCCGGGAAGCGCTCTGCTGGAAAAACAGTCGCAGGACGATCCGGGTCATTCAGAATCTCATGACGATTGCCACCTAAATCAACAGAGAAGCTTTCTGTAAAACGCTTGGCATAGCGCATATTCTCTGGATCTAGATAAGACTCACCGCCACTGTATTGCAAAGGTTGGCCATTAATGCTTAAACGCTTATTTTCGTATGTGACAACATCACCAGGCAAAGCCACAACACGTTTAATGTAATCAACGGATTCATCACGTGGATAGCGAAAGACAATCACATCCCCACGCTTGGGCGAACCCAAATCAATCACTTTTTGATTAATCACTGGCAACCGAATCCCGTAGGTAAATTTATTTACCAAAATAAAATCACCAATTTGCAGCGTTGGGATCATAGAACCCGATGGAATCTTAAAGGGCTCAACAATAAATGACCGCAATACAAATACAGCACAAATAACAGGGAAAAATCCTGCGGTGTACTCCAACCACAGTGGCATGCGTTCAATTCCAGCCGCTTTTCTTTGGGGCGCAAAATAAACTCGGTCAGCAACCCAAGCAATGCCTGAAACAACGACCAATATGAAGAGGATGAGAGCAAAATTCATTAATCTTCTACCTGCAAAATTGCTAAGAATGCTTCTTGTGGAATCTCCACATTACCTACTTGCTTCATGCGCTTCTTACCTTCTTTTTGCTTCTCAAGGAGCTTGCGCTTACGCGAGATATCGCCACCGTAGCACTTTGCTAACACGTTCTTACGTAATGCTTTGACGTTTTCACGAGCGACGATATTGCTGCCAATGGCTGCCTGAATCGCCACATCAAACATTTGACGTGGAATAATGCCCCGCATTTTGGCAACTACTTCCCTACCGCGGGATTGACTGTTGCTGCGGTGAACGATTACTGAGAGTGCGTCTACGCGATCCCCATTAATCAAAATATCAACCTTCACTACATCTGCTGGGCGATATTCTTTAAACTCATAATCCATCGAAGCATAGCCACGAGAAATCGACTTCAAACGATCAAAGAAATCCAACACAATCTCAGCCATTGGTAATTCATATGTCAGCTGTACTTGGCGTCCAAGATAGTTCATGCCCGTCTGAATACCGCGCTTACCAACGCACAGGGTAATGACCGAGCCGACATACTCCTGAGGCATGTAGAGATTCACTGTGACGATCGGCTCCAGAATCGTATCAATCTTGCTAACCTCGGGCATCTTGGATGGGTTATCCACCATGATGGTGGTGCCATCGGATTGCTGAACTTGATACACCACAGTTGGCGCCGTTGTGATCAAGTTCATGCCGTACTGTCGCTCTAAGCGCTCTTGCACGATCTCCATATGGAGTAGTCCCAAGAAACCGCAACGGAAGCCAAATCCCAATGCTTGAGATACTTCAGGCTCATACAAAAGCGACGCGTCATTAAGCTTGAGTTTTTCAAGTGACTCGCGTAACTGATCGTATTCACTAGCTTCCACTGGATATAAACCAGCAAACACTTGTGGCTTCACTTCTTTAAAACCTGGTAGCGGCTCAGCAGCAGGAACTCGACCTTGCTGTCCTGGTGCATGAGTCACGGTATCGCCGACTTTTGCAGCTTTTAGTTCTTTAATACCAGCAATCACAAAGCCTACTTGACCTGCAGATAAATCTGGACGATCTACTGATTTCGGACTAAATACACCGACATGCTCTACCAAATGGGTTGAGCCATTAGCCATTAATGTGATCTTTTCCTTTGGCTTTAAGGTTCCGTTAACAACTCGGATCAGCATGACAACACCAACGTAGTTATCAAACCAAGAATCAATAATTAAGGCTTGCAATGGTGCTGATGCATCACCTTTTGGCGGCGGCACTTTTGCAATCATCTCTTCGATGACATCTGCTACACCCATGCCCGTCTTGGCTGAGCAGGTTACCGCCTCAGATGCATCGATGCCAATCACATCTTCAATTTCTTTTTTAGCTCGATCGGGATCAGCCTGTGGCAAATCGATCTTATTGAGAACCGGGACAACTTCAACCCCCAACTCAAGAGCCATGTAACAGTTCGCAACCGTTTGCGCTTCAACACCTTGACTCGCATCAACCACCAACAAGGCACCTTCGCATGCTGATAAAGATCGACTGACTTCATATGAAAAGTCAACGTGCCCTGGTGTATCAATCAAATTGATGTTGTAGGTCTTGCCATCTTTGGCTTTGTAATTGAGCGCTGCAGTTTGCGCCTTAATCGTGATGCCACGCTCACGCTCGATATCCATTGAATCGAGCACCTGCGCTTCCATTTCGCGATCAGAGAGACCGCCACAAAGTTGAATAATGCGATCGGCGAGCGTAGATTTGCCGTGATCGATGTGAGCGATGATAGAAAAATTGCGGATTAAATCCATAGCGTCTTAATTAGTAATTCCAAAAACGCCTTGTCAGAACGCACCAGGATGATGCGCTGCAAAAAGTCGTCTTAAAAGGATTGTAATGGGTGGCGCCCTAAAGGCGCCTGTGCCCATTTTTTAGGCAAAAATGCCTTATTTTGGCCTTACAGGCACTACCAAAGTGCTGTCAGCACGGCGAATAAAGACTGGGACAGCCTTATTGGCGTCCAGACCTTTTACAAGAGCCTCAAACTGCTTAGCGCCTGAGATATCAGTATCTGCAATTCGAATAATGACATCGCCAGGACGTATGCCCGCTCTGGCTAGAGGACCATCACCCAAACCAGTAACTTCGACACCGCCTTTGATATTGAGATCCCTCTTTTTGGCATCAGATACATCGCTGACCGCTACACCCAAAGTATTGACGCTTCCACCATTGGTAGGCGCTTCAGATTTTTTGCTTGCGACCTGAGCAGCTTCACCATCAGAAACCGTTACTGTTAAGTCACGAGTAGTACCTTTACGCCAAACTTGAACGGTAACAGGCGTGCCAGGCTTAGTATCACCCACAACTCTAGGCAAGTCCGTTGATTTAGCAATATCTCGACCATTAAAACTGAGAATGACATCACCCGCTTCAATGCCGCCACTTGCAGCAGGGCCATTTGCCTCAACGTTACGCACATATGCACCACGGGGTTTACCTAAACCTAAACTCTCGGCAACGTCTTTAGTCATCTCGCCAAGTGCAACACCGATGCGACCGCGCGTCATTTTTCCATTGGTACGCAATTGATCAGCAACTCGCATTGCCTCATCAATTGGAATGGCAAAAGAGATTCCCATATAACCGCCAGAGCGACTAAAGATCTGAGAGTTAATCCCAATGACTTGGCCAGCAGTATTTAACAAGGGCCCACCAGAGTTACCTGGATTGACCGCAACGTCTGTTTGTATAAAGGGCAAGTAATCACCAGTATCGCGACTCTTAGCCGAAACAATCCCTGCGGTGACGGTGTTCTCTAAACCAAATGGTGAGCCAATTGCCAGCACCCACTCACCAACTCGCACCCTTGAAGAATCGCCCAAAGGTAATTTAGGCAAATCACGTGCTTCAATTTTGACAACCGCTACATCGGTACGCTTATCCATGCCGAGTAACTTAGCTTTGAATTCGCGCTTATCGGTAAGGGTGACATAAATCGTAGTGGCGCCTTCAACTACGTGTGCATTTGTCAGAATCAAACCATTGGATTCAATAATGAAACCAGAGCCAACACCACGATCAGCTTCTTGTGGTTTACCTGAGTTAGGTTGTGATTGCTTGGGGCCATTTGGAATTCCTGGGATAGGCACACCAAAAAAACGGCGGAAGAATTCTGCTTGATCTTCAGGCATTCCTGGAATGCCACCTTGTTGCTGAACCATGACCTTTTCAGTGGTGCGAATATTGACCACGGCGGGACTCGCGCGCTCGACTAAATCCGCAAAATCAGGAATTGTGACGCGTGGGTTTTGCGCAATAGCGGGTGGAACAAACGACATTTGCCCCAGACTCAAAATAGCCAAGAGCGCAATAAAGTGCTTTTTCATAATGCTAGGACCTACTTGGTAAAAACCAAAAAGTGGAGATAAATAGAATATTAGGGCAGCTTACCAAAAATCAAGGTGCCGTTAGTACCACCAAAGCCAAAGTTGTTTTTGACTGCATGGTCAATCTTCACATCCCTAGCGGTATTGGCGCAGTAGTCCAAGTCGCACTCTGGATCTTGATTGAAGATATTGATGGTGGGGGGTGATTTCTGGTGGTGGAGAGCCAGAATCGTAAATACAGATTCCAAGCCACCAGCACCACCTAAGAGGTGACCTGTCATTGACTTGGTTGAGTTAATCAAAGTCTTCTTAGCATGGTCACCCAATGCAGCTTTGATTGCTTCGGTTTCATTCTTGTCGCCCAAAGGGGTTGAAGTGCCGTGGGCATTTACATACTGAATTTGATCCGGATTTAAGCCAGCATCGCGCATCGCATTCACCATGCAACGACGTGGACCATCCATATTGGGAGCTGTCATATGGTACGCATCACCACTCATACCAAAACCACGTAACTCACAGTAAATTTTTGCGCCCCGTGCTTTGGCGTGTTCGTACTCTTCAAGTACTAAAACACCAGCACCTTCGCCAAGGACAAATCCATCACGGTCCTTATCCCAAGGACGAGATGCGGTCGCTGGGTCATCGTTACGTGTAGAAAGTGCTCTTGCTGAAGCAAAGCCGCCAACACCTAATGCGGAAATTGTGGACTCTGCACCGCCAGCAATCATGACATCAGCATCACCATACTGAATCAAACGCGCAGCCAAACCAATACTGTGCAATCCAGTCGTACATGCTGTAACCGCAGCAACGTTTGGACCTTTGAGGCCAAACAAAATGCTGAGGTGCCCAGAAATCATATTGATGATGGAGCCAGGAACAAAGAATGGGGAAATGCGACGAGGGCCGCGAGCCAAGAGCTCAGCACCTGTCTCTTCAATCATTGGCAAACCGCCAATGCCTGAACCCACCATCACGCCGATACGCTCAGCGTTTTGTTCATTAACCTCTATACCGCTATCGCGAATAGCTTGTGTGCCAGCAGCGATGCCGTAATGGATAAATGTATCCATATGGCGTGCCTCTTTGGCAGAAACATATTCTTCGACATTGAAATCTTTCACCTCTCCAGCGAAATGAACGCTTAGTGGAGCGTGGTCAAACTTGGTGATGGTCGCAATGCCTGATTTGCCCGCAAGCAAATTAGACCAAGCTACATCAACAGAATTACCAACAGGTGAGATGAGGCCAAGGCCGGTAACTACAACCCGGCGTCGGCCCTTTGATGCTGACACAGTAATACCTAAACTCGGGAATTAACCCTGAGCTTTTGATTTAGCGAAGTCGATCGCGAGCTGAACTGTGGTGATTTTTTCGGCTTCCTCATCAGGAATTTCGATACCGAATTCATCTTCCAAAGCCATTACCAGCTCAACAGTGTCAAGAGAGTCAGCGCCTAGGTCATTCACAAAAGAAGATTCATTTTTGATATCTCCTTCAGCGACGCCCAATTGCTCAGCGACGATTTTCTTAACGCGTTGTTCGATGTTGTCCATTAAGTCCCCCAAGGGTTGTAAAAAAACGATGAAAAGGATTTTATCAGTTTGGCGGACCGAATTAGCAAAACCGCCAAAAAATGACTAAATCCATGCTTTGCCGTTAGGCTAAATAGAGTCCGCCATTGATGTGTAGGGTATTACCCGTAATATAACCAGCAGCTGGAGAGGCTAAAAACGCTACTGCTTGAGCTACATCTTCTGGGCTACCTAAACGGGCCAATGGAATGTTTACTTTTAGTGCATTTTGCTGTTCTTCACTCAAAGCGCGGGTCATATCGGTATCAATAAATCCAGGCGCTACGCAATTGACAGTGATATTACGACTACCAATTTCACGCGCAAGTGCACGAGTCATTCCAGAAACACCAGATTTAGCTGCAGCGTAATTCGCTTGACCTGGATTTCCCATGTGGCCAACAATCGAAGTGATATTGATAATGCGACCAGCGCGCGCCTTCATCATTGGGCGCAATACTGCTTGAGACAAACGAAACACTGCACTTAAGTTTGTATCAATCACGTCGGTCCACTCTTCAGACTTCATGCGCATAGCTAAGTTGTCACGAGTGATGCCAGCATTGTTCACCAATATATTGATACCACCAAATTCTTTAACAATCTGGTCAATAATCTCTTCACATGCATTTGGCGCAGTGACATTCAATGCCAATCCGGCGCCACCAGAAGGTTTTAATCTCTGATCAATTGCTTTAGCACCCTCAGCAGTGGTGGCTGTGCCAATGACTTTTGCACCACACTTCACCAACTCATCTGCCACTGCCTGACCAATACCACGTGAGGCTCCAGTTACTAAAGCAATTTGTCCACTTAAGTCGAGATTCATATTTGTGTTCCGTAGTTATAGTTGTGGTTGTACTTGTATTTTGTTTTTATTTCGTTTATTTGGTCAAACTTATTTTACGGTGGCAAGCACTTCATTCAGGCTCGCCTCATCAAATACTGGAATACCAGTCACTTGATCGTTAATGCGCTTTGTAAGACCAGCCAATACTTTTCCAGGACCGCATTCAACGACTTGCGCAATGCCTTGGGCAGCCATTGCCTGAATAGTTTCTTGCCAGCGCACTGGTTTAGCTGCCTGACGCACTAATGCATCTTTAATCGCAACAGGATCATTCAGGATTTCAACATCAACGTTATTAATCACTGGAATCGTTGGCGTCTTGAATTCGATATTCTCCAAGTACCCTTTTAGCTTTTCAGAAGCAGGCTGTAATAAAGAAGAGTGAAATGGTGCAGATACTGGCAAAGGCAACGCACGTTTAGCGCCAGCAGCCTTTAACAATTCACATGCTTTAGCTACCGCATCACTTGCTCCAGCAATAACTACCTGCCCTGGTGCGTTAAAGTTCACTGCCTCAACCACACCTCCAGAAGCTGCGCTTGCTTCAGCGCAAACCTTGATCACAACCGCATCATCCAAACCCAAAATTGCCGCCATACCGCCAGTACCTACTGGAACCGCAGTTTGCATTGCTTCAGCGCGAAAACGCACCAATGGAACAGCGTCTTTAAAAGAAATTACTCCTGACGCAACCAAAGCAGAGTACTCACCCAAGCTATGGCCCGCCATGACCCTAGGTGTAGCACCACCCGCAGCTAGCCAAGCACGATAAAAGGCTACCGCAGCAGTCAACATCACTGGTTGAGTGTTGGTTGTTAAAGCAAGCGCTTCTGCTGGGCCTTCGGCAATGAGTTTTGCCACATCCTCACCTAGCGCTTCAGAAGCCTCTTGTAATATTGCACGGACTTCAGGACGCTCAGAAATTGAATTGAGCATACCCACTGATTGTGATCCTTGGCCTGGAAATACGAATGCGAATGTCATAAGTGAAATTTACAAAAATAAAGGAAATAGAAGAATTAGATATTCAAGGACTTAATATTTGAGAGCAACTGCACCCCAAGCAAAACCACCGCCAACACCTTCCAATAAAAGATGCTGTCCTCGTTTGATTTGACCAGAGCGCACACCAACATCTAAAGCCAATGGAATAGAGGCTGCTGAAGTATTGCCATGCTCATGAACTGTCACAATGACTTTATCCATGGACATTCCCATTTTTTTAGCAGTGCCTTCCATAATGCGAATGTTCGCCTGATGAGGAACTAACCAGTCGATTTGTTCTGGCTTTAGTTTTGCTTTTTCTAAAACTTCATGAGCAACTTGCTCTAATACTTTTACAGCTAGCTTGAAAACTGCTTGGCCGTCCATGGTCATAAATGGTGAACCATGCACTGCGCCATTACCAGAACGTCCCGGTACACACAAGATATCTCGTTGACTTCCATCTGCGTGTAATGCTGTGGAAAGAATGCCAGCTTCATTTGAAGCTTCAAGCACTACTGCGCCAGCACCATCTCCAAACAATACGCAAGTTCCACGATCTTGGAAATTCAGGATTCGAGAGAAAGTCTCAGCGCCAATCACCAACACTTTCCTATAAGAGCCGGCACGAATAAAAGCATCTGCTGTCGCCAGTGCATAAGTAAACCCTGCACATACAGCCTGCACATCAAACGCTGCACAAGCGGTGTGAGCGCCCAACTTATCTTGCACTACACAAGCCGTACTTGGAAAACCGCCCAAATGATCAGGGGTGGAGGTAGCCAAGATGATGAGATCTAAATCAGATGAAGTAATTCCAGCACTACTCAAAGCAGCCTGTGCCGCCTTTACAGCTAAATCACTGGTTAATTCATTTTCTGCAGCAAAGTGGCGCGCAGAAATTCCGCTACGAGTGGTAATCCACTCATCACTTGTCTCTAAACCGGATTTAGCAAGGCGCTCAACCAAATCTTGATTAGTTAGGCGTTGCTCTGGAAGATAGCTTCCTGTGCCAGCTACTCTTGCATAAATACTCATATCGTTGTCTCCGCAACAAAGGCTGCAGCAATGCGTTCAACCATGCGATTTTTAGCCGCCTCATAAGCACGATCTAATGCAAAGCCAAACGCAAAACGATCGGCTGAACCATGACTTTTAATCACACAACCACGCAAGCCTAACAATACCGCACCGTTATAGCGACGATGATCAACCCGTTTGCGAACGCGCAGCAAAGGCACCATTGCACAAATTGCCATCAATTTGGTTAATAAAGAACGATTAAATTCTTCACGAATCATGCCGCTCATCATTTTGGCTAGACCTTCGCTAGCCTTGAGTACGACATTACCAACAAAGCCATCACACACCACAATATCCGTGGTGCCTTTAAAAATATCATTGCCTTCTACATTACCGTAGAAATTCAAATTACTTTGGCGCAGTAATTCACTGGTTTGCTTAACCACTTCATTACCTTTAATCACTTCTTCACCAATATTTAGCAAGCCAATCGAAGGATTTTGTTTGCCATCCACCACTTGAACCATCACATTAGCCATCTGGGCAAACTGCAGCAAATGCATAGGCTCGCAGTCTGCGTTCGCGCCCAAATCCAACATGGTGGTACCGCGCCCCAACTCATTCGGAATTGCTGTCGCAATCGCAGGGCGATCAACGCCATCAAGTGTTTTAAGTATGTAGCGAGAAATCGCCATAAGTGCACCAGTATTGCCAGAAGAAATCACAGCATCTGCAACACCCTCTTTTACCTGCTCAATGGCCACACGCATGGAAGAGTCTTTTTTACGACGCAAAGCAACTTCAATGGGATCATCCATCAACACCACTTCACTAGCAGGAATAATTTGAATGCGCTCCGTCGGAGCCTTAGAAGACTTGCTTAAAACTTGCTGAATCAATTCCGGATCACCAACTAGGGCGATATTGACATCGGCGTGCTTTTCTAAAAAGTCGCATGCAGCGGGAACCGTCACGACAACTCCATGATCTCCGCCCATGGCATCAATAGCAAGAGTAATGCTCATAAACTCATTGATTGCTACAAGTGATTTATCTAAGAAAAAAGCGGCTGTAAGTGAGCCGCTTCGATCTATTTGGACTAAAAATTAGTCGTTTTTAGTTTTAACTACTTTACGACCACGGTAGTAGCCGTTAGGTGAGATGTGGTGGCGCAAATGTGCCTCACCAGTTGTGGCTTCAACAGCCGTGGCAGGTGCGGTCAAAAAGTCGTGCGCACGATGCATGCCACGTTTGGATGGTGATTTTTTATTTTGTTGAACGGCCATAATGAACTCCTAAGCAAGGCGTCATTCTAGCACGAAAAAGCGTCTAAATGCTTGATTTATCTGCAAACAGAGCTTGAAACAACACCCTATTTTTAAGCATTACTCTCAGTTTTTCTTCATATTTTTCAAGACGTTAAAGGGATTTTCGCGCTCAGCTAGGGCTTCATCGCCATCACCCTCCCCGAAAACCGGTGCATGAGGCTCACAAAATCCCTCGGGATGCTTAGGAATCAAGGGGATAGAAAGCAAAATCTCATCTTCAATAGTCTCTAGGAGATTAAATTGCTGGCTAGCCACTAAGGGCTCCTGTTCCTCATCTTCAAGCGGATAGTCATCCGCCTGGGATTCTGTCGCCAAGAAAATAAAGCGGCGTTTTTCGTCTAGATCGACCGCACAGCCCTGTAAACAGCGCTGGCAAGTCAAATGCAGCCTGCCTTTTATAGCTAACTCCATAATTTGATGGGGCTCACTACCAGGAAAATGCTCAAAGTGAGTTTGAATATCCCAATTAAAGCCATCCCCAGTTTGAACAGTGGATACCTCTTCTGCCACCCTTGGTAAGTCTGAAATGCTTAAAAAACCAGCACCTCTGTAGGACTGAGGGGCACAAAAATCAACCCGCCGCAAAGCATTTGGCTCTGCAGACAATTGAACTTGAGGTAAAACGTGATTTCGATCCATGGCGTCAGTCTAAATCAAGAGAGTTAAAAGCTGCGTGCAAGTTCCCCCGCAGATTTCTTCTTTTCTTGATTTCTTCTTTTCTTTATCGCTTTCCTTTCTGCCGCAGTCCGTTGAAAATACGCAGCAATGAGTCAAACCACCAACACTTCCAAAAACCCATCACTGATTTTGGCGTCCACTTCGGCATATCGTCGTGAGCTACTAACTCGTCTTCGCATTCCCTTTGAAGTAATTTCTCCAAAAGTTGATGAAACCGCGCTAACTGGTGAAAGCACACTGGAGTTAGCAAAGCGTCTTGCACATGCAAAAGCAGAGGCTGTTGCCAAACAACATCCAGAAGCTTGGGTAATCGGTTCTGACCAAGTTGCCGATCTTTGCGGTGCAGCGATTGGCAAACCAGGCAACTTTGAGAGAGCCATGGCGCAATTGCAATTAATGCGCGGGCAAGTAGTGACGTTTCACACTGCTTTATGTTTAATGAAAGGTGATACGCAAACGACGCTAAGCGTTCCCACTGAAGTGTGTTTTCGCAAACTACCAGATGCAGTTTTAGAAAACTACCTACTCGCGGAAGAGCCTTATGACTGCGCAGGCAGCGCCAAGTCTGAAGGTTTAGGCATCAGCTTACTGGAGTACATCAAAAGCGATGATCCTACCGCCCTCATCGGCCTTCCTCTCATTGCGCTAACAGGCTTATTGCGTGATGCAGGTTTTGCAATACCGCCCAAGAAGTAAGTCGCATAGCAAGCAATCCAACAAATTATTCATGGCAAAACTTGGCACACTTTTCTTGGTTCCCAACACTTTAGGTAATGAGGGTCGCATCGAACAATTGCCTTGGGTTTTGCCTGCCGAAACAATTGCCTGTGCATCCAAACTCAAACACTGGATCGTCGAAGATGCAAAGACCGCGCGCGCGCTTTTAAAAGCAATAGATAGCGCTTCGCCGCTTGCTTGCACCATTCAAGAAATGCATATGAGTGAGTGGCGTGGTGCCGCGCGCAATGCAAAGTATGGCGACTCAATCAAGCCTGCTGATTTATTAAAACCACTGCTAGCTGGCAACGATATGGGCTTGATGTCAGAAGCTGGCGTTCCTGGTGTAGCTGATCCAGGCGCAGAGCTCGTGCTTGCTGCCCATAAACTGGGTGCCCAAGTCAAACCGCTTGTAGGTCCTAGCTCAATCTTGCTTGGCTTAATGGCAAGCGGCTTGAATGGTCAACGATTTGCATTCCAAGGGTACCTGCCTCATGACGTGCATGAACGCACAAGCAAGCTGAAACAACTAGAAACAGAATCCCGCAAACTACAGCAGACTCAAATTTGGATTGAAACTCCTTATCGCAATACTGCAATGCTCATGGCTTGCATCAACTCACTGTCGCCACAAACACAGCTTTGTCTTGGAGTGGATTTGAGTTTGCCCTCAGAAATGATTGCCACTTTATCGATTGCTGAGTGGCGTAAACGCTATCCGAATGAGGCTGCCTGTGCATCATTACAAAATAGGCCAACGGTATTTCTACTATTGGCCTAGATTTAATTACTGAAATTCTCTAGCTATTTAACTCAGTTGCTTACTTAAGATCGGGTGTCTTCACTAGAGCTTTACCTGCAGCGGCACCTGCTTCAGCACCAAAGCGTTTTGCAACACGCTCCGCAAAATTCTCTTTCATGGTGTAGTCAAGTACATCAGGGGCCTTGAAAATATCACGTGCAACCGAATCGACTGTGCCATAGCCATCAACCAAACCAAGCTTAACAGCTTGCTCGCCATTCCAAATGCGCCCAGAAAATAATTCAGGAGCATCTTTTAAACGCGAGCCTCTACCCTCTTTCACTACCTGAATAAATTGTTGATGAATCTCATCGATCATTGTCTTCACCATCTCAACCTGTTTCGGCTCTTCTTTGCTAAATGGATCGAGCATGCCTTTATTTGAGCCTGCAGTAATCATGCGACGAGTTACGCCCAACTTATCCATAAGCCCAGTGAACCCAAAGCCTTCCATAATTACACCGATCGACCCAACTAGGCTTGCCTTGTCTACCAATATTTGATCAGCCGCTACTGCGACATAGTAGCCACCAGAGGCACAAATATCCTCAACAACTACATAAAAAGGTTTGTTTGGATAGAGCTTGCGCAAGCGATGAATCTCATCATTAATCATCCCCGCTTGTACAGGAGAACCACCTGGACTATTGATACGTAGAACTACACCAGCACTATGGACATTTTCAAAGGCGGATACCAATGAAGAATTGATATCCATTGCGTTAGCCATGGTGCTTGAAGAAATTTCTCCTTCTAAGGTTACTAAGGCAGTATGTCTATCAACACTCATGCCGCGACCAGGCAAATGAAAATCAAATACCGCAAAGAGTACTGCAACGATTACCAAGAGTGTTAGCACTCGTAATATCGCCTTCCAGCGACGAGCCTTACGAGTCTCTTTAAGATTTTCTAAAAGTAAGTGCTCAAGCGCTTGGCGCTCCCAATTTGGATTTGAATTATTTTCCATCTTGCTTCCCTCGAATTTCCATCATTATGCTTTTTGCTGCATTAATCTGTCTTATTGATCTTCTTGCTTACTTAGTTCGTAAGCCAAACATTATCTTTTAGCCACTGCGATAACTGAGCAACATCATCGACATGTGCCAATGATGGCGATGCCTTGAGGGTATCTGGTGGATGCGCACCATAGGTCACCGCAATTGCATCAACCCCAGCATTGGCTGCCATATCCAAATCATGAGTGGTATCGCCAATCATGAGCATGCGCCGTGTTGGCACTTGGGTCACGTCCGATAACTCAAGCAACATTGCTGGGTGGGGCTTAGAAAACGATTCGTCAGCGGTTCTCGTCTCATGAAAGAGGTGTCCAATTTGATGATGATTTAACGATCGATTCAGTCCCACTCGTGACTTACCTGTAGCGACACCCAATAAAAACTGATCTGCTTTTAACTCCTCTAAGAGCTCACGAATACCAACGAATAAATCCAATTCATGGTCTTTCGCCAAATAGTGATAACGAAAACGATCTGTTAATTGCTGAAAATGTCGGGGCTCAATCCATGGAACCGCCCTGCGTAAAGAATCTTGAATTCCTAAACCGATCACAGAGCTTGCCAAAGTATCATCAGGCTCTTTAAATCCTAAGTCGCGGCATGCTTGCTGAATGCAATGCACGATGGTTGGTGTGGAATCCATGATGGTTCCGTCCCAATCCCAAACAATCAGGTCATAACGACGATCGGCTTTTTCAGATTTCTCGATTTTTTCTGTTGACGTCATTCTTGAATACTATTTACTTGCTCAAAGGTTTTCATCATGGCGGTAAATTCTGCTGGAATAGGTGATTCAATGCGCATCTTCTCACCAGTCCGTGGATGCGTAAAACCAGCAAGATGCGCATGCAAATACAGACGCTTAGACTTGATCTGCTTATCTCGATCTTCAAAGCCGTATTTATCGTCACCCAAAATAGCGTGTCCTAATTTTTGAAGATGCACTCGAATTTGATGTGTGCGGCCTGTTTTTAATTGGGCCTCTGCCAAAGTTATCGCAGCATCATCTCGCTGCATCACTTTAGTCACTCGTAAAGCGGTATGACTTGGCAAGCCCTCAGGATCAACGCGCACTCGGCGCTCACCATTGGCCAACAAGTATTTATGCAGTGGATATTTAAGTTGCATCACCTGCGCACCCTGTTTAATTTCACCATGGGCAAGCAAGTAATAGCGCTTATCTGTTTGGTTTTCACGTATCTGACGATGCAACTCCACTAAAGCGCTACGTTTTTTAGCTAGCAATAGCACTCCAGAAGTGTCTCTATCTAGACGATGCACCAATTCCAAAAATTTCAGTTCTGGGCGAGCGATCCGCAGAGTCTCAATGACCCCCAAAGCAATTCCAGACCCACCATGGACTGCGAGCCCTGATGGCTTGTCCACAATTAAAAGCGCCTCATCCTCAAACAAAACTGGCATTTTGTCTAAATAAGCATGGGCACGTGACTTGGTTTGCGCAGCATTAACGCTAGCCATTTGCGCTGGCTCAGCAATTCTGACAGGGGGCACTCGGACCACATCACCCTCAACCAGACGAGTGGTTGGTTCTGCGCGCTTCTTATTTACCCGCACCTCGCCCGAGCGAATAATCCGGTAAACGTGACTTTTGGGGACTCCTTTTGCCCAACGCAGCAAATAGTTATCTAGACGTTGTCCAGCCTCTTCTGGGCCAATAGTCTGTAAATGGACTGCGGCTGGAGATCGAGCTTGGGCTGCGCTAGGCTTGGAAACTGGGTTGGATTTCATGGTTTATTTCTCTGGCCACCCCAAAAAAGGCGCCAAGGGACTCAACAATACCCCATTCTGATTCAACTTGTGCCGTATAATCAACGCTCTAGCCGATTTTTGACTAGATCCCTACCGAACTTCGGTATGAATATTGGAGCTTGGAGTCGCCCTTAAATAGACTCCCGGGGTTGCCCCTCCCCTGTTGAATGAGGCGCAGGGTTGGTGTGCCGTATGCCGCGACCCGCGATTAGAAGACAGTTTTCAGGCGCGCGCCTGCATTGATGACCTAAAGGAGGTCTCTGCGGCGATCGTCAAGTGTGGCACCGATTTAACCAACCGTTAACTGGGTGAACTGGGCAAAAAAGTGCCTAGATTTGCATGTTCCACACTCATACACCGCTATAGGCCTAGCCCAAAGCGGCATTTAATCTGTCACCTAACGCAGCGCGCTTACTTCCACCTCCCCAACAGGAGAGTGTTATGAAACGCATGTTATTTAATGCAACTCAACAAGAAGAGTTGCGCGTTGCCATCGTCGATGGCCAAAAACTAATCGATATCGATATCGAAGCTGCCGGTCGCGAACAGCGCAAAGGCAATATTTACAAAGGTGTCATTACCCGCATTGAGCCCTCCCTTGAGGCCTGCTTTGTCAATTATGGTGAAGAGCGTCATGGCTTCTTGCCATTTAAAGAAGTTGCCAGAGCCTATTTCAAGGAAGGTATTGATGTTCGCAACGCTTCTATTAAGGATGCCCTGCGTGAAGGTCAAGAAATCATTGTTCAGGTAGAAAAAGAAGAGCGCGGCCAAAAAGGTGCCGCATTGACCTCCTTTATCTCCCTTGCTGGACGTTACTTAGTATTGATGCCAAACAATCCACGTGGAGGCGGCGTTTCTCGTCGCATTGAAGGTGAAGACCGTCAAGAACTCCGTGAGGCGATGGCTCAATTGGAAGTGCCTGAAGGGATGAGCATCATCGCCCGAACAGCAGGCATTGGACGTGACGCCACTGAATTGCAGTGGGACTTAAGCTACCTCCTCCAACTATGGAAAGCAATTGATGAGGCTGCTAAAGGCAATTCCGCCCCGCTACTCATTTACCTTGAATCTAGCTTAGTCATTCGCGCAATCCGTGATTACTTCCAGCCAGATATCGGCGAGATTTTGATCGATACCGATGATATCTATGAGCAAGCCGCTGCTTTCATGTCAGTCGTGATGCCGGATAACTTGCCAAGAGTAAAACGTTATCACGATGATGTGCCGCTCTTTTCTCGCTTCCAAATCGAGCATCAGATCGAAACTGCGTACTCACGTACTGTTCCATTGCCATCTGGTGGCGCAATTGTGATCGACCATACAGAGGCACTGGTTTCTGTAGACGTCAACTCCGCTCGTGCAACCCGTGGTTCTGATATTGAAGAGACTGCTACTCGTACCAATTTAGAAGCCGCCGATGAAATCGCACGTCAAGCACGTCTGCGTGACTTGGGTGGTTTGATTGTGATTGACTTCATTGACATGGAATCAAGCAAGGCGCAGAAAGATGTGGAGAATCGCTTACGCGATGCCCTGCGTCATGATCGCGCCCGCGTACAAATGGGCAAGATCTCGAAGTTTGGTTTGATGGAAATGTCACGCCAACGTTTACGTCCTGCACTCTCTGAAGGTAGCCACGTAACCTGCCCACGTTGTAATGGCACTGGTCATATTCGTGATGCTGAATCTTCTGCATTGCAAGTACTGCGCATCATTCAAGAAGAGGCTATGAAAGAAAACACTGCGGCGATTCATACGCAGGTGCCAGTTGAAGTGGCTGCATTCCTCTTGAATGAGAAACGTGCTGAAGTGATCAAGATCGAAACCCGCTTCAAAGTGAATGTTCTTTTAGTTCCAAACAAACATTTGGAAACACCACATTACAAACTTGAGCGCTTACGCCATGATGATCCTCGCTTAGATGATCAAAAAGCCAGCTATGTGATGGCCGAAGAAGCTGCGCGTGAATTAGAGACCGACACGACTGTAAGTCGCAAGGATGCGGATATCAAAGTGCGTCCAGAGGCTGCTGTTAAGGGCATCACCCCAACACAACCGGCACCAATTGGTCAGCCACGCCCTGCGCGCGCAGAAAAGACTACTTCTGAGAGCTCTGGTGGTTTCTTTGGTTTTATTAAAAAACTCTTCTCGTCTTCACCTGCAGCAGAAGATAAACCAGCAACAAGTGGTAATCGTGGGCGCAATCAGGGTCGCAATAGCAACAACCGTGACCGCAACCGTGGACGCAATCGCCGTGGTGAGCGCCCTGCTGCTAACGCTGCAGATGGTGCAAATACTGAAGGCTCCAATAATCGTAACGGTAACAATCGCAACGGTAATCGTAACCAAGGCAATCAAAACAGTCCAAAGCCTGAGCACAATGCAAACCGTAATCAAGCCAACCAGGCTAACGCTGCAGCAGTAACACCTGCAACAGAGGCTGCACTTGGCAATGAAGTTGCTACTGGTGCTGATGGTGAAGAGCGTCGTGGTCGTGGACGCAATCGTCGTGGTCGTGGACGCAATCGTAATGATCGCGGTGACCGTGGCGAGCGTTCTGAAAATGGTAGCGCATCTCCAGAAGCATCCACTGCATCTGCTAGCCCATTTAGAGGACCTCCCGTAGGAATGGCCGGTGCGTCTGCAAGCATGCCCATTCAGAACATTGTGAACAGCTTTAGCAATACCAAGCCTGCAGGTCAGAGGCAAGGACGCTCTGAGCGCTCCTCACGTCCACCACGTGAATCTCGCTCCGAGCAAAATGCTCCGTCATCTGCTCAAACAGTAGCTGTCGCCACAACTTCTATTGAAGTGATCACTAAGCCTGTGCCAGAGCTTCCAAAAGTGGCTTTCCAAGCACTTGAAGAAACTCCGCTTCATAGCGTAGTGCAATCTGCTGGTATGGTTTGGGTTGCTACTGATGCATCTAAACATGCAGAAGTACAAACACAAATTCAGACGGAAACCGTTGCTCATCATTTAGGGCGTACACCTAAACCAGCTGCAACACTTCCAGAAGGTCCGATGGTCTTAGTGGAAACTGGCGGTCAAGAAAAAACCGTTTAAGAGATCTAAAGCGGTCAATGCCCTAACTTTTCTCTAATCCGCCCGATATCCCAAAAGGAAATTGGGCGGTTTGGCAGAAAGCGGGTTTCAACGCCATAATTGGGGATATGGTCGAAAAAGCAATTCCCAACCCATCCAAAGTTATTCCTATTCGTATTGATGAAGGCAAAGGTCTTTTGCCAAGCATCGGCACAGAATTGCGCGCCCCTCATGGTCAAACCAAAGACACCCGAGGTCGACCTTTACGCGATCTCCGCATCTCGGTAACTGATCGTTGTAATTTCCGCTGCACCTACTGCATGCCTAAGGAAGTATTTGATCAAAACTATCCTTACCTGGCTCACAAAGAATTATTAAGCTTCGAAGAAATTACGCGCCTCACAACTATTTTCTCTGACTTAGGTGTTGAAAAAATTCGTTTGACTGGTGGCGAACCTCTGCTGCGCAAAAATTTAGAAGTGCTTATTGAAATGCTAGCAACCATTCGGACTCCAGCAGGCAATCCATTAGATTTAACCTTAACAACCAATGGCAGTATTTTGCGAAAGAAGGCTGCAGCACTTAAAGCAGCGGGCTTACAAAGACTCACTGTAAGTCTTGATGGCTTGGATGATGCCGTCTTCAGACAAATGAATGATGTGGATTTTCCTGTTGCCGATGTTTTAGATGGTATTGCCGCAGCACAAGAAGCAGGATTTAAAAACATCAAAGTTAATATGGTTGTGAAGAAAGGTACGAACGATCACGAGATCGTTGCAATGGCCAAGCACTTCAAAGGCAGCGGCATCATTTTGCGCTTTATTGAATTCATGGATGTGGGCAGCTCGAATGGCTGGGACATGACAGCAGTACTTCCCTCGAAAGAAGTCATTGCTCGAATCAATCAAGTATTTCCATTGGTATCAGCTGAGCCAAACTATACAGGTGAAGTAGCGCAACGCTGGCGATATCAAGATGACTCAGGCGAAATTGGGGTGATATCCAGCGTCACTCAAACCTTTTGTCATGAATGCACTCGCGCCAGAATTTCTACAGATGGTCAAATGTATTTGTGCTTATTTGCAAATTCAGGATTTGATTTCAAAACACTACTGCGCTCTGGCAAAAGTGATTTAGAAATTGCCAATGCCATCATGAACACTTGGTCTACCCGCGATGATCACTATTCAGAAATTCGCGGCTCACACACTGCCGATCAATCAACAGGTGGTCGCAAAGTTGAAATGTCTTACATAGGTGGCTAATGATTTCGGCTGAACAAATTACAGGCTTGATACTAGCTGGTGGTCGAGCACAACGCATGGGCGGTATTGATAAAGGACTCATTCCTTTTCATCGAAAACCTTTAATTGAGACGACTATCCAGCGACTCAAAGCGCAGGTTGGGCCCATCCTGATTAATGCCAATCGCAATATCACTAAGTACGCCGTTTATGGTTACCCGGTGATCATGGACGAGACTCCTGACTTCTCAGGCCCACTCGCGGGCTTCTTGATGGGACTCAAAAACTGCAAGACCCCATACTTACTGACGACACCATGCGACTCCCCTTTATTTCCCGAGGATTTAGCTACCAAACTCGCTAGCGAGCTAGAGCAAGCAAATTTAGATTTAGTCTACACATCTAGCAAAGAGGCTGATGGCAAGGTTTGGGCGCAACCCGTTTTTTGTTTAATGCGTGCCAACTTACAAGACTCTTTAATTTCTTTTTTAGATAAAGGTGATCTCAAAATTGATCGCTGGTTCAAAGAACTAAAAAGTGGAACAGTCATCTTCGATAACGCCCAAGCTTTTGCAAATGCCAATACCCCAGAAGAATTGCAGTCTCTTGAGGCTTCATCATGAGTCAATCTCCTAATGATCCAATATTACTCACCTCATCACTTCATGTAGATGAAGCGCGTAAGGCGATAGCCGACCTAGTGAATACGCTTTTGCAAGAAGATCAAGCTATCAATCGTCCCGATGCCATTGACACCGTTCCCCTTGATCAAGCTATTAATCGCATTCTTGCGCAAGACTTGCTCTCACCGATCGACGTGCCAGCTACAGATAACTCCGCCATGGATGGCTTTGCTTTTAATGGCAAATGCCTAGACGATAGTCAAGCAGAAATCAGCCTACGCGTTGTGGGTACAGCCCTAGCTGGCCAACCCCACACAGGAAAAATTGCCAGTGGTGAATGCCTCAAGATCATGACTGGCGCCGTGATGCCAAGTGATTGCGATACGGTCATCCCTCAGGAATTTACGACTAAGCTTGACGCAGAGCATATTAGCTTCAATGCCAAGCAACTAAAAGCTGGCGAGAATCGCCGCCTGCGTGGCGAAGATTTACAAAAAGGGAGAGCGGCCATTGCAGCTGGAAGATTATTGCGACCATCGGATTTGGGTTTGGCTGCTTCACTCGGAATAAGCAGCTTGCAAGTCAAGCGCAAACTGAAAGTGGCGATTCTGTCTTCGGGCAACGAACTTCGTTCTTTGGGTCAAACTTTGGATGCTGGAAGTATTTATGACAGCAATCGCTATAGCTTGACTGGTCTACTCAATCGCCTCAACCTTGAGATTATTGATTGCGGTATTGTGCGTGACGACCCCGTCTCACTTAAGAACGCCTTTATTGATGCAGCCTCAAAAGCTGATGTGCTCATCTCTTCGGGCGGAGTGTCCGTTGGCGAAGCGGATTTCACAAAACAAATCATGCAAGAACTCGGGGATGTTGGCTTCTGGAAAATTGCGATGCGCCCAGGTCGTCCAATGGCATTTGGAACACTTAGAGCAGTCCCTAGCAAGACCGCCGAGAGCAGAACCTTATTCTTCGGCCTGCCAGGCAACCCTGTGGCGGTCATGGTGACCTTTTATCAATTTGTTCGTAGCGCTTTATTGCAACTCAATGGCGCCAGCCAAACAGAGGTTCCAGTTCTACAAGCTATCTCAGAAACCCCAATTCGGAAAAAACCAGGTCGCACAGAATTCCAGCGCGCCATTCTTGGTCGCAACTCAGCTGGCAAGCCCAGCGTAAGGCTCACGGGTAGCCAAGGTGCAGGCATTTTGCGATCCATGAGCGAGGCAAACTGCTTTGTCATCTTGGGTCATGATCAAGAAAATATTGCCGCTGGTGAGTGGGTAGATATAGCACTTTTTGATGGACTGATTTAAGATTGCACCATCATGAAACTCACCAAAAAAGAACTCGCCTTCCTCGATCCAACCCATACGGCCAAAACACTTGTTTTGGTTTATTTATGCTTCTCGGTGCCAATCGTTTTGCTGGCTTTATTTGTTGCCTTTATTCGTGATGGCGCCATTCCTGGTTTTACGGTTCTGTCTGCCTTGATTCTCAATGCTTTACTAGGCTTTGGTTTACTGTGGATAGCCTGCAAGGTCTATAACTGGGTTGCAGGAAAATTTGGCGGTATTGAACTTGCACTGCGCGAGCTCCCAGAAGAAATTGAAGCTGAATAATTTTTAGCCTCACTAGATTTAATAAAAATGCCGAGCTATCTCGGCATTTTTATTTTGTGGATTACCAGAACTACTCGCGATTGAACTAGCCTTTAAAAACTTCCGTATTAATCAAGCTTGGTGGTTTTTTTCCAGATAGTGCCGCTATGACATTCTCAATTGCTAAATCCACCATGGCTCTGCGGGTCTTCTCTGTTGCGCTAGCGATATGCGGCGCTAGCACGACATTACTTAGCTTCAATAATTCTGGATGAACTTTAGGCTCACCCTCAAAAACATCTAAGCCAGCAGCAAAAATCTTTTTCTCTTTCAATGCTTGAGCTAATGCCAAGTCATCCACAATGCCACCGCGAGCAATATTAATCAGGGTTGCCGTGGGTTTCATAAGCGCAATTTCTTTGGCGCCTATGGTGTGATGACTCTCTGGTGTGTATGGCAAAACCAAGACAACGTGATCAGCCGTGCGCAATAACTCTTCTTTAGAAACATACTTTGCACCATAGGTTTTTTCATCAGCTTCAGATAAACGGCTGCGATTGTGATAAATCACATTCATCCCAAATCCCAGCGCGCGTTTTGCAATACCTTGACCAATGCGCCCCATCCCAATAATGCCAACCGTACTGTGATGCAAGTCCATACCAAGTGGGTTATTCACAATCGACCATTTATCCCAATGACCGGCTCTTACCCAATGCTCTGACTCGGTAATTCTTCTAGCGGTTGCCATCAATAAAGCAAAACCAAAATCAGCTGTAGTGTCAGTCAGGACATCTGGAGTGTTGGTCGCCATGATTCCTGCAGCAGTAATTGCAGTTACGTCAAAGTTGTTATAGCCCACTGAGATATTGGCTACGACTTTTAAATCCTTGGCATTTGCCAGTGCTGCTGCGTCAATACGCTCACTGCCAGCAACTAAAGCCCCTACTACTCCTGAGAGTTCCTTTTGTAACTGCTCGGGCGTAAAAATCACATCTTCTTGATTGGAGCGAACTTCAAAGGCCTCCTCTAATTTGGCTAAAGCCTCCGGGAAAATAGCCCTAGCGACGAGGATTTTGGGTTTTGCACTGCTATTTTGGGTATTGGTCGTTGTATTCATAGAGGAACTTTACCTCAATTAGATGGGGCTATTTCGGCTAAAATTGGGGTTTTACAACTCAGAAACCGCCTCTTTGGGGTCTATTAACCAAGATCATGACTTACGTTGTTACCGAATCCTGCATCCGCTGCAAATACACCGACTGTGTTGATGTATGCCCTGTTGACTGCTTCCGCGAAGGCCCTAATTTTCTAGTCATCGATCCAGACGAGTGCATCGATTGCGCAGTGTGTGTTCCTGAGTGCCCAGTAAATGCGATTTATGCGGAAGATGATGTGCCGGGTGATCAACAAGCTTTCATTAAGCTCAATGCAGAATTATCACCATCATGGACTTCAATCACCAAATCTAAAGCAGCGCTGCCGGATGCTGAAGAGTGGAAAGACGTTAAAAATAAACTCGATCAGTTGGTGAAGTAAATCATCAGTGCGGTAATTTATTGCACTAATTCAATCAGAGAATTCTTTTGCACTCCCCCACAGAAGCTGATGCAGTCATTATTGGCGCCGGCCCTGTGGGACTCTTTCAAGTTTTTGAACTTGGCCTCCTAGAAATTAAAGCCCACGTCATTGATGCTTTGCCGGAAATTGGTGGTCAATGCATTGAGCTTTATCCAGATAAACCGATTTACGATATTCCTGCGTTGCCTGTATGCACTGGTCGGGAACTGGTTCGTAATCTACTAAAACAAATTGAACCATTTAAACCCCAATTCTATTTAGGGCAAGAGGTGGCTAGCCTTGAACAACAAAGAGATGGACGATTTCTATTAATCACTTCAGAAAATAAATCCTTTCTCTCCAAAACGGTGTTTATTGCGGCTGGTGTTGGCGCCTTTCAGCCAAGACTACTGAATCTTGAGGGTATTGAACCTCTAGTTGGTCAACAAGTTTTCTATCATGTTAAACAGCCTGAGCAATTCATAGGTAAGCGCATCGTTATTTGTGGTGGCGGGGATGCTGCGCTAGATTGGGCCTTGTATTTTGCTAATACTGCAGCAAGCGTCACCCTTATTCATCGTCGCAATGAATTTAAGGCAGCGCCCCAGTCAATCGCAAAAATGCGCGAACTCTGTGATCGGGGAAAGATTCAATTGCTGATTGGGCAAATTACCGAACTTCAAATTCAGAGTGGAATGTTGACTAGTATTGCCGTTGAAGATATTGATGGCGCTACCCAATCATTGGCTTTAGATGATCTCCTGATCTTCTTTGGACTCTCTCCAAAATTAGGTCCAATCGCCGACTGGGGTTTAGATATAGACCGCAGGCAGATTGCTGTTGATACTGAAAAATTTCAGACTAGCATTCTGGGTATTTATGCAGTAGGTGATATCAATATCTACCCCGGAAAGAAAAAACTCATTTTGTCAGGCTTTCATGAGGCTGCCTTAGCTGCCTTTGCCGCAGCCGCCTATTTAAACCCAGAAAAGCCGATTCAACTGCAATACACCACCACCTCTACCAAGCTACATAAAGCCCTTGGGGTAGAGTCGCCCACATTCGAGTAAGCTATCCCTATTCGTAAATAATTAATCGTATTTAGCACCTTAATTAGCACTTAATTTAACCACTACCCTATGCGCCAATATCACGATCTCATGAAAGAAGTCCTTGCTAAGGGCGTCAAAAAGTCCGATAGGACCGGCACAGGCACGATCTCTGTATTTGGGCATCAGATGCGTTTTAATTTGGCGGATGGCTTCCCAATGGTGACAACCAAGAAGTTGCACCTCAAGTCCATCATTTATGAATTGCTCTGGTTCCTCAAAGGTAGCACGGACAATAATTGGCTCAAAGAGCGTGGTGTCTCTATCTGGAATGAATGGGCTGCACCAGATGGCGATCTTGGTCCTATCTATGGTTATCAGTGGCGCTCATGGCCAGCGCCAAATGGTCAGCATATCGATCAGATCTCTGAAGTTGTTGAGACCATCAAAAAGAATCCTGACTCACGTCGCATTATTGTCTCTGCGTGGAACGTAGCCGATATTCCACGTATGGCATTAGCGCCATGCCATGCTTTCTTTCAGTTCTATGTTGCCAATGGCAAGCTTTCTTGCCAACTCTATCAGCGCAGTGCGGATATTTTCTTAGGTGTGCCATTTAACATTGCTAGTTATGCTCTATTGACCCATATGATGGCGCAACAATGCAATTTAGAAGTAGGTGACTTTATTTGGACCGGCGGAGATTGTCACTTGTATAGCAATCATTTGGAGCAAGTTAATTTGCAACTATCCAGAGATTTTTTCCCGTTACCAAAACTCAATATCCTGCGCAAACCGAACTCCATTTTTGAATATGAGTTTGAGGATTTTGAGATCGTTGGCTATGAATCTCACCCCCATATCAAAGCTCCTGTAGCTGTCTAAGCCTCTTTTTTATCCCTCTTATGACTCAACCTGCCATCTCCATGATTGTTGCTCGTTCACGTAACCACGTGATTGGCCGAGACAATCAGATGCCCTGGAAAATTTCAGCCGACCTCCAGTTTTTTAAACGTGTCACCATGGGTCACCCTGTCATCATGGGAAGAAAAACTTGGGAGTCTATTGGTCGTCCATTGCCAGGGCGTCGCAATATTGTCATCAGCCGTAATGCTGACTATGCGCCTGCAGGCGCAGAGCTTGCGGGCTCGCTAGACGAGGCACTCACTAGGCTTGCTGAGTTTCCTAGGGTGTTTGTGATTGGTGGAGAACAGTTATTCAAACAAGGATTCGATAGAGCTGACCGTTTATATGTAACGGAAATTGATATTGATGTAGAAGGCGGCGACACCTTCTTTGAAATCCCCAACACATCCGACTGGAAAGAGGTAGAGCGCGTACCGGGATCCGAAAACGATATTCACTTCGCCTTTCTCACGCTAGAGCGCAAGTAAGCAGAAAATCGAAAGGCCCCGAAGGGCCTTTTTTACTGCACTACGATCTTAGAATCTTTGGCGATCTGGGAGAGAAACTCAAATTGCTTTTTCTGCATCAAACCTGCTCGGACGGCTTTTTCTGCCTGCTCAAAGCTAGGCGGTTTGCTTGAGCGTTTATCCTCCAGCTTAATTAAATACCAGCCTTGCTGCATCTGAATCGGAGCAGATACTTGACCTTTGCTGAGATTGACAATGGCGACAGAGAGTGGCTGAGGGAGTTGGCCAGGCTGAACCCAGCCAGCCGCCCCACCCTGAGCCTTATTCGGAGCTAAGGAAGCACTGCGAGCAACCTTATCAAATGACTCACCCTTTTTAATTCGACTCATTGCGGCTTGAGCATCTGCCTCGGTTGCCACAGCAATATCGCTAATCTTGTATTCCACAATCATGCCCTGTGGACCCAAAGATGCCACTTGCTTGTTGTACTCGGCACGAACATCAGCATCGGTAACAGGATTCTTCTCCATAAAAGTAGCTAACTCCAAATCAGCTAAATAGTTTTGGCGAATCATAGCAAGCTGTGTATTGGCTTTTTCCGAATTCGCCAAACCATCTTTTTCAGCTTGTTGCGAAAGTAATAGCACCTCTATGTATTTTTCAATCACCGCTTTACGTAACTCAGGGGAATCCTTTTGGCCCTGGGATAAAGCAACTCTAATTCCTTGCTCAACCATATCATTGGTAATGATGACGCCATTCACTGATGCAGCGGCATTTATTGGCAAGCCACTTTGTTGTGCATAAATCGAGCCTGTTGCACTAACAAGCGCAGTGAGTAATAGGCTTTTGAATACTAGTTTTCTCATGAGAACCTCTTATCTATAGAGACTCAATGGTAACAGTTGATCTCAAGATAACCGTCAGTAAAATAGTTTTATGTGTGTTCAATACCTCACCACCGCCAACACTGATTGGGTCAAGACTCACTTTGACCTGGATTTGCCAGCATCAAGCAGTCATGATGTCTTTCCCACCTACCCGGGAATGATTATTCTGAAAAGTCACAATACTCAGCGCACTGCTATTGGACCAGCGCGCTTTGGACTGGTTCCAACGTGGGCAAAAGATGAGGAATTTAGCAGAAAAACGTATAACGCCCGCTCAGAAACTGTGAGTCAAAAACCCTCCTACAAATACGCATGGACTAAACGCCACTTCGCTTTAGCCTTGGCGGACGCATTTTATGAACCCTGCTACGAATCTGGCAAAGCTGTTAGGGCAAAAATTAGTCAAGCCAATCGCGAACCCATGGCAATTGCCTCCATTTGGGATACCTGGACAGAACCTGAAACTGGTGAATTAATTGTCTCGTTCTCGATGCTAACGATTGACGCTAGCGAACATCCATTGATGCGACGTTGCCATAAGCCCGAGGATGAAAAGCGTACGGTCGTACCTTTGCGGCCCGATCTTTTTGATCATTGGCTTAATGCCACCCCAGATTCTGCTCTTGAGTTATTAAACTTAGACTCAATTCCGGAACTTGTCTTCGCGGAATAAGATCTCATTCATTTTATGAATCTTAAGTTACGAATCACCTACGAATGATTGGCAAGCGTAAACAGAGCAAGCCCACGATGACAACAGCATAAATAGCGACTGTACCTAAATCATTTTTTCCGGCCTTATGCCACCAGTAGTGAACAATTACTGTGCAAGCAATGACATAAACTAATTTATGCAATAAGGCCCAATTCTTGCCTAGCTTACGAATCGACCATTGATTGGATGTCAGTGCCAAAGGAATTAACAGTGCGAGACTCAAAAATCCCATCGTAATAAATGGACGCTTAAGTACGTCATGAATCATTGCTTGTAAATCGAGGGTTTGATCTAAATAAAGCCAAATTACAAAATGTAAGCTGGCATAAAAGAAACAAAAGAGCCCCAACATACGACGCAACTTAATCCAAGATGCAGAGCCAGTAAACATTCTTATGGGAGTCATAGCAAGGGCAATACACAAAAATACTAGGGCCCAAGTTCCTGTTGATCGGGTGATAAATTCGATCGGATTTGCGCCTAATCCATCATCGCTGGCTAGCCATAGCAGGCGCCCTAAGGGGATTAGAGAAATCAAAAATAGAACGCTTTTGATGATATGGATTCTGGCCTGCATGACTCAATAGTAAGTCAAATACAAAAAAGGCATCACGCTGAAATAAAAAGACTCCATCAATCATTCAACTGATGGAGTCTGATACTACAAATGAAATTACTAGACAGACTACTAAGCCAGACTCAAGCCTTCCTTGTACAGAGGGAAATTGCGTACCGGTCTGCCAATAGCAGCAGATACCGCGTTAGCAACTGCAGGACCAACAACGCAAATAGTTGGCTCGCCTACACCACCCCAAAAATCATAAGTAGGCACTAAAACGGTTTCGATTCTAGGAGTTGAAGACAATTTCAGCATAGGATAAGAGTCGAGATTCTGCTGCTTAATGCGACCATTTTCAACGGTGATTTCTGGATTGAAAATAGCTCCTAATGCCATCGCTACAGAACCTTCAATCTGCTCACGAGTTAAGTAAGGGTTAACGACGTGACCTGAATTCAGGGCAAATACCAAGCGTTTCACATGGACCATTTTTCCATCCACCGAAACTTCAGCAACACAGGCTGAGTAGCTCGCATATCCCATGAATTGAGCGACGCCACGGTAAGTGCCTGCGGGTAGAGGCCTATCCCAGTTTGCTTTTTCAGCAGCAGCATTGAGCACCCCTAAATGCTTCGGATGATTTTGCATCACTGCTTGCCTGAACTTCACTGGATCTTTACCGGCTGCTTTAGCGCACTCATCCATAAAGCACTCCATAAAGATGCCATTTTGATTTGTATTCACGCCACGCCATGGACCCACTGGGACATGAGTATTTTTCATGACGTACTCAGTCAAGAGAGTTGGGAAGGTATAACCAAGTTGAGCATCAGGGCCATTTTCATAAAACCCTTGTAATTGCCGCTCATCTTTTCCATTTTTAATTGCAGCGGGTGCCAATGTGGCGTTAATTGATTGCCCTGCCACCTTGATATGCATACCGGTAATATTGCCGCCACCATCAATACCAGCACTCATCTTTGCCATCGCAATTGGGTGATAGTAATCATGAGTCATATCTTCTTCGCGACTCCACAAGACCTTTACAGGCGTCCCCGGAAACTTCTGTGCCACTTTGGCCGCATAAGTTACAAAGTCTTGTGTAGAACCGCGACGACCAAGACCACATCCGGAGTCTAACTTGTAGACTTCGCAGTTAGCCAAAGGAATACCAGTAGCCTCAGACAATGCAGCTAATGAACCTTCACCATTTTGTGTTGGTACCCAAGCCTCAGCACGATCGCCACTAATCTTGACAGTTGCATTCATTGGCTCCATCGTGACGTGCGCACGATATGGCGTGAAGTAAATCGCCTCAACTTTTTTGGCTGAACTATTAATTGCTTCAGGCGCGTCTCCAACTTTGCGCTGCCAAAAATCGCCTTGCTCATCTAAGCCGCTGCGCAACATCTTATTAATATCGTCTTGAGACACATTTGCGGCTTTACCCTCATCCCAAACGATTGGTAAAGCATTTAAAGCAGTGTTTGCACGCCACCAGGTATCAGCTACAACCGCAACGGTACTATCGTTAATCTGCACAACGCCCTTGACGCCCCGCATTCCCTTAATCTTTGCCTCGTCATAACTTACGAGCTTGCCACCAAATACTGGGCAGGACTTTACTGAAGCACACAGCATTCCAGGCATCAGCAAGTCTGCGCCATATACCTTGGAGCCATTTACTTTGCTAGCGGTATCAATCCGTGCATAAGGTTGACCAGCCACCTTCCATTTGCGTGGATCTCTTAAGGCAATCGACTTTGGATCAGGGGGCGTTAATGTAGATGCGAGCTCAGCGACTTTTCCATAAGTAGTTTTGCGTCCTGAAGGAATATGCGTAATTACACCTTTATCAACAGTTAATTCAGTAACAGGAACATTCCATTGATTTGCGGCTGCCTGAAGCAACATTATGCGAGCAGCTGCAGCACCGCGTCGAACATAATCTTCAGAAATTCGGATGCCACGACTACCGCCAGTGCCATGCTCACCCCATACCCGTTTGCGAGCCAAACTTTGTCCTGGTGTTGCTGACTGGGTTTTCACTTTCTTCCAGTTGCACTCCAACTCTTCAGTCACCAACTGCGCTAAGCCAGTGCGAGTACCTTGCCCCATCTCTGAACGAGCAATACGAATATACACAGTGTCATCTGGTTTGATGCTGACCCAGGCATTGACCTCTGCATCACCAGCTATGGTAGGTGTATTGGGGTCATATGTAGCACCAGCCTGAGCTAAAGCATTTTCTGGCAAGGCACCAATACCTAGCATTAAGCCTCCGCCTAGGACGGCACCTTTGATAATGAAATCGCGACGTGAAGTATTTTTTAGTGTCATATTCTTCTCCTTAACCACGCGTCGCTGGTGAAGCCTGATACTGCGCCAATACTTCTGCTAATTTTTTCTGACCTGATGCCACGTGAATACCGTCGCGGATTTTTTGATAAGTACCGCAACGACAAACGTTTGACATCGCATTATCAATATCAGCATCTGTCGGCTTTGGAATTCGTTTAAGTAAGGCAGCAGCTGCCATTACCTGGCCAGACTGGCAATAGCCACACTGAGGCACGTCTAGAGCAATCCAAGCTTTCTGGACGGGATGGGTATTGTCTTTAGATAGCGATTCAATGGTCGTAATTTTGGCGGCGCCAACAGCTGATACTGGAATGGAGCAAGAGCGCACTGGTTCACCATTCATATAAACAGTACAAGCACCACATTGCGCTACACCGCACCCATACTTCGTACCAGTTAAACCTACTACTTCCCGGATTGCCCACAGCAAGGGCATATTTGGCTCTACGTCGATATTGTGGACTTGGCCATTGATATTGAGCTGCATACTGCCTCCTTTGTTATATTTTTCAAATTACTATAAATCATTATCAAAATTGTGCGCTTGCACACGAAATCAGGCTCACACCCTCGCTTTGTAGTGCATTTCAAATAGTGGTATTTGGTATGCAGCCCTCGGGTAATTTGCTATTCTGAGAGCTCTCACAGGGATATCTATGACAAACGACCACCAAGACCAAAACGACGAAGACTTTAACTATGGCTGTGAATGCGCCATGACCCTACTCAATGAGCCTACCGAAGACTGCTTAAATGACCTCATTGACGAATTAGATGAAGATGGGATGATTTCTACAGAAGTAGTCTATGGCCTACTTGCGACAATCTTGATGAGCCTCAATGAAGAGAATCAAGAAAGTGATGAGCACTGATGCTAGCCCTGCACTTGAATGGCAAAGCCATCCATTGCTTTAGCCATCTGCACATCTAATAGCGTTAATGCATTTTCGGAGTGGGTGCTTAAGCGTACGTTAACTCGATTCCAAGAATTGGACCAATCTGGATGATGATCTATTTCTTCAGCATACTTTGCACATAATGTCATGAAAGCAAATGCTTGCTGAAAATCCTTAAAAACAAAATTGCGCTCAATCGCAATACCCGAAGCATCTCGCTTCCATAAAGGTAGATTTTTCTCAAAATCAAAATCGTTTGGCAATTTAGTAAGCTTCACTTAGTTAAACCTCAATTAGTTAGACTTAATTTGCATCCACGCTTTGAGACAACTGGCGTAGATCGTCTGGATAAAGCCAGCGCCACTGACCTTCTGGCAGGTCCTTTGGTATCCGATACGCACCGATTTGTGTGCGATGCAATTTAGCTACATGGTTACCAACCGCAGCCATCATTCGTTTTACCTGGTGGTATCTTCCCTCAACTATGGTCATTGCCAATACATTTTCAGAAATTGGATGGCATGCAGTGGCATAACATGGTCTTGGATCGTCATCCAAAACGACGCCATTAAGCAGATGGTCAACCTGGGATTGCGTAATCGCGTTTGCCGCAGTGATCTCATAGACTTTGCCAATATTCCTTTTGGGCGTTGTCATTTTATGAATAAATTGCCCATCATCTGAAATCAGCAATAATCCCGTGGTGTCGTAATCTAGTCGCCCAACACACTGAAGACCGCGCTCTACAAAAGGCGCAGGCAGAAGACTATAGACACTGGCATGATGCGTAGTCTTGTGTGAACACTCATAATTCATCGGCTTATTAAAAACAATGTAAGCCCTCTCGTGATACTCCCAATCTTTGCCATCCACATTGAGCATGAGACCTTCGGTGTCGATTCGCTCTTCTGGGTCTTCAGCCAGTACCCCATTTACTTTTACTAAATCTGCATAGACTAAATCGGCGCAATAGCGCCGTGTACCAAAACCTTGGCTAAAGAGAATTTTTTCAAGAGAAATTGGTTTTGCCATATGCTGCAGAGCATACTACAGAGTGCTTTTTGTGACGTACTTGCATGGCAAGTTTTAGTGCAATTCATTATCATTGAGTTCAACGCATTCTTTAGTTCATGACCATGCTCTCATCTCCGAAACCTAGATCACCTCTTCATACCCGAGAAATCACGTTTGAAGGCTATGCACGAGAAGATGGCTTGTGGGATATTGAAGGGCATCTCAAAGACTACAAAGCGACTCCATTTACAACAGGCACAAAGACTTGGGAACCTGGCGAAGCCTTTCATGACATGTGGGTTAGAGTCACGCTCAATGATGAATTGGTAATTCAAGATATTGAAGTAGTGATGGATGGTCACCCTCATCCCGAGTGCCCCCAAGCAATTCCTCCTATGAATGCGCTGATTGGTGAGCGACTAGGTAAGGGCTGGAGAAAAACGATTCAAACCCATCTTGGCGGCATCGCGGGTTGTACCCACTTACGTGAGCTACTCAACAGCTTAGCCACTGCAGCCTTCCAAGCAATACCAGGGGCACTATTTGATCCTGATGAAAACAAACCGCCTCTCTATCTTGGAACCTGTAAATCTTGGGATTTCAATGGCCCAGTGGTGATGCGTGTCTATCCCAAGTTTTACCGCTGGCAAGAAAAAGATAAAAACTCTTAAAGCTCTCCACGATGAATATTGAAAGCATTGAAAGCTTGTTGCACTGGCATGAGCTCTAATACATTGATATTCATATGACTTGGCAAAGTAGCTGACCAATAAATCGCTTCAGCAACATCATCCGCACTTAAAGCTTTCACACCCGTATAGACTTTGCTCGCTTTGTCATTATCGCCTTTAAAGCGTACATTTGAAAACTCCGTACCTGCGCACATGCCTGGCTCAATGCAAGTTACTCGTACAGGCGTGCCTATTAGATCGGCGCGCAAATTTAAACTAAATTGCTTCACAAATGCTTTTGTACCGCCGTAGACATTCCCACCAGGATAGGGATAATTAGCAGCCACAGAACCCAGATTAATGACGTGGCCACACTTACGATCAACCATGCCTGGTAAAAATGCACGACTCATGTGAACCAAACCCTTAATATTGGTATCAATCATTCGATCCCAGTCACTCAAAAATGCTTGGTGCGCAGGCTCAAGACCTAATGCCAAGCCAGCGTTATTAACCAACACCGTTACGTTCGCAAACTCTGCTGGCAAGGTGCTGGCTAGCTTATCCACTTTGGCGCTATCGCAGACATCTACTGATAGGGTCAGCAAACGTTTCTGTTGATCTGCTGGCAAAGAAGCTTTGATAGCATCAAGGCGTTCTTGCCTTCTCCCAACAGCAATAACCTTATGCCCATGCGCTAAAAAACGTCTAGCAGTTGCCTCACCAAATCCAGCGGTTGCCCCGGTTACCAAAACAGTATGTTCCATATTCCTTTTGTCATCCTTTAATTATTTATAAGCTCATTTAAGACTTATCTACCAAGTAATTATCCTCGATAGTGGCAGCACCTGACTTGACCAATGCTTGAGAAAGCCATATGCAAAATTCATCCATATCCATATTTAATTGCTTTGCGGCGCTATTTAAAGCGGGTGTTCTAGAGATCCACTGGTTTACCAATGAAAGCTCTTTATTACGCCACTCTAATAATTTATATTTCAGCAATACTTTTGCGCCATGGCGAGCGTTTCTATCAGGATCTGAGGCCAAATAATCCAACCTAGATCGCGCCGTAGCTAAAGCAGTAGCCACATCAACAAAAGGTCTTCCATGCCCCGGAATTACCAGAGAGATCGCTAGGCCTTCTATTAAATCCAGAGTTTGAGCCACTTCTTCAAATCCTGACTCACCCCACATCTCTGGGAAGATGACACCGAACCCTTCTTCCCATAATGCATCTGCAGAAATTAACAAGCCATGTTGCTCTTGATACAACATCACCGAATGAGGATCATGTCCTGGTGCAGCCAGGATATTCCATGTATATCGCCCCAGCACAATACTCTGACCTGGTATTAATACATGATCACAACTAAATTGCGGGCAATCTTGTCCCAAGTTTTGATAACTGAGTAAATCCATATTCCAATTACGAACCACTTCGGCCTCAGCGGCGGGGATATAAATCTGGCAATCGTATGCCACTTTTAATGCGGCGTTACCGCCACAGTGATCGGAATGCAGATGAGTATTGACAACTTTATTAACGGTATTGAGTTGATGTTTATCCAGAGCATTGTGCATAAGACCCAATGTCATGCTTTGATGAGCAACATAACCAGTATCAACCAATGAGACATCATCATCGCCAAAATGAAAAATGTTATTGGCTGATAACCACCCTCTCTCGAATACCTCAATTCCGACAGGCAATGAATACGGCTTCAATGAATTCTTCTTAATTTTTACTTGGGGCAGGTAACTGCTGAGTGAGCTCTAACTTACGAGTATCAAATTGCTGATTCTGTAAGCGCAGCAATAACGCATCGTAGACTTTTTTATCAATCTGCGGGGTTCTTGATAAAACCCAGAGATACTCTCTTCTAGGATCACTGACTGCCGCCACTTGATATTGAGGATCTAAATCAATTACCCAATAGTCACCCCAAACCATTGGCAAGAAGGATAGCCAAGCGGGGGCAAAACGCACCTCCAGCTTAGGCGAATCACTCGCTCCAATTTGCCTTGCCGTTCCCTCAGCTTGAGAGATTTCGCCATCTGCAGTCTTACAACTATTGAGTACCTTAAGACTGCCATCAGGTCTGACTGAATATATGGCTTGGGTATTGCTAACGCATTTCTTCTGAAACCAATTCGGGAATTTTGCAATCTCATACCAGGTGCCCATATAGCGAGGCACATCAAGGGTGGGAATAGTTTTTACAGCAGACTCTTGAGCACCGCCTAATGAGCATAGCAAACAAAGGTTTAGTGCAAAAAGTAGACGACTAAATTTAATCATGGCATGAATAGTGTCAATAGTATTTCTTGAGATCCATGCCAGCATACATGCTCGCCACTTGGTCTGCGTAGCCATTAAACATTTGCGTCTTGATTTTTGGCGCAAACATTCCTTTGGGATCCCCAATTCGACGCTCTGTCGCCTGACTCCAGCGCGGATGATCAACCTGTGGGTTTACATTGGAGTAAAAACCATACTCTCTTGAATCAAATTGGCTCCAACTAGTCTTTGGCATTTCCTCAGTAAAGCGGATTTTGACAAGCGATTTCGCACTTTTGAAGCCATATTTCCAGGGTACGACTATTCGAACTGGAGCACCATTTTGCTTAGGCAATACTTCACCATACAAACCCAATGTCAACAAGGTCAGCGGATTCATTGCCTCATCCATACGCAGACCCTCGCGATAGGGCCAATCCAAAATATTGCTTTTGACTCCTGGCATTTGCTTGCGATCTACTAGTGAAATAAATTCTACATACTTTGCTGATCCCAAAGGTTCTACCTGATTAATTAACTTTGATAGAGAGTATCCATCCCAAGGAATCACCATCGACCAACCCTCGACGCAGCGCAAACGATATATGCGCTCCTCAATTGGGGCTAACTTTAAAAGTGCATCGATATCGAGAGTGAGCGGCTTTTTTACTAAGCCCTCTATCGAGATAGCCCATGGTCTGGTTTGCAATGTGCTGGCATAAGCAGCGGGATCGGATTTATCAGTACCAAACTCATAAAAATTGTTATAGCTTGTCACATACTTATAGGGTGTCGGTTCTTCTTTAGAGCTATATGCAGCATTTAGAGTGGCGCTTAATTTTTCGGGGCTCGATGCAAATGCTTGACGAGAAAACCAAGAGGCTAAGGCCATACCAAAGCCGCCTGCTGCTGCAGTCTTGATTAATGACCGTCGATTTTCAAAAATTTCTCTAGGCGTGATATCGCTAGCAAGAATCGATTTGTCTTTAAAACCCATGGTAGACCCCACTCAAACAATGGATCTATTGTGCTACTGATGGGAATTTATTGCTTGACCCAGCCCCAAGTGTGATCAGGTCTACTGTCCTTGGGCAGCACGCATCTTATTGAGCAAGATCAAGCTGTGCTTATCCATTCCGGCAACCATGCCCGCCAAGACTGGATAATCTCGAACCAGCGTTTCACCGCCATAAAAGCGCATCAGCCACTCAGGAAAGCTTCGCTCTGAAATTTCGCGAATCTCAAGCAACTCAATACGATGATGACGATCATCCTCCTGAATGCGCTTCCATACCTTCATGATGTTGGCACGCTCGCCTTCAATGATTTGGCCAAATTGCTGATTGTCATAAAACAAAATGCCCGTCACACCATTTTTTTGGTTAAAAGCTCGCGCAGATTCCAAGAGTCGCATCAAGCCAAGAAAAGACATATCTGAGACTGCTTCGCTCAGATAACTTAACTCAACTAGGTCTTTTGGTTTTGCCATTGAATTTTTTGTAGAGACTGAAAATAAAAAAGGCAAACCCGAAAGTTTGCCTTCAAATAATAACTCTAATTAATAGAAGAAATTATTATCGCTTACACCTAATTTCTTAATGCTTAAAGTTGGTGCATTCCTATTTACGCCCTTGCCGCTTTCAGTGCAGCATTGAATGTTGGGCTTGGTCGCATGACCGCTTTGCATTTCTCAGAGTCAGCAACATAGTAACCACCAATATCTGCTGGCTTACCTTGAACCGCCTTGAGCTCTTCAACAATCTTCTGCTCATTTTCAGCCAAGGTTTTTGCCAAAGGTGCAAAATGCGCTGCCAACTCTTTGTCTTCAGTCTGATTGGCCAATGCCTCTGCCCAATACATTGCCAAATAGAATTGGCTGCCGCGGTTATCCAACTCGCCAGTGCGTGGTGAAGGCGACTTATTGTTATCCAGCAACTTACCAGTAGCCTCGTCAAGTGTGCGAGCGAGGATTTTCACCTTAGGATTACCTGTCTTATCGCCAATATCCTCAAGCGAAACCGCTAGGGCCAAGAACTCACCCAGTGAATCCCAGCGCAAGTGATTTTCTTCTACCAGTTGTTGTACATGCTTCGGTGCAGAACCACCAGCGCCTGTTTCGAATAAGCCACCACCCGCCATCAACGGAACAATGGAAAGCATCTTCGCACTGGTTCCTAATTCCATAATTGGGAACAAGTCAGTTAAGTAGTCACGCAAGATATTGCCGGTTACAGAAATCGTGTCTTTGCCGCGAATGACGCGCTCAAGTGTGTAACGCATCGCACGAGTCTGAGACATGATCTGAATATCTACACCCTCAAGGTCATAGTCCTTCAGATATGTTTTGACTTTCTTAATCAACTCAGCTTCGTGTGGGCGGTACTCATCCAACCAAAATACTGCTGGAGTATTCGAGAGGCGAGCACGATTGACTGCCAACTTCACCCAGTCGCGAATTGGGGCATCTTTCACTTGGCACATACGCCAGATATCGCCCTCTTCTACGTTTTGCTCAAGCAATACAGTGCCGTCATCAGCAACAATACGAGCCACGCCAGCCTCTGGGATCTCAAATGTCTTGTCGTGTGAACCATACTCTTCAGCCTGTTGAGCCATCAAACCAACGTTTGGTACTGTACCCATGGTTCTTGGATCAAAATTGCCGTGCGTCTTACAGAAATTGATCATTTCTTGATAGATACGCGCAAAAGTACTCTCAGGGATAACCGCCTTGGTGTCGTGTAAACGACCATCTGCGCCCCACATCTTGCCGCCTACGCGAATCATGGCTGGCATGGATGCATCCACAATCACATCGCTTGGAGAATGTAAGTTGGTAATCCCTTTTGCTGAATCCACCATTGCCAACGCAGGACGGTGTTCATGGCAAGCGTGTAAATCTTGAATGATTTCTTCACGCTTAGACTCTGGCAAGGTTTTAATCTTGTCATACAAGCTGCTCATACCATTGTTGGCGTTCACACCCAACTCTTCAAACAACTTTGCATGCTTTTGAAATGCATCTTTATAGAAAATCTTCACAGCGTGACCGAAGACGATCGGATGCGACACTTTCATCATCGTTGCCTTCACATGCAAGGACAACATCATGCCAGTCTTATAAGCATCTTCGATTTCTTTTTCGTAGAACTCGCACAAGGCTTTTTTGCTCATGTACATGCTGTCAATGATTTCACCAGCAAGCAAAGAGACTTTCGGCTTGAGCACAATGGTTTTGCCACTCTTAGTAACCAAATCCATCTTCACATCACAAGCTTTAGTCATCGTCATTGACTTCTCGCTAGAGTAGAAGTCACCGCCATGCATATGAGAAACGTGTGTACGGGAAGCTTGGCTCCACTCGCCCATAGAGTGCGGGTTTTTACGTGCGTAACGCTTTACAGCGGGTGGCGCACGACGATCAGAGTTACCTTCACGCAATACTGGGTTTACCGAGCTACCTAAGCACTTCGAGTAACGAGCACGAATCGCTTTTTCTTCCTCAGTCTTTGGATCATCCGGGAAATTCGGAATCTTGTAGCCCTTGTTTTGCAACTCTTTAATTGCTGCAACTAATTGCGGCACGGAGGCGCTAATATTTGGCAACTTAATAATGTTGGTGTCTGGAAGCAAAGTCATCTTGCCCAGTTCAGCCAAGTTATCAGGAACTTTTTGGGCATCTGTTAAGCAGTCAGAGAACTCAGCCAAAATACGAGCAGCAACTGAGATGTCACTCTTGACAATCTCCACCCCGGCTGGCGCTGTAAAAGTACGAATAACCGGCAAAAATGCACAAGTCGCCAATAGTGGCGCTTCGTCTGTCAGCGTGTAAACAATCTTTGATTTCTCTGAAGCCATTAACGTTTCCTCAATATTGATAAATTTACAGAGTCAGGTTTTTACCCTGCCACTCTCATATTCCGCATTTTGCAAAGCACTTTTAGTTGGCTTGTTTTACTGTTAAAACGCACCCTTTTGCCAATGAGGCGAGAGATCAATTTTAAATCATTGGGGTTGGCATAAATTGAGGTTTTTCACCCAAAAACCGCCTATATTGCCCAATTTAAGGGAATCCACCGAGACGGCAGCCACGCTCAATTCCTCGTAAACTGCATGCCATGCCCAGTAACCAGCACCCCTTACTAAATAAGAACCTATGCTTACTCATTATTTGCCAGGGTCTATTCCTGACCAATAACGTTACTTTTATCGCCATTAATGGCTTAGTTGGGTTCAGTCTGGCACCCCTAAGCTGGATGGCAACTTTACCTGTCATGGGCTATGTGGTTGGCGCTGCTTTTTCAACCTCTCTTGTAGCTAAGTCACAAAATCACTTCGGGCGAAAAATTTCTTTTCAGCTTGGTCTTATGGTTGCAGCGTTTTCTGCACTTCTTTGTGCCTACGCGGCATTCAGCAAAAACTTCTGGCTATTGGTGATCGGCACATTCATCGCTGGCTACTATAGCGCCAACGGACAACTGTATCGTTTCGCGGCGGCAGAGCTCACTGAAGTGAGTCAGCGAGATAAAGCGGTCTCTTGGGTTTTAGCTGGCGGTATTTTGGGAGCTGTGATCGGCCCTAATCTTGCTTCATGGACCCGAAATGTATTTGAGACTGCTTTCTTGGGTGCTTACTTAACCCTATCGATTGCAGCCGTCATGGGAATGCTTGTGATGCAATTTATTCACTTCCCAGAAGAATTCAAAACCCAGCATGCTCTCTCTGATGGCAGGCCCCTCAATGTCATTTTGCGTCAGCCTGTGTTTTTAGTAGCAGTCATTGGAGCAGCGCTGGGTTATGGCGTGATGAACCTCCTGATGGCCGCTACACCGCTAGCAATGCAAATTTGCGGCTTACCATTCTCTGATACCGCCCTAGTTTTGGAATGGCACGTCATCGGCATGTTCGCACCAGGATTCTTTACCGGCGCACTGATTCAACGTTTTGGTACTCTCAAAATTATGGGGGTTGGCGTTAGTCTAAATTTCCTATGCATCTTCATCGCTTTGAGCGGGACCGATCTGCATCAATTTTTCATTGCCCTCTTTTTACTTGGCGTAGGCTGGAATTTTTTATTCACTGGCTCTACCTCACTAGCCATGACGGCCTACAAACCCAACGAGAGAGATAAGGCACAAGCCGCTATTAACTTCTTTGTATTTGGCACCATGGCTTTTACCTCTTTTGGATCGGGCGCCCTGATTACCTCTCAAGGCTGGGATATTTTGAACTTAGGATCACTCATACCCGCCGCAATTACTGCAATTGCCTTAGCATGGCTCGGACTGCAACAGCACAAGACTCATCAGGCCTGATGCACCTATACTAGCCAGTCATTTGACCCAATCGAAATACATCAAGGAATAGATCATGTCTGAACTCAAGAAAATCGATACTGTCGTTGGCGATGGCGAAGAAGCTGCCGCAGGCAATCATGTTGATGTGCATTACACCGGCTGGCTCTACGATGAAAATGCCCCAGACCATAAAGGTCAAAAGTTTGATAGCTCGCTTGATCGCGGACAGTTGTTTAGCTTTCCATTAGGCGCTGGTCACGTTATCAAGGGCTGGGATCAAGGTGTTGCGGGCATGAAAGTGGGTGGTAAACGTACTCTGATTATCCCCGCTGAGATGGGCTATGGCGCTCGTGGTGCAGGTGGAGTGATTCCCCCCAATGCCACGCTGGTGTTTGATGTGGAATTACATGGCGTAAATTAAGGCTACGCTAAATAACTCAAGATAAAGTTCAAAATACAAAAGCCACCCGAAGGTGGCTTTTTGTTTATCTACGTTACGCCTTAATAGTTGAATAATTAAGAACGAAGAGGCTTTCCATTTAAGGTCAGACGATTCATAGACTTGGTTTGACATAGACCAATCAATCGATTGCGCTCTGCCAACACCTTATCAGCATAACCACCATCATCTTCTGCGTTAGCGGCGCCTACATAGAATTTGAGACCATTACGCAAAGAACCAGCAGTAGCAATTAAGTATTTCAGAATGTACGCGCCAACCCGAATGTTCACTTCTGGTTTCACAGCCTCTTGGGTTCCGCCATATAAGGCATATTTTTCTCGATGTACTGATGTCATGACCTGCATCAGACCTTCAGCGCCAGCGTGGCTCTTTGTATTCGGATTGAAGTTTGATTCAACTGAAATCACCGCAAGCAACAAAAGAGGATCAAGATTAACTTCTTTTGCAATCAAGATCGTGTTTGAAACATACTCTTCAATCTTGCTGCGATCAAGGCTGTACTTTTTCTCAAAGAAATTTGCTACTGCGCGCTGATTCTGAATAGAGCCCATCAAATTACTATCTAAGGCTTCAGGATCAACTTTCGCCGCTGGAATGCGATCTGCCAAATGAGAAATAGATCGCACCTGAACTTGGGCAACTGAAGGCATCAGCAGTGCAATCGTTTGTTGCTTAGCGCTCTGCAAGCCCGATGCATAATTCCCTGATTTTTGATAAATCACCGTAGCAATATCGGTGTCAGATGCGGTGGCAGCAGGCTCATTAGTCTTGTATTGGTCAAGCATGCCAAAACCATTGCTCCACACAATATGGCGTGCTTCGTCTGGAACCAAAATGCGGGCCAAGTCAAAAGCGCCTGCATTGGTACCATTACCAGAGAGCCATAGTCCCACCACCATAAATACCGTAACAACCAGTAGGCCATTGATGACCCGGTATACCGGAGCCATAGCGTGGGCCAGCAGGTCTTTTGCAGCCAGCATAGCTGGTTGCGACTTCTGCATCTCAGTTAAATTGTTCGTTACACATTTACTCATTTACTGGTTTGCGACACCCTATAAACCCACAATACTTTTACTGACTGGTTTTATGTTGCATCGCAATAATTTAAAAACATGGCTCATCCTAAAAAGGTTCTTATATCAAGTCAAGAATAAAGAACAATATTTCAATAACTTTTGGTTTTGATATTAAGGGTGAGCCCGAATATATCTCTTAAAATCATCAATTAACCCATATAAATCAATTACTTATGTAAGTTAGCGGGGGCTAATTTCATTCTATAAAAAATTCCTAAATTTCAGACTTTTTTGCTATCTGAAATCAAAAATTACTCACAAAAACAATACATCTAGTATTAAAGCTCTTAATATTTTCTACCGGTAGTATCCCAGCCATATTGCTGCAAAGCACTATCAGATGCTTATATATGCGGGCAAAATCCTAGCAATCAAGCTAAAAATTTCATGAATTCATACTAGCCATTGGGCGAATGCCAAGACTGATGTAGACCAAGGCCCTACACTGATGCTCATGAACTGGAATCACAAACTATTTTCCAAAGCCCCCTTACTCCGGCTCTTTCGCTTAGTAAGTCTGCTCGCCCTCATTGGCTACTTGGCGAACCCTTTAAGTGCTTTAGCCCTTTTTGATGAGTGCAAAAGCCTATTTCCAGACCAGCGCATCCCTATAAGCCCCCAAGCAGGGCGAGATCTCTGTTTTGATAGCTTTGCGGTTTACTACTCTCCCCAAGATAAAAAGCCGATCTATGTTGTACAGAAGCTCAATCGGGAGCAGTTTTCAGCGCCACACCCCAGAAGAACCAACCAGTTCTATGAAGAAGCCAGACTCCCGTTTACTGAAAGGGCGCTACTCTCTGACTATCGGGGAAGTGGCTATGACCGAGGTCATAATGCGCCAGCAGGCGATATGAGCAATGAACGGGCAATGGCTCAGTCCTTCTCCTTGGCTAATATGATGCCCCAGGCTCGACAAAATAATCAGGGCATTTGGGCTAAAAATGTTGAAGAGCCCACGCGGCATTACGCCAAAAGGGCCACGGGTGATATTTATGTTTTCACGGGCTCAACCGGAAATCAAGGAAGCATTGGCAGAAGTCATGTCATGATACCAACGCATTTATATAAGTTAGTTTATGACCCTGGCAAAAATACTGCATGGGCTTATTGGATTGACAATACCAATGAAGCTCTCATGACTCCGCCGATTTCGTATGCGGAATTGATGAATAAAACAGGTATCGACTTTCAGCTACCGATTCCATCTGAATTAAACAAAAATAATCCAACGCCAGCCAAGCACAACGCCGGTAAGGCTGGGCAGAATACAGACTCAGTAGGTGGTTGGTATCCCGTGTTCTTTGATACCTATTCAGCAGAGAAGATAAATGCCATTCTCAATAGCATCAGAGCAGGCAAAGTAGCTAGCATTCAGGTTCAACATGATCAGAATGCTGAGCTAGCAAAGCTGATTGCTAGTCAACTCCAGACGCAAACTCAGATTGGAATTGAGCTCAGTCAAAGCAGTCCACCAGCTAGTGATGGGGTCACATATGAGCGCAAGCGCGTAACAGTCATCGTTCGCTCAAAAGCAAATTAATCGCGCACGTTTTGTAATTTTTGCGCAGTGTATGAATTTTTTATAGGCGCCAACAGTCCACGCAAGCCATTGTGATCAAGCGTGTGCATTAACTCGAGCAATTCCCCTAGCTCACCCTTTGGAAATCCTTCACGCGCAAACCATGCCAAATAATTTCCTGGCAAGTCGGCAATGGCACGACCCGCATGCTTACCAAATGGCATTTTCATTACAACCAATTTTTCCAACGCTTGCGAATTCATCCCCTCATCTTACAAGCCATATAGAAATAAACAGCGAAATAGACAGCGCATAGTTTGCTTTTTTAAATCTAATCCCATACTCAAGTAGCCATTTATTGAGTAATGGTCTTATACCTATTTGAGAATCATTCTTATTTGATTTGCTATATTGGAAACCAATTCGAATTACCCATTCGAATACTTTCAATCAACTCTCAAAAAGATGACGATCCTCTATGAAACTAACTATCAAAAGATTACTCGCCTTCAGCCTCTTTCTCGCTGCCGCCTTACATTTCTCATTTGCAAATGCTGGTGAAGGCGTATTTGGCTGGATCTACACACTCGATTTACAGCCCAAGGGAACTTTAGAATTCGAGCAGCGCCTGCAACTGAATCAACAACAAGCTGCGGGTAAATATGACGCCTGGACTGCCAGAACAGAATTAGAGTATGGCCTTACCAATGATTTACAAGTTGCAGGCTACATTAATTCGTATTACACCAGTGCCAACCAAAATTACACCAATCCCGAAGCGTGTGAAGATGCCCCTACATGTACTGGCGGTTATGGCGTTCCTTCCTCCCATGATCCTTCGACACCCTATAGAAGAAGTGGAATCGAAGGCGGATCTCTAGAGGCCATCTATCGCATTACGAATCCAGTTACTTCACCTGTTGGAGTAGGGCTCTATCTTGAACCCAGTTGGGGAAGAAATAAAGATGAGATTGAGGCACGCCTGTTGCTGCAATCGAACTTTATTGATGATCGCTTAGTGGTCGCCAGCAATATCGTAGTTGCTAATGAGCGCCTCAAATTTATTGAGAACGGCAATGTCCCAGAGTCTATGTTGGATATCTTAGTTGGAGCCAGTTATCGATTTGCCCCGAAATGGTCAGCAGGTGTTGAAGCGCGCTTCCATAATGACTACTCTGAGCTCAACTTACGCAATCAAGTCCAGCGCGCCACATTTATCGGACCTAATCTGCACTATGCCGCTAAAGACTGGTGGGTCACAGGTGCATGGCGTTATCAACTCGCTGGTGGCACCTGTATGGGTGGTGGCGAAGCAGAGTGCTCTAATGCCCGCGTTTGGGATAGCCATACCGTAAATGAATACATCCTCAAGGTAGGCTTTCAGTTGAATTAATAAATCAACAAGAACAATTGAATTGATATGAAAAAAGCCCTTATGAAAGGGCTTTTTACGTGATAGCTTTTTATTTAAGCTTTAGGTTTAAGAACAGCAACTACGATGAAGTTACAACTCAGTGACTACTTGCTCCACCCAGGTAGGCTGCCTTCACGGCTGGATCATCCTTGAGCTTAGCTGCTGGTCCATGAGTCGCAATCTTGCCGTTCTCTAATACATAACCATAGTCAGCAACATTCAAAGCTGCTGCTGCAAACTGCTCAACCAGCAACATGGTTACACCTTGAGACTTCAGATTAGAAATGATTTTGAATACCTCTTCCACCAAAATTGGTGCGAGGCCCATTGAAGGCTCATCCAAGAGAATGATTTCTGGATTCAACATGACTGCGCGAGCCATAGCCAACATCTGCTGCTCACCGCCAGACAAAGTACCCGCCAATTGATTGCGACGCTCTTTCAAGCGCGGGAACATTTCTAGCGCTTTTTCTAGATCGTTCTTAATGTCACCCTTTGGACGGCTTCCTGTAAATCGCGGAAATGCGCCAAGCAATAGATTGTCAGTCACCGACATTGTTGTAAATACGCGGCGACCTTCTGGGCTATGAGCCAAACCTAAACGAGCGATTTTATGAGAGTCGTAACCATCAATTTTTTCGCCACCCAAACTTACCTCACCAGCGGTTGGTTTAATCATGCCAGTGATCGCACGCATTGTGGTAGTTTTTCCAGCGCCGTTTGAGCCAATCAAAGTAATCACTTGCCCTTTAGGCACATCAATATTGATGCCGTGGAGAACTTTAACTTTTCCGTAGCCTGCTTCAAGATTCTTAATAGATAACATGGTATTTACCGTTCAATATTGTTCTAGTGATTAAGTACCCAAGTAGGCATGAATCACCTTCTCGTTTGCCTGAACTTCCGCTGGCTTACCTTCTGCAATCTTCTGACCAAAGTCCAATACAGAAACGGTATCGCAGACTGACATCACCACATCCATGTGATGCTCAATCAAGATAAAGGTAATGCCGTTATCGCGAATCTTGCGAATAATACGCAAGAGCTCTTTGATATCAGGTGCTGTTAAGCCAGCAGCTGGCTCATCTAAGAGCAGCAATTCTGGGTCGAGCGCTAATGCACGAGCAATTTCGAGCAAACGCTGTTTACCGTATGGCAAGTTACGCGCTTCTTCATTCGCCAAATCATCCAAACCTACGAACTTGAGCAAAGCCATTGCACGAGCATGAGCCTCTGCAGATTCACGTTTGTAACGTGGTAGATCAAGAGCAATCTCCAACATATTAGATTTGAAGGTGTGATGCAAGCCAACCAAAATATTCTGAATAGCAGTCATCTCGCCAAACAGTTGTACGTTTTGGAAGGTACGTGCAATGCCAGACAAAGCAATATCAGAAGAGGTCTTACCAACCACACTCTGGCCCGCATATAAAACATTACCTGCAGTTGGCACATAGATACCAGTGAGCACGTTCATCATGGTGCTCTTACCAGAGCCGTTAGGGCCAATCAAGCCATGAATAGTGCCACGCTTAATGCTGAGGTCAACGTTGTTCAGCGCCTTCAGGCCACCGAACTGCATCAATACAGCATCTACCTTTAAGAGTTCTACGCCAGCGTTTTGACTTCCCACAGCACTAATAAAGCTAATGGAATCATCCACCGCCTCAACTTCACCGCCACGAGTAGTTTTTGCTTTACCAGTAATCGACTGATAGAAGCTCTTCGCAAAACCAACGATACCGTTTTGCAAGTAGTACACCACCAACAAAATCATGAAGCCGAAAATACTCAAGCGCCAGTCAGAGATGGTATTGAGCCAGAATGAGAATGCAGCTAAACCGACTACACCAGCAATTGGAACAGCAACACGTCTTGGAGTGGTTACTTTCTTAGAGAGTGCTAAACCAGCACCAACCACCACAGCAATCGCAATAATCGATGCAACGATGCGGAACAAGTTAATGTCGTCCAATAACTTCGGTAACAGCACAATAATCGCTGCACCAATCAATGCACCTAGGCGTGACTTACGGCCACCCATGATGATGCCCAACAAGAAAAGAACTGCTAATTCATTGTTATAGGTGTTTGGCGAAATGTATTGCTCTGAATACGCATATAAGCAACCAGCCAAACCAGCAAAGGCTGCGCTGATCACAAATGCGATCACCTTAAAGCGATATACGGAAACACCCATACAGTCACAAGCAATCGGGCTATCGCGTAATGCTTCAAATGCACGGCCAATTTGCGATTTCACAAAGCGATCCACTACCACCATAGAGGCTACTAAAACCGCCAAGACTAACCAGAAGTATTCTGCCTTAGTCATTGGAACACCCATGAGATCTGGCTTTGGAATCTTGATACCCAATGGGCCTTCCGTCATCCAGGTCATTTCATTAATGAGAATCTGGGCAATCGTTCCAAAAGCTAAGGTCACCATCGCTAAATAAGGGCCAATTACCTTTAGCGCTGGCAATGCCAAGATGCCCCCAAAAATCGAGGTGATTACGATGGATGCTGGCAAGGTTCCCCAAATAGTCCAACCAAAGTGGAAATACAAAACACCAGCGGTATAAGAGCCAATACCAAATAAAGCAGCATGACCCAAAGACACTTGACCAACATAACCTACTACGATATCCAAACCAAACAAGAGGATGGTGTAGATCAGAATCGTTTCAACTAAGTGAATGTAGTACGGGTTATGAATAAATAGTGGCAAACAAAAGAGTGCCGCAATCGCAATTAATAGAGGGAGTAGAGACTTCTTCATTATTAAACTTTCTTAATTGCAGATTTACCAAAGAGGCCAGATGGTTTGTATGCCAATACTAGTAATAGCAAAATTAATCCTGGCACATCTTTATAACCAGTTGATACATAGAAGCCAGTGGCGGTTTCTACAATTCCCAAGATAAGGCCGCCAACAATAATGCCAAGGCCGCTTGAGAGGCCACCAATAATTGCCACTGCAAATGCTTTCAAGCCGAGCGCACCACCCATGGTTGCACCAGTTAAGGTTAACGGTGCAATCAATACGCCTGCAAATGCAGCGGTCAATGATGACAGCGCATAGGAAAAAGTAATTACTTGGCTGGTGTTGATACCCATCAAACCAGCAGCATCACGATCATTTGCTGTTGCCACAACCGCCTTGCCATAAATCGTTTTGCGGTTAAAGAACTCCACCAACAACATCATGACTAATGCGCCAACTACCACCAAAATTTCCATAGGGAGAATATTTGCTCCAAGGAAATTCATTGGCTCCATTGGCAAAGGAGCTGGAAACGGCAATGCATCACGGCCCCAAATATTTTCTGCTACGTTCTTGAAAATAATACCAAGCGCAATCGTCGACATAATCCAACCAAACTCGGATTTAATTTTGATTGCAGGGCGTACACCGATCCACTCTACAAAACTACCTTGCATCATGCCAAATAAGCACACTACAGGAATCATGGCCCAGTAGTTCATGCCAAAGGTATCCACACAAGTTAGACCAACTAGTGCGCCCAACATCAAAGCTTCGCCTTGGCCGAAGTTCAAAGTGCCAGAAGTGGCGAAGGTAAGCTGGAAACCGAAAGCGATAACCGCATAGATCATCCCCACTGCGATTCCGCTTGAAAGGATTTGTGCAAGCATGTCCATTGTGTCTGCCTAAATGTATTAGTACTACTGTTTTATTGACGAATCCGACATTGTAAGCAAAACGCCGCTTTTTGGGCGGCGCTTTGGTATATCAAATGTTGCAGTGCAATAAGATTCTATTGCCTGCAAATCTCAGAAGCATTACTTCTTCTTCGCTACTGCATCCTCAGCATGCAAATATTCCACGCGACCATTTTCTACAACGCCCATCACTACGTCTTTTGCCTTGATAGCTTCGTGGTCAGCTTTGCTAAATGGCTTGTTATAGGTCATGACAACACCATCAACTGGAGTGTTGAGATTCTCTAAAGCGGCCAAGATTTTTGGTCCCTCTGTGCTGTTAGCTTGCTTAATTGCGGCAGCTAGCAAATAGACTGAGTCGTAACCTTGAGCAGCAGATACAGGGGAAGCGATGATGCCATTCTTTGGTTTGAAATCTTTCAAATAGGCATCCACAAACGCTTTACGCTTTGGAGTAGTTGCAGGTTGCTGAATAAAGGTTTCAGGCATTACAGCACCGTTACCATTCTTGCCGGCGGTATCAATAAAGCTAGCCATAGACAATGTCCAGCTACCAATCATTGGCTTCTTCCAGCCCAACTTACCCATACCATTAGCAATTTGTGCCAACTCTGGTCCGATTGCATAGGTCAAAATAACTTCAGCGCCAGCATTTTTAGCTTTGAGCAATTGAGAAGTCATATCAACGTCACCGATGTTGAATTTCTCAGTAGCAACTGGAGTCACGCCATAACCCTTCAATGCTTTTTCCAAATCTTCGCGACCTAACTGACCGTAGTTAGTAGAGTCAGCCAAAATTGCTACTTTCTTGAGGCCACGCTTTTCAACTGCCTCTTTTGCAATCATTGGGGCTTGAATATTATCAGCTGCAGAAGTACGGAAAACATAGTTTTCTGGAGCATTAGGGAACTGACGAGTAATCAAAGTGCCTGTTGCAACGTTGTTGATCACAGGAATCTTAGCGTCTTGGTAGAAACGCTGGGATGCCAACGCAACGCCAGTATTAATAAATCCCAAAGTTGCTACAACTTTTTCGTTATTGATTAACTCTTGTGCGATTTGCACACCGCGCTCATTTTTAGCCTCATCATCGCGCTCTACTAGCACGATTTTATTGCCGTTAATACCACCAGCAGCATTAATCTCTTTTGTTGCAAGGCGCACACCATCACGCATGCTGACACCCATTGAGGATGAGCCGCCAGTGAATGGACCTGAAACACCAACTTTAATATCGGCAGCATATGCACCGGTTGCAAGCAGTGCAGTAGCAGCTACCGCAAAAATGTGATGACGAATCTTCATAAAGTCTCCATGACTAAAAAATACTATTGAAATAAAACTTTTTTATAGGTACTACGCATAACGAAGAGTTATCTTACTGTTATTGCAATAGCAAAAAAAGGGCTTTGTATTAGGGTTTTACATTAGCCATTTCTGAAGTCTTATAGAGGACTTTATTTCGCTAATCGATTGCGAATGTTTGGCCAAAACAAATTCACCATTAAGCCAGTGATTACTAACCCTGCAGCCTCGATCTTCCATGGGGGTAGCGGCTCACCCAAGAAATAAGCGGATGCCCCCATCCCAAAGATGGGTACCAATAAAGGGGCTGGAGCCACAACCGCTGCAGGGTGCTTTGATAAGAGCCATGCCCAAGCACCATAGCCAAACAAAGTGTTACCCCAAGATTGCCACAAGACACCCAACCAGGCGCCTATTGGTGCATCAATAAGAGATTGACCAATAACAGGCCAACCGCCTTCAAAGATTACTGTCATTAACACTAGCGGAGGAATTGCATAGAGACTGGCCCAGACTACATAGGCAAGCATATTGATTGCACCTGCTTGGCGACTGGCGGTATTAGCAACCCCCCAAGAAAATCCTGAAAAGACAACCAAAGCCAAACCTAAGGCAGTTGTAGTGGCATCCGTATGAGCCGCAATAATGCCAAGCCCAGTTATGGCCACTGCCACTGCAATCGTCTGATACAACTTTAGCCGCTCTTTAGCAAAGAGCATGGCAAAGCCAATTGTAAAAAAGACCTGGGTCTGAATAACCAAAGAAGCCAAACCCGGAGAAATATTGCCGTCTATTGCGAAATACAAAATCCCGAATTGGCCCACCCCAACTGCGACGCCATAAACACACAAATTGATCCAAGAAATTTTTGGCCTAGGAAAAAAGAATGCTGCTGGCAAGAACGCAAAGATGTAACGCAGCGCTGCGAATACAAATGGCGGAAAACTCGCCAGCGAGATTTTGATCACTACAAAGTTAGTTCCCCAGACTGCAACAATCGCCAAAGCTAGTAACAAGTGACTCAGGGGCAATTGATAGTGCTTTTGCACCTCCTGAGGTACTGATTGGGGATTATTCACGCGTGAGCAATTCTGCGGCGCGTTGCGCGATCATCATGGTTGGCGCTGCGGTATTGCCAGAGGTAATGGTTGGCATAGCAGATGCATCCACAACACGCAGATGGCCAATTCCCCTCACCCTCAACTCAGAATCTAGCACTGCCATCGGATCATCAACGCGCCCCATTTTGCAGGTGCCCACCGGATGAAAAATCGTTGTACCAATATCACCGGCTGCCTTCACCAACTCATCATCCGATTGATATTGCTTACCGGGCTTGTACTCTTCCGGCGAATAAGGAGCAAGAGCAGCTTGCTCGACAATCTTACGGGTTAAGCGCAAAGACTCTGCAGCGACCTTACGATCTTCATCTGTAGATAGATAGTTTGGATTGATGATGGGTGGCGCCTCAGGATCCGTTGAGGCTATGTGCACGCTACCTCGCGATGTCGGTCGCAAGTTACACACGCTTGCTGTAAACGCATTAAAGGAATGCAAGTCCTCACCAAAGCGTTCAAGCGATAAGGGCTGTACATGGTATTCCACATTGGCACTCTTTTGCTCTGGCGAGCTGTAAGCAAACGCCCCCAATTGTGAAGGCGCCATCGACATAGGGCCCGAGCGCTTCAGTAGATATTCCAAACCAATCATCAGCTTGCCAAAAAGCCTATTGGCTTTGGTGTTGAGCGTCTTGATACCATTGACTTTGTAAACCATCCGTAATTGCAAATGGTCCTGAAGGTTTTCACCAACCCCAGGTAGATCTGCAAGTACTGGAATACCTAATTTATTGAGATGGGCAGCAGCGCCAATACCAGAGCGCTCCAAGATTTGCACGCTACCAATGGCGCCAGCACTTAATATCACCTCACCATTTTGGGTAATGCGTGATTCGCATAAAGTGCCATTTTTTTGATATTCAACACCATAACAATTTTTAGTATTTGGATCGATTTTGAGTTTGGTCACCACTGCCTCAGTAATCACGGTTAAATTGCTACGCTTCAGGGCATCTTTTAAGAATGCTTTTGATGTATTGAGGCGCCAACCCTTGCGCTGACTCACATCAAAGTATCCTACGCCAAAGTTATCACCACGGTTAAAGTCATCAGACGCTGGAATGCCCGCCTCAACAGCTGCATCCTTGAAGCGATCCATGATGGGCCAACGCAGACGTTGTTTGGATACCGTCCACTCACCGCCCTTACTATGCCATTGATTCGCAGCGCTGTGATAATCCTCAAAAGACTTGTAGCGCTTGAGTGCATTCTCCCAAGACCATGCGTCATCACCGGTTGCTTGCGCCCAAGATTCATAGTCTCCAACTTGACCACGCATGTAGATCATGCCGTTAATCGATGAGCAACCACCAAGCACACGACCGCGAGGGTAAAGCAATGAACGGCCATTAAGACCCTTCTCTGCAACCGTCTTAAAACGCCAATCTGCTCTTGGGTTATCAATGCAATACAGATAACCAACTGGAATATGAATCCATATATAGTTATCACTCTTTCCAGCTTCGATGAGCAATACTTTCTTATTGGGGTTTTCAGTAAGGCGCTTGGCTAGCATGCAGCCAGCGCTACCCGCACCAATGATGATGTAGTCGTAAATATTTTTTTGGGTCATACCCTACAAACCACCCTTTAATAATGGTCTCTATTATTCAATAAAATCAAAATCAGAATGGAAACAAACTGCAAACTAGATCAAGAATATACCCATTATCAAATATTTGGGCACCTTAAGACTGAAGCTTTTTCAGCCGAAGAAGCTGCAGAATATTTAGAGATTTCAATTCCCACGCTGAGAAGATATGTGCAGTCGGGAAGACTAAAGCCTTCAACAACAATAGGCAGAAGTCAGTTATTTTCTAGCGTGGACTTAAGGTTACTCAAACAAAAAATGGATAAGGAGTAAAGCAAACCATACTCTTATAAAATAGCTTAATGCATTTAAACGAGAAAAACCGCACTCCCAAGCTTGCCGATGCTGACGAGGGCCCAAGCAAGTCTGAGTTAAAGCGTCAAATGACAGAACGTCAAAAATTGGCAGAAGTTTTGGCTGCTCTAAGCAGCGATGCACTAAAAACTATTCCATTGGATGAGGCCATTAAGAACGCTGTAGCGGAAACCAACAAAATTAAAAGCTTTGAGGCTATTCGTCGCCACAAGCAATATCTAGGAAAGCTAATGCGCGCTTTGGATGATGAAGAGCTTGAGGCAATCCAAAGGCGTCTTGATGCAATCCAAGGTGTGAGTAAGGCAGAAACAGCAAAGTTACATTTTCTGGAAGGTTATCGTGATCGTCTGATTGCCAGCGATGAAGCATTTACCAAAATGATTGAGCAATATCCCGATATGGATATTCAGAATATGCGCACATTGATCCGCAATGCCCGCAAAGAAAAAGAACAAAACAAACCTCCCAAGGCATACAGGGAGATCTTTCGTGTTTTAAAAGAAATGGGGCTCTAGAGCTTTAAGTTGCGAGACGGTACTTCGACCCAGCGATAGAGCAAAGTTGCCGCCATCCAGCTAGCTGCCACCGCAATAGTCATTATTGCAATTGCCAAGAATCCATCATGTCGCTGATTCATACCCCAAGCGATATACAAAGTATTAGCAAGCAGCACAAAAGAAAAGTGGATTAAGAAAGCACAGTAAGAACGTCTGCTTCCCCAGAGAATAGCGTTAACCAATTTATGAGTTCTGCTCTCATGACTGCGCCTTTGATCATTACTATGATCTTTATATGCAACATCACCCCAGAGAATCAATGCAATCGCTACTGTGTAAGCCAGAATATTTCGTATCCATAGCTGGTGGAAACTGGATATCAAAATAATGATTCCGATTGCGATAAAAAAGAGCTTGGCAACACGATTCACCATTGGGTCGTGATAGCTCTTAGAAAGCTGTGCCAGCACCCCTAAACCATAAGCCCCTATAAAGTAGATGAAATAGTTTTCATATGCTCCAGATCGGTTAAAGAATAGCAGCGATGACACAGATAGCATCGCTAAGATCCACATGAGGGAGCGATATCCAGGAAAGAGGGATAGCATGATGGCAAATATGGCATAGAGCTGCCAGTCAATTGCAACATACCAAACTCCTGCAGAAATCGAATCCAATCCCAAGATTCCCTGTAAGAAGAAGAGATGAGCTAAAAACTGTCCCATCGATTCAGATTCACCTACAAACTCATCTTGAACCCAGAAGCGTGCCACCCATGCACATGCGATGGTTACCAGAAGAGCAACGACGTAAGGCGTAAATAGACGCAAGTAACGATTGAAGATCGTCTTCAGTACCGCCTGTGGGTTTTTTAGATTACTAGTCCGGGTAAGCGATTGAGCGGCTAAGTAGCCACCCATCACCAAGAAGATTTGTACGGCATAGCGACCATACTCAAATAGCCACGTTATTAATCCCGGCAAGAGCAGTCGCGCATCTTCTGCGATCTGACCATAACTGGAGAAGTGATGCAGGATGATTATTAAAGCAGCAAAGGTCTTTAAGAAATCAATCAGTAAAAAATGTTTCTTTGATTGCACTACTTTGTTTTATCCTTGCGCATCAACGATGCCAACAAAGGATTCGCCTTTGCTAGATCTTTTTTGGTTTTGGCATTTGCCTCAGCAACACCTGGCTTAGGAGTTTTTGCAGCATTCTTCATGCGCTGAGCAGTTGTCAAGGCGAGGTTTTTATAAAGATCGGTTTTTTTCATTGTCATGACATCTGCTCTTTATGATGATTTACTAATAAAGCTTTACTTCGTTAAAGACTTAGCAGCAAAGCCCAAGAATAACAATGACCAACCTTGTAGCAGCAACTCAATCGCAATCAATAGTCCAGGCAACCAGAGGCTTGAGGATGGGAAACTATTCATAATCAGAACGCCCATCAAGATCGAGATTACCGCGGATAAAGCAAGCCAAAACCACTGAGCAAAATGGCGATGCTGAAATGCAGAAACTAAGCGCAAGAAGCCAGTGACAAAAAAGATCGCTGAAAGCCACAAAGTAATCGCCTCAAGCGCCGGAATCGGAAACGCCCAAACATAAATTGCACTGGCGATATACAACACAGCAAACAATAATTGAACGCTCACACTTTTCCATCCCGCAGATTGAAAAGCATGAATACCTTGAAGCACACCACCAGCAAATAAGAAGATTCCCAATACATTAACAGATACCAATGAGAAAAGGGTCTGACCAGCGATACCGATCATTCCTAAAATAATGAGCAAAATGCCAATACCAATCAATGTGCCAGGCACCTTTGCTGCAGCGCCCATGACTGCACTACGAATTTCATTAATTTGCTCAACAGTTAAATTGGCCATACCACCCTCTCTTTGAATAAATTATGCGAATCTATATTTTTATTAAGTGACTGAATCCAAAAACTCACTTACAGCCTTATTAAAGGCAATAGGCTGTTCAATATTAGATAAATGCGCTGCATCTTCGATAATAACCATCCGTGAGCCATCAATCAGGCGATTGAGTACTATGCCTTGATCTACCGTGCAAGCGGGATCATGACGTCCTGACAACACCAGAGTAGGAGCTTTAATTTTCAGCAGCATCGTGCTTTGCGCCATATCACGCACAGCACTGCCGCAGCCAATATAGCCATCCACATTTGTTGCCAAAATCATTTGGCGTACTTTCTCAATATCACCAGGAGCACGAGCAATAAATGGCGCAGTAAACCAACGATTAATCGTTCCATCTACTAAACCAGCAAGTCCTTGAGTACGCGCAGTCTGGAATCGATCCTCCCACAAACTTCGTGGAGGCATTTCACTCGCGGTATTACAAAGCGATAGTGACAAAATGCGCTCAGGATAGCGAGCACCTAATTGCTGCCCAATCATGCCGCCGATCGATAAGCCCATGAAGTGGGCTTTTTTAATCTTGAGTGCATCTAGCAAGCCAATAGCGTCATCGGCTAGTTGCGCAATTGAGTAAGGACCAGGAACAACTGAAGATTGCCCATGCCCTCTTTTATCGTAGCGCAGCACACGAAAATGGTCAGTAAAGGCAGGTAGATTCCAGTCCCACATGCTGCCATTGGCCATCAAGCTGTTGGCCATCATTAATACAGGGCCATTTTCAGGACCGTCAAATCGATAGGCTATGTCTACGCCATTTACTTTGACCGTTTTTACATCTTGCAACTGGGTCATTTGTCTCCACCTTTTGATTTCATGCGCCCATAAGCCATATGTCACTTATGCGTATGGGTATTGTTTTCTATGCTTTATTTATCTCTATTTATAGTTCGCTAGGACCATGTTAGATTATCCAATGAAATAATGCAGAACTTATAAAAACAACAATATTGAATCTATAACAGGATTAATAGGAGACATCATGAGTAATCTATTTAAGACAGGTAAAACTCTAGCCATTCTGGGCGCCATACTTAGTTTGTGTTTTGGAACTTCTCTGGCAAGCGCCCAAAACTACCCCAATCGCACAGTCAAAATGATTGTTCCGCTAACTACTGGATCTGGCGCTGACATTGCCGGCCGTATAGTTGCCAAGAGCCTGACCGAAACTTGGAAGCAGCCGGTCATTATTGAAAATCGTCCTGGCGCTGGCGGGCTGATTGGAACTGGTGTTGTTGTGAACTCTGAAGCAGATGGCTATACCTTATTAGTTCAGTCTGCTTCGTACGCAGCCAATCCTGCCATCTACAAAAAGCTACCTTATGACCCGCTCAAGAGTTTGGTTGATGTTGCCATACTGGGACAAACACCGTATGTCATGGTGACAGCAATTGATGGCCCCTATCAAACTATTCGTGATTTAGTGATTGCTGCTAAATCCAAACCTGGTGAAGTGACTTTTGCCTCTGCTGGTGTTGGCAGCTCCACCCACTTAGCAGCGGAATACTTCAATCAAATGATGGGCATCAAACTAGTACACGTTCCATACAAAGGCTCACCAGAAGCGATTCAAGATACGATGTCTGGTCGCACTGCTTTTTATATGGCGCCGCTTGATACTGCAATCGGCCAATTGAAAGGCGGCAAGTTGCGCGCCCTAGGTGTCACTAGCAAAGTTCGCAACGCTGCAGTTCCTGATATCCCCACCATCGCTGAGCAAGGTTATTCCAATTTTGAAATCGCTCTTTGGTTTGGCGTTTGGGCGCCCGCAGGCACACCTGCAAACATTGTGAAAAAGATTAATACCGACATTAATCAAGCAATGCAAGATCCTGAGGTTAAAAATGCTTATGAGACCAAAGGCATCAAAGCAACACCAATGAGCCCTAGTGAGTTTAGTAAGTTTGTGCGCGATGAAATGGCTAAGTATCAAAAGATTGCGAAAGATGCCAATATTGAACCGCAGTAATACTTCGGCGCCACTATGCCAAGCCCCTGATTCGGAAATACGATCACCTAAGATTGCGTTTCCGTCTGGGGCGGTTGATTGTCATGCGCACGTCTGTGGTCCAGCGATAGAGTTTCCATATGTAAGCGAGCGTATCTATACACCTCCTGACGCAACATTAGAGACATATCGATCCTTACTAAAGATGCTGCAGGTGGATCGTGCAGTGCTGGTGCAACCTAGTGTTTATGGAACCGATAATCGCGCCATGCTGGCAGCACTAAAACAATACCCGGAGCAATTTCGGGGCGTGGCTGTTATTTCTAGCAATCCAAATGAAACTACCGATAAAGAATTAGAAAGTCTTCATCAAGCTGGGGTGCGTGGCATTCGTTGCAATATTGTTGATGTTGCTGATCCAAGTGCGGGGTTGCCCATTAAAAATCTCAAGCAACTCGCAAACAAAATTAAACCCTTTGGCTGGCACCTTGAACTACTCATGCATGTCAATGAATACCCCAACCTTGCGAAAGTGCTTGAAGATTTCCCGGTCGATCTGGTATTTGGCCACTTTGGTTATAGCCATGCGAAACATGGTGTACATGACAGAGGGTTTCAGGGCTTGCTGGAACTATTAAAGAATGAGCGCGCTTGGGTCAAAATGACTGGGCCATATCGTATTTGCGATGGCAATCTCCCCTACTCTGATATGCGCCCAATGAATGATGCAGTCACTAATGCAAACCCCAAAAGACTCATCTGGGGAAGTGATTGGCCCCATGTCATGGTCAAGAAACAAATGCCGCATGATGCGGACCTTTGTGATCTACTCGGTGATTGGGTAAACGATCCAAATTTAAGAAAATCTATACTGGTTGATAACCCCTGTATGCTGTATGACTTTCCAGCACTAAAGCATTAATCAAACAAAATACATCATCGAAAGCTTTCAATATGAACACCACTCTTACCGTAATACTTGGCATTGTTGGCATGCTCTTGCCCTTATTTATTGGGCGCCTAGTGTGGAAACGCTTTGACTCTTGGTTTGGGCGTAATGATGAAGTCTATATGGATAGCCTTGACTACTTCCTGAAAAAAATCGGGCTCACTACTTTGATTGCATTTTTAGTACTATGGCTAAGCATGAGCTTAGTTTTTAGTGGCAATGGCGGCTAATAGGCCTAGTACAGCGCAAACTAGAAATGCAAGATGAATAGTCAACTCAAAACTCTACTCACTAATGCAAAATTGAACTTTGCAGTTTTGGCGGCCATCCTGGTAATTGCAGTAGCCGGTAAGTTCATCAACCCTGAATTAACTAATTCGATCTTTGTTGCTGCCGATCAATTGGTGTCAGACCTCTACCTCGTTTTTATTGCCATCTCCCTGGGGGCATTTGTTCCGCACTTTAAGACAGTCCTTTTGGGTGCAATTGGAGTCTTTGTCGCAGCAGTCATTGCGGTTCAACTCAATGTTTTTAACTATCTAACGACGGGGTATCTTTTCTCGATACTCATCGTCACTCTAGGCTTTGCCTCTATCGCCAATCTATATAGGCATTACAGAGAAATTGGCCTTTAAATCTATATAGCTATTAGTTATATAAGATGGATTTTTAAGTATTTGTAGAAATATCTGTCAAATATGACAATCGTGGGCTATGTATAAATATGACCACATTGATCAAACCCTTGTAAATCAACGGGTTGCACAATTTCGTGATCAAGTTGCCCGTCGACTTGATGGTAGCTTGGCGGAAGAAGAGTTTCGCCCCCTGCGTTTGCAGAATGGCTTGTATCACCAACGCCATGCTTATATGTTGCGCGTTGCCATTCCTTATGGTCTTTTCAACTCCAAACAGTTGCGCACGATGGCGCACATCGCTGAAAAGTACGATCGTGGTTATGGCCACTTCACAACTCGTCAAAATATTCAGTACAACTGGGTAACCCTGGAAGACACCCCCGATATTCTGGCTGAGCTAGCCAAAGTAGAAATGCATGCCATTCAAACTTCAGGCAATTGCATTCGTAATATTACGAGCGATGCCTTTGCCGGCGTTGCTGCCGATGAATATGTAGATCCACGACCTATTTGCGAGCTACTGCGTCAGTGGTCCACTCTACATCCTGAATTTGCACACTTGCCTCGTAAATTTAAATTTGCTATCAATGGCGCAAAAGAAGATCGCACCATTTTGCTTTGTCATGACGTTGGTATTGAACTCAAGAAAAGCAAAGATATTAATAATGGCGAGCTTACTGCTGACATCTATGCAGGTGGTGGTATGGGTCGCACGCCCATCTTAGGCTCACTCATTAAACAAAACTTGCCTTGGCAACTACTACCAAGCTACCTCACTGCTTTATTGCGTGTATATAACCGCTTTGGTCGCAGAGACAATCTCTACAAGGCGCGCATCAAGATCCTGATCAAGGCCTTGAGCCCCGAAGAATTTGCTCGTCAAGTAGAAGGCGAATGGATACATATAAAAAATGGTGACGACAACTTTACTCAAGCTGAATGGGATCGCGTAGCCAAGCATTTCACAAAACCAGCTTATAAGAGCTTGCAGTCACTAAGTGCAGAACAAGTTATTAATCTAGTAAGTGATTCTGATAAAGAGGCCAAACCCTCTTTTGCCAGATGGCTAGAGCGCAATGTTAAACCCCACCAAGTGCCAGGCTATGCGAGCGTCATCTTGTCACTAAAGCCTCATGGTACTGTTGCCCCTGGTGATGCCACTACAGCTCAAATGCTAGCTATTGCTGACTTAGCGGACCAATATAGTTTTGGTGAATTGCGTGCTACCCATGAACAGAACCTCGTACTAGCTGATGTTGAGCAATCTAAGCTCTACGAGCTCTGGCAAGAGGCTAAAAAACAAAAAGTGGCTCTCCCAAATATTGGCCTGCTAACCGATATCATCGCTTGCCCAGGCGGAGATTTCTGCTCACTGGCTAACGCTAAATCTCTGCCAATCGCTAAAGCAATCCAAGAGCGCTTTGATGATGTAGATTACTTATTTGATCTGGGTGATATCTCATTAAACATTTCCGGATGTATTAACTCTTGCGGGCATCACCACGTAGGCAATATAGGTGTTTTAGGTGTCGATAAAGATGGTGAAGAGTGGTATCAAATCACCTTAGGTGGTGAACAAGGTAATGATGCCGCTATTGGCAAAGTGATTGGACCATCTTTTTATGCCGACGAGATCCCCGATGTGATTGCCAACCTCATCAATACTTATGTGGCGTACCGCAATGACGAAGAGCCTTTTATTGAGACCTATCGCCGTATTGGCTTAGCACCATTCAAAGAAGTGGCTTACAAAAACAAGAAAGAAAATATAAAAAAGAGTGGCAAGTCACCGAAAAGGATGCATCATGAGTGAAATCAATCTCGCTTCTCATGAGCAGATATTGCATTTTCCTAAAGGCGGTAAACCCACCTTGACCCCTAATGATTGGCAAGTCTGGAGCGGCATTAATAATAAAAACGAAAATGAAGGCGCAAATTCATCGCTTCCCTATTTAGAGTATGCAAACAAAGGGGTATTAGTACCATTTAGCTGGTGGCTAAGCCACATTAATTCGCAGTATCAAGAGCCCGACGTCATCGCGAAAATCCAAAATGGTCAGATTGGCGTATGGTTCGCTACCGACGATGACGTTCTTAAATATGTAGATGTGATTGAGGCGGGGAAAAAATCATGGCCTTTAGTGGCGGCACACTTTCCCATTTTTAGGGATGGTCGTAGCTTTAGTACGGCGGCCTTATTGCGAGATCGATTTTCCTGGACCGGTGAAATCCGCGCTATCGGCGATGTGCTGATCGATCAACTTTTACAAGGTGCTCGCGTTGGCTTTGATAGTTTTTCACTGCGTTTGGATCAAAACCTAGATGTCGCCTTAAAGCAATTTGATTTATTTACAGTGACCACTCAAAATAGCTGGCGCGGCACAAGATCTACTCGCGCTACATAGAAAATATAAATAAAGTACAACGAAAAAATCAAAGTAAAACTTAAAAGCGCGTTTACTATATAAAAAGCCCCATGACTTCAGACTTCATCAACCAAACAAACAATGCACTTGGCAAGGTGTACTTGGTTGGCGCTGGTCCGGGCGCAGTAGATCTCATCACAGTTCGCGGAGCAAAGCTCTTAGAGCAAGCCGATATTGTTTTTTATGATGCTCTAGTTGATCTAGAGATGCTAGAGCTTTGTCCACAAGCTGAAAAGGTGGCTGTTGGCAAGCGTTGTGGCAAGCTCTCATCGGCTCAGCAATTTATCAATAAACGCTTAGTGGATGCAGCTAAAAAGCATCAAATTATTGTCCGCCTTAAAGGCGGCGATCCGATGCTCTTTGGTAGAGCCGATGAAGAAATTTCCGTCCTCAAACAAGAAGGTATTAGCGTTGAAGTGATACCTGGCATTACTGCTGCATTAGCAGGGGCGGCAAGCATTCAACAATCACTTACCCTACGCGGCATTAGCAGAAGCGTTGCATTCATTACTTTAGCGCAAGCTACCGAGAATGCGCCCAACTCCAATCAATGCGCAATCCAACCAATTGTCAATCCTCATGCCGATACTCTGGTGTATTACATGGGGCGCAAAGATGCAGCCAAAATTGCAAAGCAGTTAATCGAACAAAGCCTTGTAAATAATGCGTCTTTTCACGGCAATAACACACCAGTCCACATCCTGGAGGCTGTCAGCACCAGTCGTGAGCGTTTGTGGTCTAGCACCCTAGAAAAACTTGCAGCTGGTTATGCGGATGATTGGTTTGACAACACCTCTCCAGCTCTAATCATGATTGGTCATGCATTAGAAAAATCGGAGGGCCCTACCTCCAAAATCCACGATGGCCTGCAAGACAGCCAAATCATCGCCAACAGCATTCGTCGCGCTTAAGATAATCTCGGGATACTTTTCTTGACAAGCAGCTAGCAGAGCTGGAAAGTCATTGCGCAAGTGACCGCCTTGGCCAAAAAATACCGGAACCACGATGATTTGAGAGGCGCCAACAATACTTAGAGCGCTTACCGCCTCCTCTAATGAGGGTTGCATCATCTCCAAAAAAGCCAACTCTACTGGCGTATCGGGATGCTGCGAACGCCACAAAGCAGCCAAACGGTCAAAAGGTTCACGCCAGCGAATATCACGAGCCCCATGGCCAAAAAGAATGATTGCTTTCATTTTCTGTCAATATCTAGAAATCTTAATAAAACGAACTAATCGTTGGATAATGAAGTCATATTAATTGCTTTTCAAAATGTCCGCTTAATTTAATGGGCTAGCATTTTTTAGATTAATTACTTATTACCCTTAATAATATTTTCTATGGCAACTTTACTCAGTCAACTTAATGGTCAAACTTGGTTTATCGCATTGATGGCGTTCGCTCTTATTGGCGGCGTTCTATCGGCGGTTCATCATGCTGAAGTGGTTGCCCATAAAACAGGTGAACCCTATGGTGCATTGATTTTAGCGATTGCTGTCACGATTATTGAGGTTTCCTTAATTATTTCAATGATGATCTCAGGCCACGATGGATCGCAATTTATTGCTAGAGATGCCGTGTTTGCAACAGTAATGATTGTGATTAATGGCGTAATTGGTCTTTGCATCTTCATTGGCGGCTTACACCATCATGAAATGTCTTTTCGCAATGAAGGCACAAATTCAGCATTAGCGGTTCTTACTGCATTGGCAACCTTCATTCTAGTAATGCCAATAGTAACAACCAGCACGCCGGGCCCAGACTTCACTCGAAGTCAGCTAGCGTTTGCAGGCATTGCCTCATTCGTACTCTATGCTGCTTTCTTATTCTTCCAAACTATCAGCCATCGCGATTACTACCTGCCTAAAGCCGAAGACAAAAAAACGGATATGAATGTTCATGCCCAAAAACCAAGTAACCTCAAAACAATGGTTAGCATTGTTTTGTTGCTTCTGTCGTTAGTTGTGGTTGTTGGCTTAGCGGAACTTCTAAGTCCAGCAATTGAAGCGGGAGTCAAAGCTGCAGGCGCGCCAAAAACGATTGTAGGTATTGCAATCGCAATGCTAGTTCTGTTACCAGAAGGCTTTGCTGCAGTAAGAGCAGCAAGAGCCAACCGCCTTCAAAGCAGCCTAAACCTAGCCTTAGGTTCCGCCCTAGCCAGTATTGGACTATCCATTCCAACGATTGCTGCCATTGCAATTTTCTTTAACCTACCGCTTAGCTTGGGAATTAGCAGCTTAAATATCACCCTAATGTATTTGACCTTCTTTATTGGGGGTTTAACGCTGGCGATTGGTAGAACTACCTTATTACAAGGTGTTGTTCACCTGATTATCTTCTTTGAGTATTTATTTTTGAGTTTAGTACCTTAATAGATCATCACACCTGATGCGTTCCCCAGTACGAGTTTGGATCTTGCATGGGGTGCGTTAGATCGATGCTTGGATCGATCGTAAAGCTCGCTGCACTAATATTCGTTGCTGCTGTGTAATCATTGGCACCATTGACGATAAAGGATAAGTTGGTGTTACCGTTATCGCCAGCATAGGTCCACTGACCACTACCGCTACTGGTTTCATGCTGGAACTCAATTTGCAATAAACCAGATCCTGGATCATAGGTAATCATGGCTTCTGGCGTGCCATCACTTTGGGCTGAGCCATTAATAAAGCTAGCTCCATAACCGACGTTGAGTTGATAGTGGAAGCCTGTATTACCAGAACCACCCGCTATAAAGTTAAGCAAGAAGTGATCATTCTCACCATAGCGGTTAAAGTCCATGATCGTGCCGCCAAAACCGTTCAAGGTTGATGGGTCAATGCTATGGGTTGGGTCAAGCGTCAGGGCAAATAAGTCATTACCGTAGCCACCATAAATGGTGTCTTCGCCACCATAACCAGCAATCGTGTCACTACCGCCATTACCAGATAACTGGTTATCGCCGGTATTACCCAAAAGCACGTTATCTTGCTCATTGCCATACAGATTGCTAGGTAAGGCCATCAGGTTTGGCGTAGCTCCTGGCATATTGGCAAGCGCGGCATTTTCAATATTGCCACCCATGTAATAGGTACCAGCAGTTACCAATACTGTATCGATGCCTTCGTTATAGTTCTCACCAATATTCTCATTGCCGGTATACAGGTAAGTGTCATTACCTGCACCGCCATAGAGCTGATCAAACGAACCGCCGCCAATGAGGACGTCGTTACCAGCACCACCATACAGATTATCGTAACCCGTGCCACCATTGAGTACATCGTTGCCTTCGGCGCCATTAAGGTAATCATTGCCATCACCGCCTAGCAAAGTATCACCACCATACGCACCGACTAGGCTATCGTCACCACTCTCACCAAGTAGCGTGCTAGCCCCAGCACCAGCATACAAGGTGTCGTTTCCATAGCCGCCATAAATCGTATCCTGATCATGCGCACCATCAGTACCAGCGAGCATTCCAGTAGTTTGGGCATCACCATACAAGATGTCATTGCCATCGCCACCGAACATCAAGTCGTTACCATTAAAGCCTTGCACAAAATCATTACCGGTGGTGCCATAAAGCGTGTCATTGTTCTCAGACAGCCCAATACCTTCAAAGCCCCAGACGGTAATCGTGCCAAGACCATTGCCACCATTATTGGTAAAGGTGCCAGCGCTATGGGTAGTGCCATCGTAATAACTATTAGCAGCAGTACTTAAGCTTGCCAAGTTGATTACTAGCGCAGTATTTTGCGACTGGTATTTACTCCAGTCCATGCTCACCACCGTGTTATCAGCCAAACGCATTGCGCCCAGGTCAACCGTTAAGCCATAGCTAGAGTTACCACCCAAGCCCAGAACGTCAAAGCCACCGCCACCAACTAAGGTATCGTTACCACGGCCACCTTCAATGAAGTTATTACCGTCAGTACCCACAATGGTGTCATTAAAGTTGGTGCCAATAATGGCATCGATGTTGTACACCCGATCGGTACCGGAGTTCACATTAACGCTACCGGTGACGGTATACGCTTGGATCATATTATTGGCATCAAAGCGATAGTCGTAGTAATTCAGGTTCGCTTTAATACCATCGCCATTGTGATTGGTTAAGGTAGCCACTAAGTCATAACCATAACGACCATCATTCTTGCTAATAGTGTCGTAAATACTGCCGGTACCGTAAACGAGCACATCAGCTTCACCATAACCACCATCTATGGTGTCATTACCCAGACCGCCGGTCATCACGTCGTTACCGCCACCGCCGTTAATAGTGTCATCACCTGCTAGGCCATTAATCCAGTTGTCATACTGGTTACCGGTAAGGATGTTATTGCTAGCCGTACCAATAACGCCTAAATAACTAGTACTGTAGTAATCATTGCCACTCATCGTAAAGGCTGGCGCGGCATCAAGTAAGCGTACGTTCTCGATGTATTGGAAGCGATTGGTATCGGTCATCTCCACAGTCGCAGTGGCATAAATCCAATCTACCCCGCCGGTATTAATCAGACCGCCATTAGAGCCCGCTGCTAAGTTTGGAGCATCGATTGCATAATCACTGGTAGAGTCAACATAGTAAGTATCGTTACCAGTGCCACCATACATCGTGTCATTACCAGTGCCGCCATCGAGTGTATCGTCACCCGATTGACCCCAGAGAACATCGTTACCTGCACCACCGATGAGGTAATCGTTCGTGCCGCCAGCCATACCATCCGATAAGCTAGTATTGGCAGTGTCGCCATATAAGGTGTCATTGCCAGCACCGCCATCAAGCGTATTGCTACCGGTGTTGCCCACAATAATATTAGCCAAGCTATTACCAGTGCCATTACCACCACTCACCCCAACAAACGCTAAGCTCTCAATGTTATTCGCTAGGGTAAACGAGCCATTGGAAGTAATGACGGTATCGTTACCTTCATTGGCGTTCTCAATAATTGTGGATGACCAATTAAAGTTATTGTCATTAATGATATAAATGTCATCACCTGCGCCGCCCACAAGGGTCTCATAATAACCTGTACCTGGATCGAGGATATCGTTACCGGCGCCACCATATAAAGTATCAGTGCCACTATTGCCATAGAGCGCATCATTACCATCGCCACCATACAAGGTATCGTTACCATTACCTCCAGAAAGATAATCATTACCAGATAAGCCACTGAGTACATCATTACCATCGCGGCCATAGAGCTTGTCTGCGCCAGCGCCACCTGTCATAACGTTATCTAAGTTATTACCTAATCCTAAATACGTGAGCCCACTATTAAAGTAGGTCATCGTGAGGTTTTCAACATTAGTTGGTAGGATGTAACTGACGCGTGCTTGGACAGTATCGGTACCAGCGTAATAGTCCTCAATGACTTTATCAGCATAGGAGTACACCACATAGGTATCGTTGCCTTGACCGCCGATAAGCGTATCACCACCAGCGCTACCAGTAGCTGTTCCACCACCACCATCTAATACGTCATTGCCTGCCAAACCAATGAGGGTTTGGTTAGCAACAGAGGAACCGGTGAGGATGTCGTTAGCGGTGGTGCCGGTGATGGTGGGATCGGATAGAAGACTGGAGTTATTTTGAGTCAGCACTACAGTTCCGTATTTCACGCTTTGAGCAACATCAATTTCGTAGTTAGGTGAGCCGTCAAATTGAACAAATTCAACCCCACTTGCTACTACGTCAGTTCCATCCGCCCCACTTAATGTAATGCCAGCGAGCATTCCAGATGAATCAGCCCCTCGAACAATAAAACTATACTCCGTATACAACCCACTAAACAAAGCTCGATCGGTACCAGCACCGCCACTAATCAGATCATTGCCTTTACCACCGCGCAAGATATCATCACCCGCATTACCCATAATGGTGTCATTGCCAGCACCAGCATCAATGACGCTGCCACCAGTAAAGGCGGTAAGGGTATCGTTATAAGCAGAACCGATTAGGTTCTCAAAACGACTAATTACATCAGTACCTGCTGCGCCAGTAGCCGTGCGAGTTGTGCCGTCACCCAAGTCTACTGTCACGCCACCTAAGGCAGAGCGATAGGAGAGCGTATCGATACCAGCGCCACCATCAAGGGTGTCATTACCAGCGCCACCATCGATTGTGTTTGAGCCCGCATTACCGGTGATGGTGTCGTTGTACTCAGAACCACGGATGCTCTCAATACTATAGAGCACATCATTACCTGCACTACTAGTCACCGTACCATTTTGTACGGCATCGTTATTCAGACCTGCGTCATTTAGGGTTGCAACAATACCCGCTGAGTTCCACTTAAAGTCGGCCGTATCGTTACCGCCACCGCCCTTAAGAACGTCATTGCCACCATAACCTTGCAAGGTGTTCTCACCTGCATCACCAATGAGGGTGTCGTTATATTGCGTACCAGTAATGTTCTCAATGCTCTTGAGCTTATCTGTGCCAGCACTCGCTAGCAACTCATTACCATCGGCAACGGTTACCGTAATGTAGCCATTGGCATCTTTAGCAGAAGACAGATCTACCGTAATACCGGCAGAGCTTCCAGTAGCACTATTATTAGTAATGAGTGCTTCGGAGTAACTGATCCAGTCACTACCGGAACCACCATCAATCGTATCGTTACCGTCTAAACCTCTAAAGACGTTATCGCCACTGTTACCGGTTAAGGTATCGTCAAAGCGAGAGCCGACGATACGGTCAATACCCACTAAATAGTCGTAGCCATCAGCACCAGAAGCAGTACCCCAAGTTTGACCATTAAAGTCAATACCACTACCGTAGTTGTACGCTGAGTAGTTATAAGTACCAACGCCCAGATTTACAACGACACTGCCATTGGCCCACTTATAAGAAGCAGTGTCATTACCTGCGCCACCAATCAGGGTATCGTTACCCTGACCACCAGCGAGCCAATCATTACCGGTGCCACCGATCAAGATGTCATTACCAAAACCGCCACGCACACCAGTCATGCCAATCAGGGTGTCGTTACCATCGCCACCTGTAGCCGTACCATAGGACAGGCCGCTAATGGATACACCAGCAATAGTCGAAGTGTTTAAAGAGGATGCGGCATTACTGCTCACACCGAGGTTAACGGTTACGCCAGAAGTGTTATCCCAGTAATCAGCCCAGTCAGTCGCACTCTCAACCAAAATGCCTGGCAAACCATTGCCAACACCAATTAAGACATCATTGCCATTACCGCCGCGTAACCAGTTCCCTGCTGTGGAGCCAATCAAGGTATCGCTATAGTTCGTACCTTTAACACCTTCGATGTTATAGAGGGTATCTGGACCCATCTGGGTATTGACGATGCCGGTAATCGTATTAGTCTGAGTACCCATCGCAATACCACCCAAGGTCAGGTTAGTAGTGCTATTACTGGCTCCTAAATTAGCGGTAATGCCCATCGTAAAGACTGAACTACTGTAGTCAACCCAGTCAGTACTGCGCTCACCAGAGCTGCCACCATAAAAGGTATCTAAGCCACCACGGCCTACAAACCAATCACTAGAGTAACCACCAATAAAGAGGTCGGATTGGGCAGTACCAGCAATAGTCTCCACCGACTGTAAATAATCAGCGCTACCACTAGCGAGCAGCGTATCAACCGTAGCGCTGTTAAAAGTGGTGTAATTTTGGTTCTTAAAGACGTAGTAGTCGTTTAGAGATGCTGCTGATCCTTGGTCGGTTGCCAGGACCATCACGCCCTTAATACCAGCGCTCAGATTGTCGAAGGCAGAGTAACTAATAAAGTCGTTACCTAAGCCGCCATCAACCCGATCGTATCCACCGCCGGCAAAGATAGTGTCATTACCTGAGCCACCTTCAATCCAATCGCTACCCGCGCCACCAGTCATGGTGTCGCTATAGATGCTACCGATTAAGAGATTATTTTGGTTGTAGTTGGCGTTATAAGAGTACACCGTATTACCAGCAACTTCTGTGTAGGTCTTATACGTTTGGCTACCGTTAGAGCCTAGGGTGGTGTAGCCACTAACACCAATGCTCACTTGCGTACCTTCATTGGCAAAATTGCCAATGAGTGTTTGCGTAGAGAGCAGTTGCTTGCCAAAGCTATCAGCGTAAGTGCGGGTATAGATGTTGCCGTCTGTGCCACGCTCAGTAAAGGTAAAGGTTGAGACAGTTCCAGAAGGGTTAACTTTAAGAGTAGATGTTCCGGAGTAGTCAATAAAGGTATCGCTACCGCCAGTAGTGACTAAGGTATCTACGCCATTGTTAGTGATGCGATTAGCACCAAAGCTCATGACATAGGTGTCATTACCAGCGTTACCGATTAAGGTGTCATTACCTAGGCCACCATCTAAAGAATCGTTACCAGAGCCAGTGGTGAGAGTGTTGTTAAGATTATTACCAGTACCGCTAAAGTTACCAGTGCCGATAAATTCGAGATTTTCAATACCCTCTCCAATAAGTCCTGTCGCTGTATTGATAGAAACGAGACTTAATGCATAGCTATTTAGGGTGGTTCGAATCGTATCTATACCACCGCCAATAAGTTGTAAATTAGATCCTGCATTAGGATCTAATGGATCACTGATTAAGCTCAATGAGCCTGGATCAGCGGTGTACCAAGTGGGGTCAATTACAGGAGCATTACCATTGCTGTAATCTACATGCGTTGGACTCTCTTTTACGATATCTCCTACGTTATCAACATAATAGATATCGTTACCAGGTCCGCCTAACATGGTATCGACGCCAGCACCGCCAATTAAAGTGTCATTACCAGTACCGCCTTGCAATACGTCATTACCTGAGCCACCTTTAATGACATCATCACCACCTAAACCAATCAGACCAATGCCAGAAGTATTTGGTGATCCATCTAAATTATCAGCCGCATTAGTAGCAACAATGATTTCTACATTAGTGAGGCGATCGGCAACACCACCACCAGTAACAATAAGATTGCTCGAAGAAGGTTCTGAAGTTAAATTAATTCCATTAAGACTATCACCAACAACATTGGGATCTTGCTGGCTAGCATTTAATCCAGGCACCACATAGAAAACAACATCCTCACCAGAACCACCATCGATTGTGTCTGAGCCTTTACCACCGATAAGGGTGTCATTACCAGCATCGCCATATAAAACATCATCGCCAGCAAGTCCATTTACCGTATCGTCACCATTACCAGCTCGAATAGCATCAGACCCAGCAGACCCCGTAATTAACTCACCAGCAGAAGTACCCAAGGTTGTTGTGATGACTTGGCCTTTTGTAATACTCAAACCAACATCAATTTGAGTCAATGGAGATCCATCAAACAATAATGTCTCAACAGAAGATCGCACAATATCAGTGCCATCAGGCCCAACTAATGTAAGAGCACCAGCGCCAATCGTGATTTGATATTCATTACGTGTACCAGAAAATACCGCAAAATCGCTACCACCACCACCATCTAGGGTATCCCAGCCACTACCGCCACGAAGAGTGTCGCTACCAGAGCCCCCAACTAAAAGATTGTTGAATGCATTTCCAGTAATAGAAAAATCACTAGCGCCAAGATAGGTAACATTTTCAATGTTTTGATTATTGCCGCCATAAAGGCTGTAATTTAAAGATGCCAATCCCGTTGGCCAATCACTTGCCAACAGGACAGTATCAACTCCATCACCACCATCAATCTGATCAGAGCTTGAGTGAATCGTAATCGCATCATCACCTGGTCCGCCAAAAATACTATTTAAACCTAACCCACCATCTATCGTATCGTTACCAAGTCCGCCAGCGAGAGAATCATTACCATCACCCCCATCAATCGTATCGTTACCTGAACCGCCATCAATCGTATCGTTACCACCAAGTCCATAAATAACATCATTGCCTCCATTACCAGCAATCACATCAATTCCGGAAGTGCCAGTCATTGTTTCGGGGGCATCGGTACCCTGTTGCACAAACACAGCTTGACTATTTAGAAGAGAGGTTGGTACGGAAAGAATTTTTCCATCACTAAATTTGACGTACTCAACATCGCTATAAATAACATCACTACCCGAGGATGATGCAATCATAATGGCATCGATTGAATACTGATAGCTCCAAGAGCCCAAATCACCAGCCGGTGAATTAATCACAGCAATATCAGTGCCAGCGCCACCGTGCAATACATCATTGCCAACAGAGCTAATCAATGTGTCATCGCCAGCACCAGCAAAAAGAGTGTCACCATCAAGCCCATTTGCACTAATGGCGGTCAGTATGTCGTTACCTTGACCCGCAGTAATAATATTGATATCAGCACTGCCAGTGAAGGTAACATTAGCCGCTCCACCATAAGCAAGGTTTTCAACGCCAGATACACGGGCAGAATCTCCGAGGGAATAAACCAAGCTAGTAGTAATAACAGTATCGATACCACTACCACCTAAGACAACATCGCCAGCATCATCAGCATAAATGGTGTCATTGCCAGACCCACCATCCATGGTGTCATTGCCGAGACCACCATTGATGTAGTCGTCTCCTCCTCCGCCATAAAGGACGTCATCCCCAGCATACCCAAAAATAGTATCACTACCAATGCCGCCTCGAATGGCATCAGATCCAGATGTGCCGGAAATAGTACCGCCATTATCACCACCCAAAATTGTTGTAATAACTTGTCTTTTGGAGATAGTTAAGCCCACATCAATCTGGACTTGGGGCGACATATCAAAAAGAATTGTTTCAACCGATGATTTCACCACATCAGTGCCATCAGGCCCAACTAGAGTGAGATCATTAGGGCCAAGAGTAATGGAATAGTTATCGCGAGTACCAGCAAAAATAGCAAAGTCAGTACCCGCACCACCATCTAAGGTGTCATTACCCAAGTCTCCGCGCAATGTATCGTTACCCACGCCACCAGTAATAATGTTATTGTCAAAATTACCAGCAAGACTGAGATCGGCATTTCCATAGCCAAAAATCCCCTCTAAATTAGCGCCTAATGTATAGGAGACACTTGAATAAATAAAATCGTTACCAGCAGAACTACCCTCTATGACGATATCACCAGTGTTATCAATGTAATAGGTATCGTTACCAGCCCCACCAATCAGAGTATCCATACCGCCACCGCCATCGAGCGTATCACTTCCAGAGCTACCGGTAATCATATTACCCAATTCATTGCCGACTAAACGAACAGCTGTAGCTGCAACATCGGCTGTTAAATTTTCTATATTGTTTCCTAAAGAATAAGAAACATTAGAGAAAACCAAATCAATACCTTCGCCATTATTTTCGAATATGGCATCAGCAGAATTATCTACAAAATAGGTATCATTACCCACCCCACCAATCAGAGTATCAACGCCTAGATCACCGTCTAAAATGTCATTCCCTATTCCTCCAGTAATAATATTGGTCAGAGAATTACCGACAAGAACAAGACCGATCGACGAATTGGCAACTAAATTCTCAAAATTACTTTGCAGTCTATAAGAAACAGTTGTATAGACTGTATCAACACCTTGGTTGGCGCCTTCAATCAAATAGTCACTCGAAGTATCTACAAAGTAGACATCATTGCCCGCACCACCAGTTAAAGTATCATCGCCAGCTCCGCCATCAAGCGTGTCATTGCCTGCACCACCAATTAGGGTATCGTTGCCATCGCCTGACTGGAAAGTATCTGCTAATGCACCACCTATTAAATAATCTTTGGATACGGTGCCAGAGATGTTAAGGTAGCCATTGGTCTCGCGAGATGCATCAACTTTAAGACCGCTAGAAAAATCGTAGCTATTATTCCAATTATTTACATCAATGACTAATGTTTGTTCAGCGGTAATATTAGAATCTGCTAATACAAAACCTAATTGGGTATTCCATGCGGCACTATTAACAAAGGTAACTCTCTCAATGCCACTAAATGTAGAAGGTAACACCCAATCATTTCCGGAGCCGCCGCCAACAAAATTATCAATAATTAATCGGTCATAGCCTAAACCACCTTGAACATTGAGGTTTGCCTCTCCAAAAACACCGGTGCCATGACCAACCATTGTGATGACATCATCGCCCGCACCAGCATCTACAGTTGCAAAGAACTCCCAAATATTTAATGAGTCATTGCCATCCCCGCCTAAGATGCTTGTAGTGGCATCTCTATAGTTGGAGTCAATCCAGGTTTGCGTAATCGTGTCATTACCAGCGCCACCATCCAATAAGCCTTTGCCAGTAATAGTGTCATCACCATCTCCGCCTAATGCGGTGCCACCATCAGAGCCTAGCTGAAGATTATCATTGCCAATGCCGCCATCAAGTACATCAACACCTAAACCAGCTCCGCCGATTAAGGTGTCATTACCAGAGCCACCATAGAGTGTGTCATTACCAACGCCACCATCTAAAGTGTCATTATCAGCGCCACCATCGAGGGTATCATCTCCAGCCAAGCCAAATAAAGTGTCATTGCCGGCATTGCCAAAGAGAACATCATCACCAGCATCAGTTCCAACTAAAGAATCAGCAATACTAGTACCCTGCAACATTACACCCGCCTCACGCAAGGTCACCTGCTGATTATCAAACTTTAGATACCGAATAGAATAGAGCACATCTTGTTCTTGCGTCTGATTATTAATAACAGACACATAACTCTGGTTTGCACCATCAATTAACCTAGTCCAAGTGTAGGCAGAAGAGTTGCCCGCATAAATAGCGGTATCTGTACCATCACCACCATATAAGGTGTCATTGCCCGCACCACCAGTTAAAGTATCATCGCCAGCTCCGCCATCAAGCGTGTCATTGCCTGCACCACCAATTAGGGTATCGTTGCCATCGCCTGACTGGAAAGTATCTGCTAATGCACCACCTATTAAATAATCGGCTTTTGTAGTCCCTGTGATATTGAGATAGCCATTGGTCTCGCGAGATGCATCTATCTTAAGTCCAACCCAGTCGCTATCTGAATGACTTAAATTTATATCCCAATTTAAAGTATCGATAACTAAAGTTTGGCCTGCGGCAATATTAGAGTCCGCCACAACAAAGCCAAATTGCGTATTGAGGGCTTGTGTGTTTTTAAAGGTAATTCGCTCAACACCACCAAAAGTTGCAGGTAAAGTCCAGTTACCCCAAGCGCCACCAGCATAGCCATCAATCACTAGCTGGTCATATCCAGTGCCGCCCTGAATATTAAAACCAGCAGTAGAGTCTGCTGCAGTTCCATTATTTTCATGGATAGTGATGATGTCATCGCCCGTACCAGCATCTACAGTCGCAAAAAATTCTGTTACTTGAATTTGGTCGTTGCCATCACCACCAAGAATGACATTATTACTTGCGAGGGCTAAGCTTTCATCTCTAGTTTGCTGACGGATTACGTCATTACCAGCGCCACCATCCAATAAGCCTTTGCCAGTAATAGTGTCATCACCATCTCCGCCTAATGCGGTGCCACCATCAGAGCCTAGCTGAAGATTATCATTGCCAATGCCGCCATCAAGTACATCAACACCTAAACCAGCTCCGCCGATTAAGGTGTCATTACCAGAGCCACCATAGAGTGTGTCATTACCAACGCCACCATCTAAAGTGTCATTATCAGCGCCACCATCGAGGGTATCATTGCCAAATCCACCAAACAGAATGTCATTTCCGGAAAATCCATAAACAGTATCATTACCATCTTTTGCATCAATATAATCTGGAGCAATCGTTCCGCTCAAAAGCTCACCCAGATCGCTACCCATAATCAGATTTTGGGAAACAACTGCATTTGAAATATTTGACTGGACTGTCTCTAAATGCCCATATCCATCTGTATAACTAGCAATTAGTCTTAGCGGCTGACCTATAACCCCAGATGTTACTAAATAGGAAGTACTGTTAGCACCAGAAATATTGATCCAACCCATAGGGTCAACCTGTCCGTTAAGATAGGTTCCCGCCTGCCACTGATAAGTAATCGAGCCCAATCCATCTTGATCGCCGATGGGATCAACCGTTGCCATAATTGTTGAATCTTTAAATGGCGTACTAGGAATGGCAATTCCGCCAGTAGGTAAATCATTAACGTTTGCGACTATGTAATTAGCGCTGATGAACTGAGTCGTTCCACCATAAACATCAGTTGTTTGAGCAACTAGTCGAACATTCTTGCCAACATAACTCTGATCGGATGGAATATTAAGCTGTGATGAACCACTAGAGAGAGTATTCCATTGCCCACCACTATATTCCTGCCATGTATATGCATATTGAGCAATGGACCCGTCTGGATCAGTTAAACCAGAGATAACAGAGGTAATTGTGGCGCCCTCTTCAAAAACACCATTTAGCAATAGTGTCCCCGATGCTTCGGCATCAGAAACGATACTTACTAACATACTTCCAGTGGTAGATAAGACACCACCAGATCCCTGAAGGCCGCCATTGCCATCACTAAAAGTCCAATCTAATTGAACACTAGATGGAGGTGTGTCACTTAAATTACTGTAGGTAATTTGATGAAGTGCAGAATTAACAAGCGCTTGAGTAGCATTTGCATTGAAAACCAAAGACAAAATGCCGGTATTTGTTGCGACATTGCCTATCACAATGCCATCCACTACCAACGGAGCATTTGGCGAAAATGGACTTAATGTTGAATTGCCAGGTCCGGCATTAAAGTTACTAGTGAAATAATCGTCTGAATTTACGCCGCTATGACGAATAATTGTTAAGGTGGCGTTGTTATATCCAAGTCGATTAAGGTCATCATCAGAAATATTGACATCAGCATCCAAAACTACAGGCAAAGAATTTTCATGGTATACCGGTCTACCATTGAGAATATTGTTTGAATCAAAGGAAGAATCCAATACGCCATTGGTGTTATAACGAACAGTGACGCCTCCCCCAGTAACCAGAATTTTTCCGTCGGATTGTAAAACCGCTGCCATGCCTGATTCACTACTAGAAACTCTAGTAGTGACAATACCATTTGACCCAAATGAACCATCTAATGAACCATCTGCGTTATAACGAACCAACCCTATGGCTCTACTGGAACCATATGCTGTACCAACAGCAATAATTTTTCCATCGGATTGAACTAGAATTTTACGAACCTGATCAGACCCCCCAATATCTGTAGTTAACTTTCCATCGGTTGAAAAGCTAGTATCAAGAGAGCCATTACTGTTGTAACGAATCAAAGAGTAGTCGTTATTACTTGACCCTCCTGCCAATATCTTGCCATCCGCCTGAATAGCAACGCTATAAAAATATTCACTACCAGAATTAATTGAATCTGAACTTATTCCATCGCCAGAAAAAGTAGTGTCAATACTTCCATCTGCGTTATAACGGACAATTTGATTGGCTGAATTTCCGCCAAGCTGATAGGCATAACCAGCCACCAATATTTTTCCATCAGACTGAATAGCAAGGGCTTGGCCAATTTCCTGTTTTGAGCCAAAATCACTGCCAGCTTTTCCGTCATAAGAAAATGAATTATCCAAACTACCGTCTGAGTTAAACCGTACAAGCGCAAAATCACTTGTGGTTCCATTAAAACTCTCGCCAGCAAGAACAATTTTTCCATCAGACTGAATAGCAAGATCGTACGCATAGTCTCTACCGCTACCTATTGCAGTGGTAGCCCAACCATCAGAAGAAAAACTTGTATCCAGCGATCCATCAGCGTTATAACGAACAACAGCAAAATCAGATACAGTTGAATCAATAGATCTATAAGCACTACCGCCTAAAATAATTTTCCCAAAAGCATCTACGGCAACACCCCAAGCAACACTATTTTGATAATTAGTTGGCGACGCAGTAATTGTGGTTGTTAACCAACCATCAGAAGAGAATGAAGTATCCAGGGTTCCATCAAGGTTATAGCGAGCACCCCACATGTCTGGATACATAGCTCCAGATAGACCCCCATTACCAACGATAATAATCTTTCCACTAGCATCAAGCGCTATATCAAGAGCTTGGGCAGAGATTTGCTCCCCAACAAAAGGTACGATTCCATCTCCAACACCAAATGTTGGCGCATCATTTACGTTATCAACGTTAACAGCTAAAGTTTGGGTAGTAGTGGTACCAAACACAGTTGAGTCACCTACTACTACGCGCAACTGATATGTTGGTATCGCCTCATAATCTAGCGGTGATACAACTGATAAAATATGGGTTACAGGATCAAAAGAAAACGCCGATGGAAGCGCGCCGCCATCAAAATTTAATACCTGCCAACTACTGATTGCTCCGCCGTCAGGATCTATAGCGTTTATATAAAAAAATGTATTTGTAGAATTTTCTTCTACAGAAAAAGATGAAGCCGAGGTAATAATTGGATTGTCATTTACAGGGGTGATATTCATATTCACAGTACCTGTGGCGCTCATTGCACCGCCGGTACCTTGTGCACCAGTATTTCCATCATTAAATACAAGATCAATCTGTACACTAGCAGGAGGGGCATTGCTAGTATTGCTGTATTGCAAGCTCTGTAATACTTGATTAACGAAATCGTTTGTTGCGTTTGCATTAAAAGTAATTGTTGCAGAGCCAGCGCCGCTTGTGGTGACCACGCCAACCTCTGTTGTGCCGCCAAGAACTATGCGCGTTCCACTAACCAAATCAATCGAGCTACCACGGTCATAAAAGTAAAAATGGTCTTCGGCGTTACTAGCCCCATGTCGCGTAAGCGAAATAGATGCGCCGTTATAGCTTGTTACATTTAGTTGAGCATCATAAATGCTGATATAGGGGTTAGATGCTGGTGGTTGTGGGCTTATAAATTGAGGGTTATTGCCCTCAACATAAGTAGGCGCGTAACTTAATGAATCAGGCGAGCCAAAAGTAACATCAGTACTGCCATCAATATTTAATCTCGCAAAAGAAAGCTGTGAGTTTGGAGATGTTCCAACGATGACAATTTTGCCATCTGGTTGAGTTACAACGCTGTATGCTACATCAGTACCACTCCTATTATCTAGCCTTACATAACCATCACCGGAAAATGAAGTGTCTAGAGTACCATTAGGGTTGATTCGCGCAACTGTAAAGTCAACAGTTTCAAGACCGCTCGTTGAGCTTCCTACAATCAGAATCCTTCCATCCGGCTGCTGCTCCATGCCGCCAAATGAATTAAACTTAGAACCGGATGGTAAAGATAGCTTTCCACTACCATTAAAGCTTGTATCTAGGCTACCATCAGGGTTGTATCGAATCAGCGATGCCCCACTGCTACCACTAGTAGTTCCGGCAACTAAAATCTTGCCATCAATTTGTATCGAAACCCCATAAATTCTGCTTCCAAAACTTTGAGTATCAATACCATCAGAGGAAAAAGAAGGATCTAATGTTCCATCAGTGTTGTAGCGAACAATACCAAAAATTTCAGCACTGCCAGAGTAAGCTATTCCTGCAACTACTAACTTACCATCCGACTGAATTGCAATTGCATTTGCTTGATTATTTGAAAGACCAGCTACAGGTGTTTTTACCAAACCATCGCTAGAAAAAGTAGTATCTAAAGCTCCTGAGCTAGTTAAACGAGCGACCGCAAAATTTGACATCGAATTACCAACGATGTCTATTGCTCCATCACGCTGTATAGCAACCCCATATGAGTAATCATTACCAATAAAATCTATCGTTTTATATCCGACAGAATTAAAAGTAGTATCTAAAGTACCATTAGCATTCAATCTAGCAACAGCAAAGTTATTGCCTGAAGATGTCGAGCCAGTTACTACAATTTTTCCATCTGCCTGCAAGGCAACATCAGTTGCAACATCAATGCCACCAAAATCAATAATCTTTGCACTGGTGCCATTAAATGTAAGATCCGGCGATCCTTCAGCAGTATATCGGCCGATATAAAAATTATCATTAATTGAGCCAACGACGATAATTTTTCCATCGCTTTGAACTACACTTTGCAGCCTTCCAGAGACAACCAGTCCACTGGGTTTAAAGCCATTACCAACGGCAAAAGTTGGTGCGGTGTTGGCGCCATTGAGATCCGAGAATAGTATTTGATTTCCTTGGGTCTTAAAACTAGAGTTAGAAAAAGACCCGGCAAGATCTATTTGAATATCATAACCAATAGATGAATCAGTTCCTATATAAACAGAGCTAGTGGTTGCTCCATTAACTACATATACCTCTCCCGCCAATAATGCAGACTGATTGCGATTATTAACAATCGTAAGATTAGTAGCCTCTACAGCAATTGCATCGCCATTAGAAAAATCCGTAATTCGATCAATACCAATATTGGGAGTGTAAAAAGTTTGGTAGTAGAAAGTATCATTTCCAAGACCACCAGTTAAAGTGTCGTTACCATTTCCACCGCTGATGGTATTTGCCAATGAATTACCGATAATGGTATCTACATTAGAACCGCCTTTGACGTTTTCAATATTCAACAAAGTATCGGTTTGAACGACAGTTAATGCGTCATTCAAATATCGGGCAGAGTTAGTGGCTAAGTTGATTTGCAGCTTAGTACCAGTGCTGCTGTAGTCAATCGAATCAACACCAGCACCGCCATCAATGTAAACATTGGCCGGAGAAGTGAGCACCCCTGAAAGCGTAGCTGAACCTGAGAAGCTATCATCGCCATCGCCACCAAACAATGAATCAGCAGCAATTGCTGCCGCAAACACATCATTACCAGCACCACCGTTTAGTGTATTTACCCCTGATGTTCCAGCCAACCAATCATTACCGGATCCAGTAATAGCATTTTCAATATTTTGAACGGCTACTTGGTATCCATCAAAAGTTATTGTCCACGGATAGTTGGCATACTCTAAATTAAGATTAATAGAGCTAGTAATCGCGCTTAAATCAATCGTGTCGTTACCTGCGCCTCCGTCAATCGCATAATTTCCCGGAATGCTGATAACAATTAGATCATTAGAGGATCCGTAGGATGTTGCCATAAATACTTAAATATTTTTATTCTTATTGAGTTTAGTATCTCAGCGCTGGCAACAGATTTATAGTATTTAAGATCTATTAAGGTGCTTAATCGCACCCTAATAGATCATCACACCTGATGCGTTCCCCAGTACGAGTTTGGATCTTGCATGGGGTGCGTTAGATCGATGCTTGGATCGATCGTAAAGCTCGCTGCACTAATATTCGTTGCTGCTGTGTAATCATTGGCACCATTGACGATAAAGGATAAGTTGGTGTTACCATTATCGCCAGCATAGGTCCACTGACCACTACCGCTGCTAGTTTCATGCTGGAACTCAATTTGCAATAAACCTGATCCTGGGTCATAGGTAATCATGGCTTCTGGCGTGCCATCACTTTGGGCTGAGCCATTGATAAAGCTAGCACCATAACCAACGTTGAGTTGATAGTGGAAGCCTGTATTACCAGAGCCTCCCGCTATAAAGTTGAGCAAGAAGTGATCATTCTCACCATAGCGGTTAAAGTCCATGATCGTGCCACCAAAGCCATTGAGCGTTGAGGGATCAATGCTATGAGTTGGATCTAAGGTAAGCGCAAACAGGTCGTTGCCATAACCGCCATAAATGGTATCTTCGCCACCATAACCAGCAATCGTGTCATTGCCGCCATTGCCTACTAGTAGGTTATCGCCGGTGTTACCCAAGAGCGCGTTATCTTGTTCATTGCCATACAGATTGCTAGGCAAGGACATCAAGTTTGGCGTAGCTCCTGGCATATTAGCCAGCGCGGCATTTTCAATATTGCCACCCATGTAATAAGTACCAGCAGTTACCAATACCGTATCAATACCTTCGTTATAGTTCTCGCCAATGTACTCATTACCGGTATACAGATAAGTATCATTGCCCGTACCACCATAGAGCCAATCATACGAACCACCACCAATCAGCACGTCATTACCAGCGCCGCCGTAGATATTGTCATATCCTGTACCGCCATTGAGTACGTCATTACCTTCGGCGCCGTTGATATAGTCATTGCCATCACCACCTAGCAAGGTGTCATTGCCATAAGCACCAATCAGACTATCGTCACCACTCTCACCGAGTAGCGTGCTACTGCTGCCACCAGCATACAAGGTGTCGTTACCATAGCCACCATAAAGGGTATCTTGATCATGTGTGGCATCAGTTGAAGCAGTCATCCCCGAAGTGATGCTATTACCGAATAACACGTCATTACCATCACCGCCGAACATCACATCATTACCACCGCCACCTTGTACATAATCATTACCGGTAGTGCCATACAAGGTGTCATTGTTATCAGATAGTGCAATACCCTCAAAGCCCCACGCGGTTAAAGTGCCAAGGCCGTTACCGCCATTAGCATTAAAGGTAGCTGAACTATGAGTTGTGCCATCGTAATAACTGTTTGCAGCAGTACTTAAATTTGCCAAATTGATCACTAAGGCAGTGCTTTGAGATTGGTATTTAGACCAATCTAAGCTCACCACGCTATTATCAGCCAAGCGGATCGCACCTAAATCAACTGTCATGCCATAGTTTGCGTTACCACCAAGACCGATCCAGTCAAAACCATAGCCACCAACTAAAGTATCGTTACCACGACCGCCATTAATAAAGTTATCGCCATCGGTACCCACAATCGTGTCATTAAAGTTGGTGCCGATAATGCCATCGATGTTATATACCAAGTCCGTACCAGAGTTGACGTTTGCACTACCCGTTACGGTATAGGCTTTAATGACATTGTTAGCATCAAAGCGATAGTCATAGTAATTCAGGTTGGCTTTAATGCCATCGCCATTATGATTGGTTAAGGTGGCCACTAAGTCATAGCCATAACGACCATCATTTTTGCTAATAGTGTCGTAAATATTGTCGGTGCCGTAGATGATGATATCCATATTGCCGTAGCTACCATCTAAGGTGTCATTACCTAAGCCGCCAGTCATCACATCATTACCACCGCCAGCGGTAATCGTATCGTCTCCGGCTAGGCCATTAAACCAATTGTCGTACTGATTACCCTGCAAGATATTATTCGTTGCAGTACCAATGATGCCTGCGTACTGCGTGCTGTAGTAATCACTACCCGTCATCGTAAAAGCTGGTGCCGTATCGAGCAAACGCACATTCTCAACGTAGCGGAAGTGATTGGTATCACTCATCTCAACCGTGGTTGTAGCGTAAATCCAATCTACCCCGCCGGTATTAATGAGGCCACCATTAGAGCCTGCCGCTAAGTTTGCAGCGTCGATTGCATAGTCACCAGCAGAGTCAACATAATAAGTATCGTTACCAGCACCACCATACATCGTATCGCTACCAGTGCCACCGTCTAAGGTATCGTCACCGGACTGACCCCAAAGCACGTCATTACCGGCTCCGCCAATCAGATAATCGTTTGTGCCACCCGCCATGCCGTCTGATAAGCTGGTATTAGCAGTGTCACCATACAAGACGTCATCACCAGCACCGCCATCAAGCGTATTACTACCCGTGTTACCAACAATCGTATTGGCTAGACTATTACCGATACCATTGCCACCAGTCACCCCAACAAACGCTAAGCTCTCGACGTTATCAGCCAAGGTGAACGAACCATTAGAAGTAATGACGGTGTCATTGCCTTCATTAGCGTTTTCAATAATTTTGGATGACCAGTTAAAGTTAATATCATTAATGATATAAATATCATCGCCTGCGCTGCCCACGAGGGTTTCGTAATAACCTGTTCCTGGGTCGAGGATATCGTTACCGGCGCCACCATACAATGTATCGGTACCACTGTTGCCATACAGTGCATCATTACCATCACCACCATACAGCGTATCGTTGCCGTTGCCACCGGACAGATAATCATTACCCGATAAACCACTGATCACATCGTTACCATCGCGACCATACAGCTTGTCAGCACCAGCACCACCAGTCATCGAGTTATCTAAGTTATTACCTAATCCCAAATAGGTGAGCCCACTATTAAAGTAGGTCATCGTGAGATTTTCAACATTAGTTGGCAAAATGTAACTGACGCGTGCTTGCACCGTATCCGTACCAGCATAGTAGTCTTCAATCACCTTATCAGCATAGGAGTACACCACATAGGTATCATTGCCTTGACCGCCGATAAGCGTATCACCACCAGCGCTACCAGCAGCTGTTCCGCCACCACCATCTAATACGTCATTACCTGACAAACCAATCAGGGTTTGGTTGGCAACAGAAGTACCGGTAAGGATGTCGTTGGCGGTAGTGCCGGTGATGGTGGGATTTGAACTGCCTACATTACCGATACCATCGCTAACAAAAATAGCGGTTCCATATCGCACAGATTGAGCGACATCTAGGACCAAACCACTACTATTATCAAATGAAATGTACTCCACATCAGACTTAACTACATCTTTACCATCGACACCAGTTAGCGTGACTCCAGCATAGGCATCTGAGGTGTTTGCAGTGTTAATGACATAGCTATAGTCCGTATACAAACCAGCAAACAAAGCACGATCGGTGCCGGCGCCACCACTAATCAGATCATTACCTTTGCCACCACGCAAGATATCATCGCCCGCATTACCAATCAGGGTGTCATTGCCTGCGCCCGCATCAATGCTACTGCCGCCAGTAAAAGCAGTAAGCGTGTCGTTATAGGCAGAACCAATCAGGTTCTCAAAACGGCTAATCACATCCGTGCCGGCTGCACCTGTTGCGGTACGCGCTGTACCATCACCTAAGTCAACAGTAACACCTCCTAAGGCAGAGCGATAAGAGAGCGTATCAATACCAGCGCCACCATCAAGGGTGTCATTACCCGCACCGCCATCAATTGTATTTGTACCACTATTACCCGTAATGGTGTCGGCATACTCAGAACCACGAAGGTTCTCAATGCTGTAAAGCACATCATTACCTGCGCTACTGGTCACCGTACCATTTTGTACGGCGTCATTATTAATACCAGCATCGTTTAAGGTAGCGGTAATGCCGGCATTATTCCACTTATAGTCAGCGGTATCACTACCACTACCACCCTTCAGAAGGTTATTACCGCCATAGCCCTGTAAAGTGTTCTCACCCGCATCACCGATCAGGGTATCGTTATAGATAGTCCCGGTGATGTTCTCAATACTTTTGAGCTTATCGGTACCAGCACTCGCTAAGAGCTCATTACCATCGGCAACCGTTACGCTGATGTAACCATTAGCATCTTTGGTGCTAGAGAGGTCTACTGTAATACCAGCAGAACTGCCAGTAGCGCTATTATTGGTGATAAGCGCTTCAGAGTAACTGATCCAATCACTACCAGCACCGCCATCAATCGTATCGTTACCGTCTAAACCTCTAAAGACGTTATCACCACCATTGCCCATCAAGGTATCATCAAAACGCGAACCGATCACACGGTCAATGCTTACTAAATAGTCATAGCCATCAGCGCCTGAAGCGGTACCCCAAGTCTGGCCATTAAAGTCAATACCGCTACCGTAGTTATAAGCCGAGTAGTTATAAGTACCAACGCCTAGGTTCACTACGACGCTGCCATTAGCCCACTTATAAGAAGCCGTGTCGCTACCCGCGCCACCAATGAGGGTGTCGCTACCTTGGCCACCAGACAAGAAGTCATTACCTGCGCCGCCAATAAGGATATCGTTACCAAAACCGCCACGCACACCAGTCATGCCAATCAGGGTGTCGTTACCATCGCCACCCGTTGCCGTACCATAAGACAGGCCGCTAATGGCAACGCCTGAGATAAAGGCAGTATTTAAGGAGCTGGCAGCGTTTGTGCCCACGCCAAGATTAACGGTGATGCCCGAAGTGTTATCCCAATAGTCTGCCCAATCCGTAGCGCTATCTACCAAAGCGCCCGGCAATCCGTTGCTCACACCGATCAACACATCGTTGCCAGCACCACCACGCAGCCAGTTACCCGCTGTCGAGCCAATCAAAGTATCGTTGTAACTAGTACCTTTAATACCCTCGATGTTGTACAGAGTGTCTGGACCCATCTGGGTGTTGACGGTACCGGTAATCGTATTGGTCTGAGTACCAATCGCAATACCACCTAAAGTCAGATTGGTGGTGCCAGTGCTCACGCCTAAGTTGGCAGTAATGCCCATGGTAAAGACTGAGCTGCTGTAATCAACCCAATCGGTACCGCGCTCAGCAGAGCTACCGCCATAGAAGGTATCTAAACCGCCACGGCCAACAAACCAATCACTAGAGTAACCACCAATAAAGAGGTCAGACTGCGCCGTACCAGCAATGGTCTCGACTGATTGCAAATAGTCTGCACTACCACTAGCTAATAATGTATTAACGTTAGAACTAGTAAAGCTAGTGTAGTTTTGGTTCTTAAAGACAAAATAATCGTTAAGCGATGCTGCCGACCCCTGATCGGTAGCGAGCACCATAACCCCTTTAACACCAGCACTCAGATTATCCAGGGCATAGTAACTAATAAAGTCATTACCAAGGCCACCATCAACCCGATCGTATCCGCCGCTAGCAAAAATAGTGTCATTGCCCGAGCCGCCTTCAATCCAATCGCTACCTGCGCCACCAGTCATGGTGTCGCTATAGATGCTACCGATTAAGAGATTATTTTGGTTGTAGTTGGCGTTATAGGAATACACCGTATTGCCAGCAACTTCCGTATAGGTCTTATAGGTTTGACTGCCATTAGAACCCAGTGTGGTGTAGCCATTAACACCAATGGTCACCTGAGTGCCCTCATTAGCAAAATTACCAATCAGGGTTTGCGTAGAAAGTAGTTGCTTACCAAAGCTATCGGCATAGGTGCGAGTGTAAATATTGCCATCTGTGCCACGCTCCGTAAAGGTAAAGGTCGCAGCAGTTCCAGTAGGATTAACTTTAAGAGTTGATGCTCCAGAGTAATCAATAAAGGTATCACTACCACCGGTAGTAACTAAGGTATCTACACCGTTAGTGGTAACGGTATTAGCACCAAAGGTCATGACATAAGTGTCATTACCAGCATTACCAATTAAGGTGTCATTACCTAGGCCACCATCTAAGGTGTCATTACCAGAGCCTGTGGTGAGGGTGTTGTTGCCAGAGTTGCCAGTTAGAGTAAAACTGTTAGCGCCGGAATAAAGCACATTCTCTACATTACTAATTGATGCATTAGTCAGGTTTAATGAATTGATATTCCAGTCAGGCGCCAATTGCAAAAGATCAGCGCCATCGCCTCCATCAACTGAACCACTTAAGCTATGCCAAATAATTGTGTCATTGCCAGCGCCACCGATTAAGGTATCAATTCCGCTAACACCATCAATCGTGTCGTTACCAGCACCGCCAATAATCACATTGTTACCAGAGTTACCATAAAGTGTGCTGGCAGATCCAGCAGCACTAATTGAAGTGAGATTTTCAACTCCGGCGTATTGTGAATTACGTAAATCTAAAGCACCAAGGCTAGTGATGATCGTATCGATACCGCTGGTTTCATTAACAATATCGCCAGCGTTATCAATTACATAGGTATCATTGCCCTCCCAACCCTTTAGAACATCTGTACCAGTACCACCATCTAGATAGTCGTTACCATAATACCCATTAAGAGTATCATTACCAGCGCCACCGTAAAGCGTATCTCCAAGAAGCGTGCCAGCGTTTGAGAGAGCAATAACACCAGTATTGGTATTCGTATCAAGCGTGACCGCATTGGCTCCAGTCAGGCCAAAACGCTGGTTATAAACATCAAGCTCTACTTGAGTATCTAGACGGCTACCTGCGATTATGTCATTACCATCGCCGCCAAAAATGGTATTTCCGCCACCAAACCCTGCAAGAAAATCCACCCCACTTGTGCCAAATAAAGTGGTCAAGTTTGATCCGGCACCAACAGCAATATTGGCCGTACCATTAAGCATGTTTCCAGATACGGTTAAATTTTCAACAGTATTGTTGCCGGTATAGGTAAGGCCATTCCAGTCGTACTGCCCGGCAATTGTGATCTTGCCAAACCAAGCATCTTGACCTGCTAACCACTGCGAGCCATCACGAATTCCAACATATAAATCAGAGCCATTAGCGCCACCACGCCGGATATTAAAGTAATAATTGGCGTTGTAACTTGCTGGATCATTGACAACAACGCTTAGTGTATCAACGCCAGCGCTATCAATAATGGTTTGGCTAGATAGGTTGCTACCAGTATTAAAATAGCCAGTAAATGCGGTTGAATCGGTCTGCCCATTAACAGTATAGGGCGATACAAAATTGACTGAATAGATGTCATTACCATCACCACCAACCAGCACATTATTGCCACTTCCACCGATTAAAGTGTCGTTACCAGTGCCACTACGCAAGGTATCGTTGCCCGCCATACCCCACATCGTGTCATTACTATTGTTGCCATATAGATAATCATTACCTACGGTACCAACAAATGTATTTTGACCTCCAGGCGTAGGACCAACGATAGAGGGCAACTGACCAGTAGCAAGAATGCTCGCAACGTCATAAACGTATGTTGTACCCGAGGCATTAGGATTGCTAAAGGTAATATTTTCGACAGTATTGGTAATGGTCACTTGCTGACCATTATTTTTAGACATCACCAACTGAGAACCGCTGTAGGAAGCCAAGCTCCACTGAGATGAGTCACCGTTCAATAATGCAGTATCAAGGCCAGTACCACCATCTAGATAATCATTACCCGATATACCGGCAACCAAAGTATCATTACCTTCGGCGCCAAACAAACTATCGTTACCGCCGCCACCACCATCGAGCACGTTGTTGGCCTGATTGCCATAAAGAGTGTCGTTGTAACCACTACCAATCAGATTTTCAATCGAAATTAAAGTACTACTCAAATTACTACCGGTAGCAGCTCCATAACTATCAGGCACATTCGTAGCTAATAAATTTCCGAGCCGAGCGTATACGCCAGCAGTGCCAGCAAAAGAAACAGTATCGGCACCAAAGCCGCCATCTAGAGTATCGGTACCAGTTCCTGAGATAAAGCTATCGTTACCACCATACCCGTAAATTGTGTCGCTACCATTCCCAGTAAAAAACGTGTCGTTACCAATAAACCCTGCAGCATTACTCAAGTTGTCAGCAAGTATTGTTCCGGCTGCACCTGCGAAGGTTTCCTGCGATACGATAAGTTGACTACCGTTGTTACCGATTGCCGTATTCTTGAAGCTAACAAGGCTAGAAAGGCTGTTGTTAATGGCATCAAGGTAAGACCTCACGCCATTTGGCAGTGAGCTCGCATTAATAGTTAGGTTTGTGGCGGTAAAAAAGCCTGGTAAAAATGGGCTGGTCCCAGCCTTAAAGTTCACCACCGCTTCAAATTGTGAACGAATAGATGTCGCTCCAGCGATCGTGATGCCGTCTAAACCATTATTTCCATTTGGTAAGAAAGGTAAATTAAATTGAAAGGTTGCTTGTCCACCACTATAAGAAACCAAGGTAATGCTCTCTGCATTATTGATTTCAGGACCAGTGCCTTTGAAGTAATGGCTAGAACCTAGGTTATCGTCGTTTGTGAATCCAGCTACCGTTGCAGCATTTACTACTACCCCAGTATTGAGGGCTCCCATTGTTCCGGAAATGGTAAAAGCACTTGCATCATTGCCTGCCTCATCCTGAACAACGCCATCGATTTGATTAATACCAACCGTTCCCGCTGGCGGAGTATAGGTAATGGTTACGGTTTGACCCACCCCGACAGGGCTAGCAAGGTCTATTTCATAACCATTCCATCCTGATTCAATATTTAGTATTTGAACTTGGCTACCATTGACCGTCGCGGTAAAACTCGATAGCAATTTTGAATCAACGACGCCTTGCCATTGATGTGAAGCTGTATTACCAATGCCATTTCCAGTGCCGGTACCATTCATTGCTAGGTACACACTGCTTTGTGCGACATAAAGGGTGCTAGGGGTTGGAGCTAAATTATCAAAATAAATCGTTGTTTGATCGGCCTGACCACTTTGCGACGCGCCATACCAAGTGGCTGAGGATAAATTATTTACCTGGGCGTTGTTACTAACATCAACTGAGAATGAATAAGCACTTTGATGCGGAGCGGTATTAGTATCAATTAAATTGATCTGCTGCAAAACTTCGGTCATCTGATAGCCAGTCAGATTATTTAAAATATTGCCCGCCGAATCAAAATGCCCAATCAGTAAATCGTAATAACCCGTAGTGCTATTAGCTACAACTTTAGCTTTTAGCCCCGTAATTTCGCTACTAGTTTGTGTTACTGGATTCCAATCCCAAACCGAAGGCAAGCTGACCCAATTTGCAGTTTGCTGCACTCCACTAGCGGACAGCGAAAAGTAAGTTGGTTTAGTAGAAGCATCTACCCAAGGAGCAAAGTCAAGCTGCGCAGTCGCATAATTACCCGCGGCCTTAATACGCAAAAGACCTAAATCTGACCTTGCATCATTGATAACTGATTGCTGAGTCCAAACAGTGTTACCACCAACTGTTTGACTGGTCCAATATCCATAATACAAAGGCTCGCCGATTGCCTGTAATTGACTTACAGCAGGCAAAATTGGCGCATTGCCATTAGCCGAGAGCGTAACTTGATTTGTTACCCAAGAAGGATTACTTGGATCTGGCCATCGATAGTACTGAGAGCTCCATGTATTTTGATTGGAGTCGTAGTAAAAACCGTTAGGACCACCGTGAACCGATGTAGAACTGGATAAATAATCGCTGTTACGAGGATTGAGCGCCAAGTCAACATAGATTTGGGAGTTACTAGAAGAGGTTGCAACTACAGTGGTATAAGCTGTTGTTGTAAGCGCTCCACCAGTTCCCTGAGATCCAGTATTTCCATCTGAGAAAGTCCAATCCAGTTGAATATTGCCAGAAACCGAATTGGAAGTATTAGCGTACGCAATAGAACTGAGTACAGTGTTAACCTGACTTTGATTAGCAGAGGCATTGAAATTAATAGTCAGAGTGCCACCAGAATTTTGTGACACTGAACCAATATTTACGCCATCGAGCAATAAGGAGCCAGGATTCAATGCAGATAGATGGCCGCCAAACGAACTAAATACATCTTGAGCATTAGAGCCTCCATGACGAGTTAGCGTCAGACTAGATCCGCCATAATTACCCTGAGAAGCCAATCCCGCATCGCTCACAATCAATCCTGAAGGTGCTAGCGGCACAGGGCTTGAGAGAGCCTTATACGCAATCTCGGTAATCTGCGTATTCTGGCCAATAGGATTGGCGCTAAACGAAGTGTCTAAAGCACCTGTAGAAGTCAAACGAACAACTTCAGAACCTAAGTTGCCGTCTCCAGATAGAATAATTTTTCCATCAGGCTGTAAGGCAATATCCCAAACCCTACCGATACCTATACTGGGGGAAACAGTGCTAAATCCACCATTACCAAAAGAATTATCAAAAGAGCCATCAGCATTAAGACGGACTACGCTTGCGCCGTATGCATTGCCGGCAATTAAAATTTTTCCATCAGGTTGTATATCCAGAGCGGTTGCTTGAGTATAATTGGTGCCACTAAATGGAATGCCTTTGATACCCGTTCCAGCAAAAGTAGTATCTAAACTTCCATCAGCATTAAATCGTGCAATCGCAAACTGTGAGGTATAAGAACCGGAAATACTGGAACTACTCACATTACCGCTAATAACAATTTTTCCATCGGCTTGTTGGAGCAGTCCCGAAGGGTTAAAGTAACCACCGCTGAGCAAAGAAGAGATGCGGGTAGCGGCAACAGTGGTAGATGCAAAATTTGAATCAATGGTGCCGTCTTGGTTATAGCGTGTTAAAACGCCACTCCAATTTGAGATTAAGATCTTTCCATCCGCTTGCAAAGCAGCCAAATCAACGCTGGCAGTTAAAACACCATTGTTTGCGAAAGAACTATCTACAGACCCATTTGCATTAAAGCGCGCTAATGTACCATTGTTATTTGCAACTAGCAGCTTGCCGCTAGCATCAAATTGAACAGAAGCAATATCACTCCATGTGGACCCTAAACTTTCGGTTAAAGTACCGCCGACTCCAAAACTTGTATCCTTTGTGCCATCAAAGTTATATTTAGTAATTGATTGGTAACCAGCTAAAACAAACTTACTATTTGCTGCATCAATTGCAATCGTTGGAAAATTAGACGCATACGATGTCGTTGGCATTGTGACAACGCCAGCAGTACCAAAACCAGCAACTAAATTACCATTAGTATCAAACAGCGCCACACCAACAGGCGGGTTGGTTACAGAGTTGGTGGATAAAGCAGAAAGAATGTAACCGTTTGGCAAAACAGCCAAATTCGTTGCGTAGGAGTAAACACCATTACCCCCAAATTGAACACCTGTTATTCCGTCACCAATATTTAAAAATGATGGGGCTGAATTTGCAGTAGGCATATTTACTTTTTATCCAAATAATTGACTTAAAACCGTCAATAAAACGACATTTATATATTAACCATTCTAGTATTTTTAAGCAAAAAAGTCTTTTTAATTTTTGTAATTAAAAAGACTTTTTTAAAAACCCCCCTTTGTGGGGCTATTTTTATAACATATTGATTTTATTGGATATTTACTTTTTTGATTTTTTCTCGGCGCCATCAGACTCCAACCCTTGAGCAGCTGCTGTACTGGCTTTTTGATTTTGCTCTTGAGCCTTTTGTAAATCAGCCACCAAACGATTAAGCCCATCCCTTAGCTGCACAGCAGCATTTATCGGCATCGCTATGCGACCCGCCAAACGAGGATTCATCTTATTGGCCTCCTTTGGGTCTGGATATAAGGTCAGTAAATCTACCTTTAAAACCTGACCATTAAAAAAAATGGAGCCAATTCCATCAATGTAAACATCTGCACCTTCTAAACTCATAATTTTCCTTTTATACCAAGTAGTTAAGATTAATTTGGCTCAGAGAGGACTGCCCGACCTGCTCTAAACATAGTATTGATTAAGTAGGATAGCAGAGATCGGCGCGGCCCTAGAACGTAAATATCAACCGGAATTCCAGCCGTCAAAAAACCCTCTTTACGACAATGCTCGTCACATGAAAAGGCTGCAATCGCCTCATACATGGGCGGCATATTTGGATTTTCTTGAGCAACATCAGCTGTTACTGAAATAACTTTTCCGTGAAATTCTGGGGAAAGGCTTTGATTATGAGTCTGTAACCTAACCACCGCCTGCTGACCCACCTGAATATTGGCATGATCGGCTGGCTTATAGCTGGCAAAAGCTACAAGATCTTCACCCGTGGGCACAATCTCCAAAAGCGGCTCTCGAGGCGACAACAAAATCCCCGGGCGTAATTTTTTTAGGTTCGTCACATAGCCTGTTTGCGGCGCAGTGATACGCAAGTTCTGGCTAGAGCGATAGGTGTATTTCAAACTTGCATACTGAGATTCAAAATCTGAAATCAATGCGGCATAGTCAGCGCGATTTTTATCACCAAACTCAGAGCGTATATCTAAAATCTGCCTTTGCAAATCCAGTTGCTTGTTTTTACGATCAGAGAGCTCAATATTTTTACTTTCGAGACTTTGTTTGGCATTGATCAGCTGATTTTCTTGATCGAGCAAGGCAGCCTCAGCATAAAAATTTTGCTTCACTAAATCTTTCTTTTTAGAATAGATTTCTCTTTGAATTTGCAGACGACGCTCTTCATTGGATACTGACTTTTCGAGGCGCTGGATATCCTCATTAGTATGATCTAGCTGGCCTTGAGCAAACGCAATACGTGATTTATAGGATGCCACGAAGCCATCGGCCACTTTTTTCTCATGCACACAATAGCGCTCAATATATTGCTGCGGAATTAAATCAACATTTGTCGGATTCTGAAAATCGGTTAACTCAACTATCGCCTTATAACGCTCCAACTTACATGCTTTTGCTGCCGCACTATTTAGCTGAGAGGTTAACTCTGAATTAATCCGAGGTTCATCCAACAATGCCAAAACATCTCCTTGATTAACAAATTGCCCATCTACTACGTTGACCTCGAGGATAATTCCCCCCTCTAAAGTCTCAACAGGCAGCTTCTTTTTTACAAACCCTAACTGGCCAACTAAGTTAACGGATGAGCTTAATGGGACCAAGAGAACTGCCAAAAATAATCCAGTTGTTACTGCATTTCGATTGCGACGAATGGCTAAAAATGATCGTGAGCCTTGATTAAAATGCTTTAAAAAGAAATTAGTTCTGGCAACAAGGCGCAATAATTTTTTGCGTCTTGGGGGTGTAATTAGATAACGATGCACGAAATGCGTCAAGCGACGAAAAGCTCTACTAATCCAAGTGAGTACCTTAGATAGAAGGCGCCAAAAAAGCCGTGTTAATTTCAAGCGCTAGCTTCCTTCTTGCGTAATTGCATTTCACCCGTGTCGTTAATCGTCAACCAACAATCTGAGATATCAACTAATTGACGATCATTTGAAGCAATCACCATGGTTGCGCCAGCGGCCTTAGCTTCAATTAGGGCTTGCACGACTTGATTCCGTGCACGAGCATCCATTCCCATCATGGGGTCATCAATTACCAATAATTGACCGGGGGTATTACTCAATACCTTTTTAATATCGCCCAGACGAACCGTATAGTACGATTGTTCTTCACTTGAATCATAGAACTCTGCTTGATTCATATAGCGAATTAAATCCCAGGGCTGAGCATACTGAGTCTTCAAATCAATGCGTCCTGTATGCATTGGACGCATGCCTAAAATGGACTCCAGCAGTAAAGTCTTACCTTGCCCAACACCCGCAGAAACTACACAAATTTGCCCCGCAGGAATCTCAAATGAATCGCTTAGCCTTAACTTTAGTTCACCCTGATGAATTTCCAGTGGCGCTACAAATTGCAAACTATCTACTTTCTTTTTGGGGTCTACTGATTGGGTATCTTCAGAGGCAACTACATCAACCAAAACCACACTTGATTCTTTTTTGGAGCCTTTTTCAGTTGCGACAATCACCGATGGTTTAGGTGGATTAGCAGCGGCTAACGTAAAAATTTTAAAAATGATAGAAGTTTGTCTTATTCGCTCAGCAGGCTGCAAAAGTCTTTGCGAAAAGAATGAAATAGGCAATAAAAATCCCGTTGGTAAATTATCGGCAATGATTAAAAAAGCCGCCAAAGATAACAACAATAAAGATGCAGAATACTTAAAAGTTCCCATTCTTGCTGCCTCTCCTGCGCCCTCCCAGGGTGAGTAGGTTAATTTTGGCGTAGCAAAATAAAAACGCATTCTTCGTGGCGATGATCCCATCCAGCGATAAAACCAGCTTTGACGAACACCGGCAATACGATCGGCCTGCACCCCCTTAGCTTGTTGGGCTAGCTTAAATTGAAAAACATATCCATAGACCAATAAGAAAATGAGAATTAGAAGAAATAGTTTGAAACTAACAAATAACGTCAAAATTAATACAGCCATTGGAAAAAATACTTGCAGTGCAGCACCAGCAACTGCCACAAAATCACCAGAGCGCAGAGAAATGACAATCGATTGGAGCAATCGAATATGAGGCGTCAGTTCTCGCCCTCGTGCAAAGAGCAAAATTCCCTCTTGTGGCGCCAAGAATTGCAGCATGCGTCGACGAATCAATAGCAAACCAGCAGTTCTCAAGCGGTCATAGTTATTACTAAGGCGTAACGCTACCAAAGAAAAAATTAGTAACACTATCAAAGAAGAAATATTGCCTGAAGGCAAAATTTTGCTAAATAAATTGGAAGTAAAAAAGAATGGTAGAAGCAGCAAACCATCGGCAATTACTGCGGCAGTGATAGTGCGAGAAAGCAGTGGGTCACGAAGAATTTTTACAATCGGAGAGTCAGTCATGTTTTTTTTGCATTCCTAAAGAAATCAACTGAGCACTAGCCTGATCAAAAACCGATCTCCAATCTCCCGGTGATTGCTGTCTAAATAATTTCAGGCTTTGATACCAATCAGAGCTGGCACCTTGTGGACCCCACAACCAATGTGGAGAACTATCCAATAACACCCAACAAGGCACATTTAGAGCGCCACATAAGTGTGCAGTACTGCTGCAAGTCATAATTACTAAATCCAACTTTTGTAGTATCTGTGCGGTGTCGTTAAAGTTTTTTATATGTGGGAGTAGTTCGGTTGATATTAATGGTAAAGGCAGTTTTTTTAAATCATCAGACCGCGGCCCGATTTGCAATGAAAATAAATTTATCTTTGGTAAAACCAGATTATTAAAAAACCACTCTACTGGTGCGGAACGATATTTATTGCGCTTAAAAGTTAAACTACCAGACCAAATCACACCCACCTTTAAGGCTTGAGGATCATTTAATCGTTGCTCTAAACGAGTCTCGTATTGATGTGTAGTAGGTAATGGTTTTAAATACCCGCCAACAAAAGGGATGGGTTCGTTGGGGAAAAACCGTGGCGCATCTAACAAGGAAACAATGAAACCTGCTTCGCGCTCAATTTTTTTGTCGACAAATTCAACAAACGTAATTTGCGGATAAGAATGCTGCAGTAATATGCGCAACTCTGGCTTCACCTCAACGATCATGTTCGGCGCTTTTTCAAGTAATAATGGCAAGTAGCGAGCGCACTGTATGTAATCACCAAAACCCTGCTCTGCATATACAAACAGCAAATCTTCCTTTAATGGAGAACCATCCCATTCTTTACCGAATACGCGCTTGGGTGGCGCCTCCTCCATATCCCATCGATATTGGTAGTTTTTAAAGCCATTTTGGTAATCTTTAAGCGCCAACTGTGAACGGGCTAGGTCCCAGCGTAAGCCTTGCTTCTCAGGGGTAATACTCAGCGCTTTTTCTAGTGCGTTAATTGCCATTTGATGCTCACCTGCCATAGCCAAGGCAATGCCATAGTTATGCCACAACTTACCCTCTGGACTTGGCGCAATATCTAGCGCACATTTATGAGCAACAATTGAGGCTGCCGGGTAATTGGCGTCTTTTAAAGCATTTCCTAAATTGGACCAAGTGCCGCCATGTTGACTATCTAACTTAAGCGCCAAATGGTACATCTGAATTGCCGCTTCTGGCTTACCCGTACTTCTTAAGGCTACCCCATAAGCATTAAGGAGCGCATGACTAGAAAGTAAAACTTTTTTATCAACTAATTTAAGCTCTTCAATCGCGTTAGCATATTGACCACGACCAATATACTCAACTACCCTTTCATACAAATTTTTCCCACTTAACTGAGCAGATGCCTCAAGACTTTGTGTCGTCATAAAGTCTAAAATTGCGGAATGTGATTGGGGTCAATCACCGTAAAATCAGATAGGACTGGGGCTTCATTAATCAGCAATACAGAATCAAATAGAGCGTCACCATTCCAATCAACCTGCAATCCACCATCCGTAACCAAAAGCTGACCGGCTACGCCAGTAAAGCCATCGCTAGGGGCCATTGATAAAGTCACAGTGGGGTCAGCATGAATAAGGGCAAGATGATCTTGCCCGGAGTGAAAGTCCGTAATCTCACCCATATAACTATCTTGGCTATTGAGAATAAAAGTATCCGCACCTGCACCACCGGTGTATACATCATCTCCACCATTGCCAATCAAAGTATCGGCACCAAATCCGCCACTCAAATTATTTGCTGCTCCATTACCAATCAATAAGTTGTCTTGCTCATTGCCGGTAATATTTACGTCCCCCGCAGTACTTAGGGCTAGTCCAACTTCTACATTATTTGCCAAGCTTAAGTTGGCAGAGGTTTGCACAATATCATGGCCTTGGTTAGCGTCTTCAATAATAGTTTCACTACCGGTGTATGAATACACATCATCGCCTGCCCCGCCGATAAGCAAGTCAGCACCACCGCCACCATTGAGAATATCGGCACCATAAGAACCAATTAAGGTTTGCGCATCAGTTGATCCATACAGGTGCCATCCAGAATCCAATCCAGCAATATAAGGCCCACTAACTGCTGCATGATCTGCATAGGACTGAGTATTTAAAGCAACAATACGCTCTATACCACTGGTGCCTTGGTAATTATCAACCCCAATATAAGCCGTATCATGCGCACCGCCACCAGCAAGCTCCACTATTTGAGTGGTAGAAGCATAGATTGCATACGTATCATTTCCTGCGCCACCGCTTAACGTATCCCCACCGGAGCTTGAGCCAAATAGAGTATCTGCAAAGGCGCTGCCTTCAATCACATCCCCACTTCCACTACTATGGTAAACAAACCCATTTGGCTCTACCAAGTAACCATAACTAGAGCCGTACCCATAATTCGACAATGAAGATGCATAGTTAATATTCGCAGCGGCAGTATTGGCGGCTTGGGAAATAGCGCTTTGCACATGACTAATGCTGCTATCTACTCCATTTGAATTATTGTTCTGCGCAGTATCAGCCAAAATTACACTCGTATCTTGCGAACCAGCAGCAGGGTCATGATGAATCGGCGCTTCGGGTCCCATACCCCCGCCATCTGGGTGGCTAGGATCATACAAACTATTTGATTCGAGCAACAAACCACCCCAACTTGATTCACTATCGGGCGCTGTTTGCGAAATTATCTCGGCAAAAAAGGGATCCTGAAAATTGAATGTTGCATCAGGCCCCACTAATCCCGCAGCAATATTTGGATCAAAACCTTCATATTGAAATGGGCTAGGAATAACATGTGAGATATCACTAGCCATGGATACTAGGGCATCTAGGGCATCAACAGGATCCGGAACGCTAACAAACATCTGCGGGTTAACTACCTCATAGCCCGATAATTGCATTCCTGAGAGGGCGCCGGCCACCGCCACTAAATTGGCATTAGCGGCAGACACACCTACAGCAGAGCCAGTAGTTTGCACCACTGCCCGAGCTGCATTGACTAGCGTATTAATCTGCGCCATTTTGCTAAATCCACTTTGTCTGCCTTTGTTCTACCTTTTTAATTGCTAATAGCGCACTTCTTAACAGCGAATATTTACAATCATATGGAGGTTAATTATTAATTTTAAAGGCATTTTTGCTATTTTCGACAAGAAAAATGCCTTTAAAAGGGCTTTATTGACCATTATTTGCAGGGTAAACAGGCCATTTCGTTTTGCAAAATGACCTGTTTATCGCCCCTGCACCTAATTCACTCTAGGCCGCCACCGCCTCATCCCCTTCATCCAAGTCTTTGCGCCGCCGGTTAGAGTGCCCAAGCTTCACTGCAGGACCCCCAAGCTCAATAACCGGATTGTGACTATCGGCACGCATTTGCTTAAGTGCTGTTAAAGCTTGCACTGCTTTGAGCATCCGATTTTGAATGCTCGTCATATAACGCGAGCTTTTCTCTAAATCCAATGCCTCTAAAAGCAAATTGGCCCTAAGTCCATCAACTATCACTTGATAGCGCCTGGGATCTTGCGCCCACTGAAGATGATGCGGATATTTTTCCGAGATCTCATTCATGAGCTTTGCTAGGTTTAAGGTGGGCACACTTTGCAAAAAGCGACTACCCAGTACCTGCACAAATGAGGCATTTGCCGCTTGCCCATCCATGATGTACTCGTAAAGCTGTGGATAGTCTTGCGGTATTTTGGGGATGAGCGAATCGCGAAAGTTTCTTTGCAGATCTTTTGCTTGTAGCCAAACCTGATGGAGAAAAATACTCCATAATTTTTCCTCGTCATCCTCCATAAAATACCAAGAAGGTAGTAGATAGGCATGATGGTCATCAAGATTGGCTAACCTTGCAAATTCTTTGGCAATATCGAGTTGCATCATGGTGGCATCAATCTTGAGTTTTTGTGCGTACATAATACGCTCACACTCTAGACTAGCTTGTTCAAAGGTGGTAATGAAGAGCTGACTAGTGGGATCATGAGCACCCCACTGCTCACACAACGCCTCATGAATTTGCTGCTTTTGCTCAATATCCTCCCACTCTAAATACCCCTTTACAAAGATCCCACTTTTACGCGAGTTCTTGGCTGAGGCTTGTTTACCCAACTGGGTTTTAGGGCCGGTTTGGCCCTGATGGTTTACTGCTTTATTTGCGTTCATAAAAAATGCTCTTTCTGCTTAAATAAGCAAAATCAATTGATATGCCACCAGAAGCGCCAAAAAATGGACGCACCTGTGGCGCTATTTAATTCAAAAAATTTGATTTGATTTACAAAGGTGCTTGCCGTCTGAAGCACACACCCACTGTCCGGGGTTTGTAATTCACGCGCTCATTGTCCGAGCCGTTTTACTTCACAGATATGTGTCTGTTGCTACTGGCATGTTCGTCACGCCTTGCATGTCCGCAAGATCAGCTGCTTTAGTGTGACCATCTAATCGTCTTTAGATGCATCGCTGATTGCACGTAGTCAATCATTTTTAAGTAACTAATGCTGACATTGTAATTGAAAACAAAAAACTTTGCATGCGAAGGGGGAGCTTTTACAAAAGGCGTTAATTGGTAGCGCTCAGTTTTCATCAGATTGCAATGGAGGGTTGCTTTGCTACTGATTTTGTTGCCCGCCAATCTAGCGATGGCAACTGAGAGATTAGGGTCGCCAGCGAACCCCAGCGCCACTTTCTGGTGTGCCAATGAATTCAACCCCAGCCTTTTCAATTGCAGACTTAACCGAGCTGAGGGTTTTTACATTTCCAGATGGAACCCCATCAGCCGACTCCAAGCGAACCATTGTTGTAAATCCAATTCCAGCAGTCTTTGCCAGTTCAGCAACGGTGAGCCCCAATAATGCTCTGGCAGCTTTAATTTGACCGCTTGTAATCAATCTAAAAATACCTTATAATGATATTAAATATATCAGTAACGTAATATTTAATATTTAATTGGATATAAAAAATGCTTATTAATCAAGATTTTACCGTGGATCGAACTAAATACATAGGTGGCTCCGATATCGGTGCCATTTTGGGTTTATCCCGCTTTAAAACCCCCTTGCAGGTTTGGCTAGAAAAGACCGGCAAGGAGGTTTCTACCAAAGACTCCTTGCCCTTACGATTTGGCAGTTATGCCGAAGAATTTATCGCGCAGGAATATGCCAGAGCTACTGGAGCACTTTTACTACATGATGAAAGCGCGCATATTCATCCACAGCACTCTTATATGGCTGCGCATATCGATCGTTTTATTTTGGGTGATGGCGCAGATCGTTTGCCCACCAAGATTTTGGAATGCAAAACGGCCAATAGCTTTGCCAAGTCAGAATGGGGGCAAGTGGGTAGCGATGAAGTGCCGATGAGTTATTTATGCCAATGTATTTGGTATATGGCCATTACGGGGATTGATCAGGCCGATATTGCAGTCCTCTTTGGCAATAGTGATTTTCGCATCTATCAGCTCCAGCGAGATCACGATTTAGAAAGCCTTGTTCTTCAAAAAGCAGAACACTTTTGGAATGAGCATGTTCTAAAAAATTCTGCCCCACCACCAAGCAATATACAGGATTGCCAAATTCTCTTTAAAAAAGGTAACCCTACCAAGTCCATAGAAGCACGACAAGAAGCGCTTGAACTCGTCAAACGATTACACGTACTTAATAAACATATCGAGCTGAGCGAAGATGAAGTCTCGTCTATTAAACAAAGGATCATGCAACAAATGGGAGAGGCAGAAACGCTCACCTTTGAGGGGAAAGTATTAGCGACCTGGAAGGCGCCAAAGCCTAGCTTCAAGCTTGATAGTAAAAGGCTTGAAGCAGAGCATCCTACCATCTGCGAAGCCTACAAAATACCCATTCTAAATTCTCGAAGGTTGGTTATTAAAGATACTCAGAATGACGATAGAAATTCATTAGGGGCTAAAGATGAAAAATAGAACGGATGGTTTAGAGAAAGAACAATCGCAAGAACTCTCTGCAGAAAAAAATAGGTCACCCATAGAATCATTATCATCAATCAGGGTTAGTCCAGCCATGCCAGGGGAGAGGTATACAAGAATACTTACAGCTGAAATTAAATGCTTATCTCAAAAGATCAGTATTCATCCAGAAGAAATTGAAGCTTGGCTTTCGCAATTTCACAATATGCCGGAAGATGTTGTATTGGCACTTATTCGAACCGCCCAAAAATATTCACTCAACCCACTTCATAGAGAAATTCTTGCCCACAAATACCCTGAAGGCTGGAACATATCATTAAGTATTGATGCCTGGATCAAATTAATTAACAATCAACAGGCTTTTAGAGGGATCAGTTTTGCTGAATCACCGTGCAAGGTAGGTGAACTGCCATTTTGGGGCGAATGCACAATCAGTCGATCAGACCGCATATGGCCCATCACGGTTCGAGAATACCTCTCGGAAGTAAGTCAAGATCATGAAATCTGGCAAAAAATGCCTAGAAGAATGCTCAGATATAAAGCCCTGCAGCAATGTGCAAGAATCGCATTTGGCATCTGCATACCAGATTTTTTGAAAATAGAATCCTTAAAAGGCATCAAACAGCCAATTCCAGAAAATACCAAAAACGAACATCAAAATGGAAAAGGCGAGCCCAAATATGCTGAGATGCTCAATTCTTTGGATAAGCAAACGCAGACCATGAAGCTTAGACACATACTTGGGCAATAAATGAAAAATTGAGAGCATCTAGAATCTATAATCAAGCCATGTCTGGAATTCTATTGGCCTTTTTTACCTCTTTCATCACAACACTTCTGATTATTCGCACCCAGAGGTTGCATGCACTCTACTCAGCAGATCATGACCTTAGTGGGCCACAAAAATTTCATGAATTTTCTGTACCTCGAATTGGAGGGCTGGGGATTGGCTTAGGAATCATTCTTTCGACTGCATTGCGCTGGCTTGGAAAGGATGGCCAAAGTATAGAGTTGATATTCATTCTATGCGCAATCCTCCCATTTGGAATTGGCTTTGCTGAAGATATCACCAAATCCATCAGCATTAGGGCAAGATTGCTTTCCATTGCTATTGGGGCACTTGCAGCAAGCCATTGGCTGGGAGCAGAAATTACATCCCTTGATGTCTGGGGTTTTGACTACGTTCTCCAAGTTCCCTTAATTGCAATGCTATTTACTACGTTTGCCATTACTGGGCTGTCAAATGCCTATAACATTATTGATGGTTTTAATGGACTAGCAAGTATGGTAGCCATCATGACCCTATTAGCACTGGGGTACGTAGGATTTAAATTTAACGACTTTCCTCTAGTTTATTTAAGCATAACAATGGCCGCAGCGATTTTGGGATTTTTTATTTGGAACTACCCTCGTGGCTTAATTTTCTTAGGAGATGGTGGAGCTTATTTGATTGGCTTTTGGATTGCAATTATTAGCATCTTAATGGTGGTACGTCACAATGAGATCTCTCCATGGTTTGCATTACTCGTAAATGGCTATCCAATCACAGAAACCTTATTTACAATCTATCGCCGAAAAATTCATCAGGGAAAGAATCCAGGGGACCCTGATGGCATACATTTTCATTCACTAATTTTTAGACGGGTACTTAACACAGGGGGGAAAGGGAGCGCCATAGCAGCCCAGACCGCAAACTCCAAAACATCACCTTTTCTCTGGGTATTGTGCTCTTCGGCTATAGCCCCAGGGATCCTCTTCTATCAGTCTACGATGATGCTTTTCTCATTCTTTTGTATATATGTTATTTTTTATACTTGGCTGTATTGGAGAATTGTAAAATTCCAAACACCAAAGTGGTTTCGTCTTTACTAACCTTTGAAAATATCCTCCACCAAAGCTTGATATACGGCATTAGCGGGCGCATCTTTACCCTACCTGATCAACTAAAAATCCACAAAACGGACTCATTCTTCTTTACGAATACGTCTCATTCTTAAATAAATAAGCCCCCACTCTGAAGTGAGCTGCTTAGCATCATCACTAGGTAATTGCTCTGTCCAGTTCTGAAGGCCCCACTCATGGTGCTTACGGCACTTATCTATAGCTCGAATCATGGCGCGATTAAGCTCATCACTGGCGCGCTGCACTCCACCCAATTGCATCATCTTTAAAAAACGCTCTTACCGAATCTGGACAATACCTTCCTCGATTTGCTCTCTGGATTTATTGCACTGTATTCTTAATTCAATTGGAGGAAGCAAGCAATCAATACACGAGGGAATTGAATATTTTCTAGCCAATCAGACAGGCGAACCTTTAAATAGCCCAACTCCTCTTAAGTTGGATCCTTAGTTGCCAAAGGTTTGACTTGTTTATACGCATCTAAGATCAATGCGTATGGTTTTTTAAATTCTGCTTTAATATGCTTAAGCTGAGACACTAAAATGTTACGCCGACGATAGGGTTTGATATATTCCACCATTTGGATGAGCGTTTCTATCTCCTTCGCATCACTACCATCCGAATTTATCGATAACTTATACACCTCTTCAGTAAAGCGGCGATCAATTGAGAGTTTATTCATCCTCCCGAGAAAAAGTAAGGCCGATCAATACTCGACAGGGAAATGGCTACATCTAAGTCAAAGATCTCATTTAGCTTTGACTAAGTAGTTAAAAGAACTTCCTGAAGAGCAGGAATACCTCGTGGTTAGCATTGATCGCGCAGGGCAACATCACGCAGCAGTCTGGGTTCTGGGCAAGTCAATCGAATCTATAAAAAGAATTGTCAGAATTGCTGAGCTTGATGAGTTTGTTATCAAAGGAATAAGGGGTTACTCGATGCGCATAGGTGGAGCGCAGAATTTACTCAATTCAGGAGCAAGTATGCCCATCATTATGCAACCCGGAAGATGGTCTAAGACTGATACAGTAATGAGATATCTAGAGCAAAGTAGGCGCCTTAGCTAAGATCAATAATTTGCGACTATATCCCGGATCACATTATGTGCTTGTCTGTAAAGCAAGAATCCAATTCAATAGTAAAAAATTTCTGCACTTATTTTTTCGTTTGACCTGGAATAAGCTGTGCCAACTTTAATAGATTCTTACTTATTAAAGTTAAAATTCCGCCAATTTGATTTCGCCTTAATATAGAAAGATCCTCTAAAGACTTTTTAATAATTGTTTTAACTGATTTATTGCTTATACCGCCATGACGCATACGAACCAGCACCTCCGGTATATGAGATGAAAATAATTTCCCTTTGCCAAAAAACCGCAATACTAAGTCATAGTCAGCCGCTATAAGATAAGATGTATCAAAGGTTCCCAATCTTTTATAAACGGAGCGCCTTATATAAAGGGTTGGATGAGGTGGCATCCAACCCTTATGTAAAAATATCTCGTTAAACTCGCAGGATTTCCAATATCGTACAATTTTGGAAGTATCATTTTTACGAACATATACAAGATCTCCATATACCGCCTCCACCTTAGAGACATTAAAAACGTTTGCAATCTTATCAAGAACATCGTCGCTTTCAAATAAATCGTCCGCATGCAAAAACCCAACAATATCACCAGTGCTGTGAAGTATCCCTTTATTTAAGGCATCATAAATACCGCCGTCTGGTTCGCTGATATAAACATCCAATTTTGATTTATATAAATCAAGGATTTTCAAGGTGCCATCAGTTGAGCCGCCGTCAATAACTATATACTCAACAATTGGATAGGTCTGAGATAATACGGAGTCTAATGTCTGCTGTATTGTCCCACAATTATTGTATGAGGCGGTAATGACTGATATTTTTAGCAATTTATGAGCCTCTTTGTATTTGTACTTGTTGCTCTATCAAATTAGTAAACTCTTCTGAAAATTTATTAAAATTGATTTCCGCTACCTCAGCAAAGTGACCCCCACCAATATCGCCAAATCCATGAGTGGAGGAATTAAAACTCTCTAAAATGTTGGCTAATTGATCCGGTGCATCTGGATCAAAAAAAAATGCGTTATTACATTGCTCCTTATGCACACGCAGCTCAGACAAAATTATAGGGACCCCAATTACCTTCGCCTCCTCAACAGTAGTGCTCCACCCCTCAAATTTAGATGGATTTATTAAGGCAGCACATTTCATCATCAAAGCCATTATGTGTGCACTAGGGATCATACCAAGCAATCTTAGGCTATCCCCTAAACCATTGAAATTTATATGCCGCTGAATTTTTTCGAAATAGTGAGGGTCCCTCTCATCGGCCTGCTTCCCAGAGCATACAATAACTACACTTATTCCACGTTTCTTAAGTATGGATACTGCACGAATTACGCAGATATGATTTTTATGGGCCCAAAACTGATTAGGCAAAAAGAAAAAATGCTTTGGCAATCCATATACCTCAACGATCCTAGATGCCTCCTCTATGCTAGGCAATTTAGGTGGGGGAGCACAAAAACGTACCACGCTAGTGCGACCCTTGGTTATTGGGTAATATTTTTCACAGTCTCCTCTAGCATCCTCGCTACTTAACATGATATGTCTACCAGATAGTGCCTGCACTCGAAAGCCAATTTCTCTTTTCCAATATGCTTGCCAGCCAAATAGCTTTTTTAAATATCGATGCTGAAAATCTGGAATCCAAGTCAAGACTGGAAGTGGAAAATGCCAACCATAAAATCGCGCTGATTCAAAAACAATATCAACTTTATTTTCTAAAAAAATATTCAGCGCCTCATTATCGGACCCAAATAAAATTGCTTTGAATAAACGTAGATTATTTCTACTAGAGTTAAAAGTCTGATTTCTAACTACCTTGACCCTCTCAATTCCCTCAAAGACTCTAAGATCTTCAACGGCAATATCAGTACCAACAAAAATAATAGAACGAACACGATCAGGAGAAAAACTCGACAGCGCACTAACAAGATTAAATATATATTGATGTCCACCCCGCCATATTCGACCATCAATATAGTTAAATGCAATAGTGATCATTATCTAATTTTCATGTGCCTAAGGTACCATTCAACATAATTTGGCACTCCAATTTGGACGGGAAATTGCGAGGAAAATCCCAACGAATTCAATTGCCTACAATCGCCAATTAAGCTAAACGGATCTCCTTTGCGAGTTTTCATATTGAATAAAATTTTCGATCTGTGGGGCCAAGAGCTCAGCACAAGTTCTACCACCTCCCTAACTCTGACACCTAGGCCGGTTCCAATATTTATTATTGGAGACTCATTAGATGCTAAATCACCTACAACTTGCAAAGCAATAACTACATCGCGAATATCTGCCCAATCCCTTGTTTCTTCACCTGATCCGCCGAGCGTAATTGATGCATTGCCTAATGAAAGTTTGGTACACAGCTCCCAAAGCAACTGTTTTTGCAAAAATTTACCATAGACTGAAAATAGCCTTGCAATAACAACATTAACTCCAAATGTCTTTGCATAGCTTTGACAAAGAATTTCCATCATTAATTTATGATGCCCATAAGGGGAGCATGGATTACATTTAGCACTCTCCGAAACAACGTGTTTATGAAGATCCCCATAAACAGCTGCACTAGAGACTGCAATCAACTTGGACTTAGGTGCATTTAACCTAATCCACTCTAACAAATTTGCCGTTCCAGTGACTGTACGACAAAAATCCTCATAAGGCGCTTCTAATGACACTCCAACAGAAGAGCCTCCGGCAAGATGAAAAATCTTATCGGGTATGCAGGATGATTTTGCTAATAAATCAAGATTTTCAGCAACTAAAGATCCATCAACCCATTGTGATACACCAAACCCCAAAGCATCTCGAGCCGGCCAGGCGCCATGCCCTAATCCAAAAACCTTATAACCAAGGCCCGCAAGCAGCGGCGCAAGGTTGCGTCCAATAAAACCATTGGCGCCAGTTATCCAAATTGACTGTCTATTCAATGTATTCAATACCGAATATTCCCGCGCATAGATGATCTTTTGCTAACATGCCAAATCCCCAACTTTTAAAGTTGCTTGAGTAATGACGTCTATTAAAGGCAATTGCATAATTGAACTTAATTCCTCTCTACTAGATTGACAAATAAGAGCACCGTTTACGTCACGACCTTCACGAAATTTAGCCCCAACAAAACAGTTGCCAATAGATACTTCTGACACACTCTCATTCAATAAATCTCTGCGAACAAAAAATGCATTACTACCAGCAGAATTAACACCTACCAATGCCATATTCATATTGTTAGCTAAATGAATAAAGGCTGGCAAGCTAGCACCATAATATAAATTGGAGTGGTGCATATTTGATCGCACAAAATCCGATGAATACGGTACTGATACCGCTCTATTCATCCCAAACATTGCGTTAAATTCTACAATCAAAACTCGTGGAGTCCAGGTAGTAAGTTTTTCTAAGACAAAATAATCCACCCCATCAATATCAACCGACAAAAGCCCAATATCTTTATCAAAACCACTTACCGAAAGAAGCTCTTCTATATTTTCTCGGGTAATAAATGAGCACAATGCATTTATTGAATGCTTCCAATAAAAATATGAATTTCTAAGTCTCTTAATATTTCGACTTGATCCATCAATTACAAATCCATCCCAATTGTCTTTTTGTAGCAAAAAACGGCAATTTGACTCAAAAAAATCCTCGACACCAAACTCAATAAAATTTTTATTTTTAATAAAAACATTCTGAATTAAATGCTGTATGATTCCATCCTCACCCCACTGAGAAAACACTTTGAACTCATAATTAGACAAACTAGAGTGGGGTTTTTTTAAGTTCATTTTAGATAATATTAACCCCTGGTTAATCTTAATCAAATCTAGATCGCGATTGAGGGTAAATAATGTTCGCAAAGCGATAAAAAGTGAGCCAATTTTAGTAAGCATATAAGCATCTTATTTATTAGAAAAATTAACGCTATAAGCATTTTATTGTCAATTATCAAACTGATTAGAAGCTAAGTCATGAGAATACTGACGGTAAATGCAAAAGATGAAAGAAAGCCACCCCTCATATTATAAACAACCGAGCCCACAAACTGAAAATATATTAAATGGTCAATTGATAAGGAGCTGTGTTTGTATTTTAAGTAAATTGAATCAATTTTTTTGAATAATAACCTCATTAATGGTGCGCCTAATATAATTCCCCTATGATTGGCAAGGATACATTTTCCAACCTCAAATCTACCAACAGAGAAATCTCGATGTCTGATTTTACCGGCTTTGAGGGCCAAATAGATCTTGGAATAAAAAAATAGTGCTCCTAGAGATCCATAGATGTAGTTCATTTCGCCCGCATCTAATGCCCTCATGAACATTTGGAATGCATCAAAGTGCCCCCGCTCTGATATTCAAAAAATGAAAATTCCCTGAATATCTCAAGAATGGGGAATATAAAAAACAATTCCGATAGTAATAAACTTGGAAATAAGTAAAAATCTTGAGGCGTACATATATGATTTTTTTATTGCCTCATCAGGAATGTCAAAACCAGTGGTATGTAGAGAGCGCCCACAAGAAACCGTGAAATTCCGCTTGGCGAAGCTGAAAAAAGCAACCCTAGCCTAAAAAATACTTTATGGTGTACTTTTTTTGCGCACAACAGGATATAAGTCTAACTCATATTTAATAACATAGAGCTTAAAAAAAAATCCAACGAAAAGGTAGCCAGCCTTAGATTCAATATTTATCCCCTCACTAAATTCACCGCCCTTAACAAATAATAATATATGTGAAGATCAAAAATCTCAAAAAAATGAATAGTCCGCCAGATGAAAGAACTAAAAACCACTTTATATTTTGAGCCGATAAAGCGTAAATATTAAATGACATATTAATTAATGGATGGCCTAAATTGCTTGATGAAAATCTTACTTATAATGCCATCCAAAAAAGGGATACGAATAATAATGAAGTGCGTACGCCAAGTAACCTAGCTTCTTCGGAAAATTCTTCTCCACCCCAGTAAATACTCTCATTATCCAACTCATTTATTGGGAAAATTGAAAAGAGAATAAGGGGAAAAAATTCCTGCCGCTTGCGTCATCGTCCCGCAATCCTTTTTGGCTACAACTTTTATCGAGATAATTCCTATTAATAGATACACTATGATCAGTGGAAAGTTTTGATCAAAATGCACTACATTCACAACTAGACCGAATGAGAGCAACACCAATCCATAGAATAAGTAAATCGACTTATTCATGAAAGACCGTATAGAATAGCCTGTAATTAATCAGGGCAGTCGCAATATACATAACCGTTATATGTAAAAAATTTTGGTGCAGTGGTAGGGAAAAATTTTAATAAAATTTTGCGCAAAATATTTTTCACTCTACCTCTACTTGCTCCATACAAAAGCTTCTCATACTCAACAGAAGGGGCTGTCACTTTGCTCTCAATAATTTTATAACCGGAGGTTTCCAACAGGCTGGCCAAAGTTTCTATCGTATAAAAATTAATATGTCCAGTTTTCTTTCCATTTGAAATTGCGCGACAAATATTGAATCCATGCTCAAGGGGCACTTCAATGAGAGCTTTTTTGGAGACTCTACCCAACTCACTTAGAAACAAACGCTCATGTTCGACGTGCTCAAGTACATGTATGGCAATACCAAGATCAAATTCTTTATTTTTAAAAGAAATTTGATAACCGTCAAATTTCTTTACTTCATTTAACTCTGAAATATTTCGCAATTTTATTTTTTCTATTCCGCTGTCGGAAATCTCTAGGGCTACCATCCTAACAAAGACCCCCGTTCCCGAAAGCTCAGCCAAGACATTGCCATCGCCCGCCCCGACATCAAGCAGACTTAAATTAGTAGATTTGTTAGTCGCATCAATGATATTTCTCGCCGAATCGATTGCAGATAACTTTCGCTTTTTAACTAACCACTCATTCTTATCATAGTAGCCCTCGTATAACCTCGCATATTTCTCATTTAATAGTTGATCCTGGTGATCCATAAAATCCTCATGTATTGATAATTGCTATTGATTTAATTTATCAACTTAGATCTAAAGACATCATAACTAATTACGAGTAATAATTTCATAAAAAATTATGCCTAAGCCTTAAACGGCGAAAATTATTGGCAATTGATTTTAAGAATCTTATGTAGCTTGGACCGCTCAACTTTTTTAGCGCAGCTTCGATATGGAACAAATCCTCTTTAGACCGACGTACATCTTCAGGGAATTTAATATCTTTTATTCCAGAACTAAATTTTACCTCATCAATATCCAAAGCAGCACAATGCGTGCCGCTTCCATCAAACCCAATATTTTTCACCAAAGAAACTGGGGGGTACAAAACTAACCCCGAGCAAAGATAAACACTCCAATTCCAACGAATCGCCCAAGAATCTATCTCTCCTAATACTTGCCTGAACAGCATATCCGAATATGCATAACTCCCACCAACATCAAATTCTTGCCTCATAGCTTTATTATTCAAAAGCAACTCCCATCCAGTAGATGTTGGATCAAAATTTTTCCAAGCGCGTCTCCATGTGGCCCAACCCCAGCTTGATATATTTGGCAAAAGCAACGAAGTAGCCCTTTGAGAAAAAATGGGTATTGGAAACATGTATGCAGAAATCTGCATTACTTTCGAATTATTTTCATATTGGTTCAATGCCTGATTAAGAAATTTTAGAAAATAAACATCGACAATTAAGTCGTCCTCGAGAACAATAATCCGCCCGTATTTATTAGTTATTTGGGTAACACCTTGTATTACTGATGCAGCTAGACCTAAATTAAGAGTTGACTCAATTACGACCTTGTTAGGATGGGGGAACTGATTTGCAATAACTCGGGTTTTATTCACATTCACTTGGTCACTAGAGCGTTTTGCCCCATCACAATATATGAACAGTGGACTTAAAGAAAACTCTGGATTATTTGCTAAAGCGCTTAAGGTTTTAGACAGATGTTCTGGTCTATTATATGCAAACAGCACTATTGGAGCAAAGTCATGAGAATGATAATCCTTATTTTTCATACCATGTCTTTAAATAAAGCCCCAATAATAAAAATAGTCAATTAAAACGCAATGTTCTATGAGTTATTGCCAATATTTATCAGCAAAGAATAGAGAACCATTTATGGATAAATGAGAGTAGTCTCGATACATTGGCACTCCATACTTATCGACCGGGAAGTTTCCATTAATATATTTTCTTGCATCAAATATTTCAAGATTATGCTTAATAACAAGATCTTTAATCAATCGATCATACTGACTATAGTCATCAATAAATATAGATTCATCTAATGTGCATATCTTTGTTGGGACAATGGGCCTTTTCAGGAAGCAATCTTTTATTCCTTCCTTCATATCTGGCAAATCGTAAATTAGGATTACACGCTTTCCATGGCTACGCAGTTTCATAAGCGTTCGCTCAAAAGCCTTAAAAACATATTCATAATTATCATTGCCCCAGATACTCCCCATATTATCTGTATAAATTAATCGTTTATCAAAATATGCGTTATGCCAAAATGCAATATAGACCGTATCAATGGATTTATTGTTTAGGACATAGTTAAATATTGGAAGCATTCTTGAATAGCAATTAGGCGAAGTGCTTGGACCACTCATACTGATACCGAGAAAAGGTGGGCATCCACCAACTCCCATATTAATTAAATTCTTATTTTTAGCTTTATAGTATTCACTTAACCCCCAATAGAAATGATTCGCATGGGAGTCTCCAATAATGGCTACGTTTGGAGGGCTATTAGAATTGGAGATATTGCAATAATCCCCCCCTGGGAATTTTTTTTGACATTCCTCGCTTTTATTATACAAAGTGTCCCAATCAAACTGCTTCAGAATAATCTCACGAGATTGAATTCGAAAATCATAACCATTCTCCTTGCTGACTATATAACCGCTCACGCCTATTACAATCATTAAAGCCATAAGCATTAAAACTTTATATTTATTTTCAGCAAATCTAATGGGTTTTTCTATAAAGTAGTATGTGATAGTAGCGCAAATTAAGGATAAAAAAATGCAAAATGAACTAGTCCATGCAGATAGTTCTTTACCTTCTAATATTCTTGCAAATGACAAGATAGGCCAATGCCATAAATATAAAGGGAAACTTATCAAGCCAAGCCAAACCATAAATTTATGACTTAATATGACTCTGTTTATCCATGCATCCTGTGAACTAACTATTACGAATGTAGCACCCATTATCGGAAGTGTTGCCCACCATCCAGGAAATTTAAATTCCTTAGTTATTAAGAAAATTGATCCGATAATTAATATGCCACCAATAATTGATGGCAATTCTATGTAATATTTACTAAGATTTGCACCAAAGAGGTTTTCATGGATAATGCTCAAAAGATACTTTTTCCATAAAGATAAATATCTTGCGTATTGGCTTGCATATAGCATTGAATAAGCTACCATTGAACCAACCATTAATTCCCAAAATCTTGTATGTGGCAAGAAAAAGGCAGCGGTTATATTTACTTTGGCAGTTAATATATTAAAGATAAAGGATGCAAAAATAAGTGCTAAAATTATTACTGCTAATTTTATTTTTTTGATCCAAAAGATTAAAATTAGCAACGGCCATACCAAATAATACTGCTCCTCTATAGCAAGAGACCATAAATGCAATAGAGGTTTTTTCTCGGCAATATCATCAAAGTATCCACTTTCCTTCCAATATATGAAATTAGATATAAAAGTGGATCCTCCAAAAATATGCTTACCAAGCTGCTTGTATTCATCAGCAAAAAGTGCAAACCAACCAAACATTAAAGAAGACAGGAGCACAAGCAATAATGAAGGAAATATGCGCCTAATGCGTCGAATATAAAACTCTTTTAGCTTAAAGTCGCCGCTTTCTAATTCATTAAGAATAATTGTTGTAATCAGGTAACCTGATATAACAAAAAAAATATCTACGCCAGTGAAACCGCCTTTTAACAAATTGGGGTACGCATGAAATCCAATTACTGAGATGATTGCAACGGCACGAAGACCATCAATGTCAGCTCTATATTTCATTTAATAGTCAATATATGCTTTGGGGAAATTTTAGGCGTTAGCTTGAGAAAAGAAGAAGGTATTGTGTGTCTTTGCAAGAATCTTGTAATTATGTTGGAACAATATAGCAGCAGTGGGATGCCTTCTTATGTCTTCAATAGATGAATTGAGCAACTCAACCGCTATGATGGTAGGCCGATATTTTAACCAATCATTGGAACAAATAACCTCATGATCAAGGCCCTCAACATCAATTGACATGAAATCAATCTTTGCACCCATTGGCAGATAGTTATCTAATACTTTCTTTAGAGTTGTTACAGATATTTGAATTTCATCAATTATTTTATATTTTGAGCTTTCTTTTGACTGAGCCTCTTCCTTGGAGAATGTATTTAATGCTGACTCATTGAACGCATAATATGTCATCGTAGATTCGATAGATGATATTCCGCATTCAATAGTAATATCTCTAGGACGGAAAAAATTAAATATTTTCTTAGTTCCTGGTAGTGCATCGATATTGATTCCCCTCCATCCCCTTTTATAAAAATAGTAGGTATTAGAAAATCTGAAAGGATGGTGAGCTCCTATATCAACATAAAAACCATTCTTTATTCCCATTACTTGAAATATTCTTGAAAGGATTAAATCCTCCCCTTCTTGAGAGAAAGATATGCGGCCATGAGGGATATTTCTAATTATCTTGGATAGAAAACTCTTGAACGATTTATTTATATTAGGGGGTAACATTTGATCTAATTTCGAGCCTTCCATTATGAATGCGCCATATCTCATCCACTAGTTCAATTAAATATTTATCGTGGGTAATGAATAGGAGTATTTTTTCCTTATACAACATCATTAAATTTTTCAAGACCGCATCTCTTGTTTGTGGATCTAATGCGCTGGTTGCCTCATCAAGTATCAGCATATCAGGATTTCTTATTAAAGCTCGTGCCAACCCAATACGTTGACGCTGTCCGCCAGACAAATTTCCCCCTTGATAGTCCAGTTCAGTATCTATTCCAAATGGTAACGAATCTATAAACTCGGTTAATCCAGATGCATCAACTGCAGCCCGTATTCCACTATCGGTTGATGGGAATCCAAATGTAATATTTTCTCTAATACTTGCACTAAATATACGCGTTTGCTGCTCAACTAATATTATTCTTCGGCGTATCGAGTTAATATCAAGCCTCTCAAATGGAATACCACTTATCTCTAGTCCCCCTGCCATGGGTTGAAGCAACCCCAATAAAATATCTGACAGAGTAGATTTTCCTGATCCAGACTTGCCAATTAATGCATAAACTGTTCCCGGCTTCATTTGCGCCGTAATACCACTTAGTATTGGCTGTCCTGCAATATAACCACAAGATAAATCTGACAAGACTATTTTATTAACTGTTTCTATAGGGCTATTTTTAGTTTCAATGCCTTTATATTTTTCAGACTCAATGATAATCTGCTTCAAATCAAGCACAGCCCTTATATCAGCCGCGAGCTTCCCCCCAGAATAAACTGCTACACCCAAAAATGAGAGTACTCTCACCAACATTGTAGTAACTACAAAAAAATATACTATCGAGACATTCTCGATCAATCCAGACCCCGGGAAAATTAAAACTAATCCCCCAACCAATAGCACTAACCCTGGAATAGTTCGAGAAGCATGATTAAATACCTCAATCCTAAATAGTACTTTTGTATAACGGTAAACAGCTTTCTTATATCGCGCATCTACATAATTTTCTGCAGCCATGGATCTTATAGATCTAAGTCCATTAAAAGCCTCAATAAATGCTGTTGATGCCTCCCGAGAAAATTTAGAAGACTCAATACTGAGAGTTAATATTTTTTCAAGTAAAAACCCTAAAATGAAACCACATATAGACAAAAATATAACAGTGAAAATAAAAACATTTGCAGAATATAAATACAATACCGCCAAACCTACTAAAGCTGCTAATAATGCCGACAACATTTGAACAAATGAAAAGAATAACTGGCCCACCCGAATAGCATCATCCCCGGCTAAACCCATGTAGTAACCTATTGTGCGTTTATAAATCTCGCTTATTGGAACTTTTGATATTACCGCTGCAAAGGTGGAGGCCGAGAGTTCGGCGTGAATTTTTTTAGAGATAATTGTGTTTAATATGATTTGCAAAAGACCAATAATCATTCGCAAGCTAAATAACAGCAAAAAAATCCATAACCATGTTGCCGGATCATTTGGCATACTGCAAAAATAAGCAACCTCATTCCATAGCTCTATAACTTTTACTGATCTTATATTTTGAGCCCCTCCGCTCACGCTAAGCGGAATCATAATGCTTAGAACTGCATACTCTAAAATAACTCCTAAAAGTATGCCAATTAAGGCCACATATGTTAGCGGGAAGTTTTTAAATACATATTTAAAAAAAATGGGGGATGCCGTAACAATTTGACTAAGCCTATGTGAACTCATTTAAATTTGTTCAATACTCACATTTGTAGGAATTTCTCATCAATCTTGAATGCGTGAGATGATAATATCTTGGTAGTGCTTTGGATTATTTTGATATGTGGGACCGCGCCAAGAACCACGATCAATTTTTAATATTTCCAGCCCAGCATCTTTATACATTCTTTCAATACATTCTATTTTATAGGCAGTACATACCAAGGGATTCTCTTCTGAATAAGTCAAAAAATCTCCACAATCAAAAGGTAATTGGCGATCGGCTATTTGGGCAGCTAGAGAGTATTTGCTCTCATCGTCAATTATGAGCCAAGTATTAATCTGTATCCCACTTGAATGGCAGCTACCCTTGATTGATATCAAGGCTTGAAGACACGCTTGTGGTGTTAAGTGAGTAAAGACTGAACTACTCCACTGAATATTTGCACAAAAATCACTTGGTATAGAAAATTTTGCCTCTACTCCATCCGATTCGGCACATGTTTTAGTTTTTGAATGTTCGGCACCAATATAGTCAGCCTCTTGAGATGCAGCGTGCAATTGAAAACTTACAAAGTCATAGCTCGAGTAGGCTCGCTGCAACCATTCGATTGCATCCTCCCTAATATCTATCCCCAAATATCGATTTCCGCCACCATTGCTCGACTGCTCATATATGGTAAAAGGAATTGCAAGTGGCGCCCAGCCGCATCCCACATCTAAAATTGATAATTTTTCCAATGAAATGCCATGATTGCGAGCACTTTTTAACAAATATGGAAAGATATATTCAATAAAATATGAAGAAAACTGTTTAACATACCCCCGCTGACTTTTCCCCCAGTTCCAATTTTTCCTTAACGGTGGAATTAATTTTTTTATTTCTGTATCAAATTTATTGAGTTTTTTCATTTTAAATAATTTCTATTTAATTTTTTCTTCAGCTTGATCAAGGAATCTTTTAGTGTATGCTATCCATTTGGATAGTCAAACCACATATACTGTTTCCAACGTAGCAACTGCGAAATCCGCATAGCGCGAAGTATTGATCTAATACCGCCCCAAAATGCACCTCTACCTTGCCAAAAATTTCGATTTGCACGATGCCAAACGGCAATATTGTGTTTAATAGCATTTGCAGCCTCGACCTCAAAAATACCGGCCTCTTCGGCTTTTTCAATCATGAAATACGCCTCACTAAAGAATCGATATCCACAAAGTGCAACTGCAAGCTTACGAATAGCTGCAGCATTATTGCTGGCAATCAACTGCCTCCAGTCGCGCACATAGACAACATCGGCCTCCCATACTCGCGCTGAGAGAGAGGGGCTATTTTCATAAACATCAAAAATGTTTCGCTGATACCAATCACTATCTCCAGCCTTAGATCGATATTCTCGTGCAACGCTGAGATCTAGCAAACGCATTCCATTGCTCACAAACAATTCATCAATCTGCCCCCAACTAGGTGCACCATGATATGGGCCAATATTGTCAGTCACGCCCGTACATAAATTTACCTCAACTTCGGCTAATAATAACTGCTTCCCCCGATTGTCCCCCATGCCACGAAGCACTTCTAATTCAGCTCCTTGTACGTCAAGTTTGATGATATCGACACAATCAACCTTATGCTGATTTAGCACATTGTCCAAAAAATCTGTCTGTATCTTTTCTTCACGAATAGGAAATACATAACTATTATCTGGGCTTGCAAATTCACTTTCGGCATTAATGGCGTATATTGAACTACCAGTTGGATAATTCAGTATGTACAGAGTTCTCTCACCTCCAAACTCCGAAAGACCTATGGGCAAAATATGAAATTGGCTTGCATAAGGATAAGAAGAAACAATTGATCTCAACTTCTCACAACTTTCCTGGTGTGGCTCAAAGAGATAAAAGTCCACAATTCCTTGGTATGAGTGCCAATGAGGTTGCAATCCTTCGGCAGAACCCACGTCGACCGCAATCATTCTTTCTGCACCTAAGATGGCTTTTTTAGCTGGAATTAGCTTTGCCTCCCTTCGCGCCCTTAACCATCTTACAATGCCACGAATCATCTATACCCTTCCTATCGCGAAAATAAATTAAAGATATTTTTTAATAAATTTACGCGCATACTTCTTAGCTAGCGACAATTGATCCTTAAATAACGAATCACCAGCAAGATATGATTTGATAGATTCTGAGTTTTGATTGCGATAAATAACCTGAATAGCCATTCGCTCTCCAGACCTGACTAGGCTACCTCGATGCAATAAATGAGGGCCATCAAAGACCAAAGCATTACCACCTTTACTAAAATATGGAGTTTCTAACTTTTCCATAGTTTCTGTGAGCTCTGAACCAACCAATAAATCATCTCCAAAATGACTTGTGCCTTGAAATGGTTTTGGAAGACTCATAAAAATACGGCGCAATTCAGCATGTTGAGCAATTGGTCGATAGTGAGATTTTCTTACGTAATTTGCGTAACGCGCTCCTACTGTAGCATCAAGCGCTTTATGCATTCGAAATAAGAAATCAGATTTACCCCAGAGATTCGATTGAGGGATTGCCCTAGTAGGTCCATTTTCCTCATCAACAGGAGTTATATAAATCATGGATTTAGGCAAACAATCACCTTCGTCTACATGCAAATATCTCAATGGGCTATCTGCTAGCCCTACGTCGGAATATAAACCTTGATGCCAGCTTTGCTCTTCACAAGAATACTCTAGTCCAGCTCCAAGTACTGTCATCTTATTTTTCTTGTAGTCGCTTAATACGTCAATAATACCAGCCTCCTTGGACGCCAATTTAATCGCATTTAGCAATGAAGAATTAAAAGGTGCATTCATCACCGAACGATTCAATGGATCCATCAGAGCCTGTTGACGCAACTTATCTCTATGTCTTAAAGCCAACTCACGTATGTGGGAATACGTTTTTTTCGACAAATCTGCGATGTACATACCCTGATTTCGCAACAACTCCAATTGTTGCTTTCTCTCATGAGAAAGATTTACGCCATCATATTCCCTGGCCGAAAAGACTCTTCGAGCATATTCGTAACTAATATCAGAAAGAGTCCAGCGAAGGGATGAATCTAGCCACTCTTTTGCAATTATTGATTTATCTTTGCCCGCTGGATCCTTGATAATTTTATCGATACATAATTGAATTTCTGATAAAGCATCCATCGCATCACCATGATTTACAAAATTCAACGATGAAAAAGAATTGTTTATATTATCGATCTCACTAATCATAGAGGCAATTAATGAACAATCGCCATATGATTCTGACTGAAAATTGGCATATGCCGAATGTTTGGAGTAATCAATTTCAGGGTAACGCACAAAAATCCTCAGATAATCATTAATAACTGCCAAATAGTCAATAGTAAGCAAAAATGCATTAAAAAAAATATCTTTGATAACTCTAATCCGAATTAACGAAAACTCTTAAATAATTCAAATATATCAGCGTAAATTTGGGCTTCCCATCATTAGATATTCTCTCCCCAAATAATAATACATCTTAGAAAAAAGAAGGTGGTTTTAGTGAATTATCTTTTAATTAACAGTAAAACTTGATATAAAGTTGTTATAAATTCTTGATTTTTGTAAAATTGTTTTTTTTGGATACATCATTTTAAGTATATTTAAAAACTCAATTCTTAACGAATGAATTTCATTATATTCTTTTTGATTGTCAGTCGCCTTTGAAAAATCAAGCAATGTATTACGTCTCGACTCAATCAATTCTCGAATTACGCTTCCATCAAAGTAGTTTTTCCTGAAAAAACGCACATTAAAGAAGTATAATAATCTCGGGTCTAATATTTTTAAGAATTTTTCAAACGCCACGGTAATTAAACTCTTACAGTTAGCCTCTTTGAGATTGCAAACTGAATGAAGTGAAATTAGCGCAGTTTGCTGCTCATAAACATACCATTTAAAAACTTTCATCACATAATCAAAACTCCATCCATTGGCAATAGCTTCCTCAATTTTTTTAAAGTAATCAATTTTGTTTGATCCAATATAATTTAGATCCGGGTGATAATATAGGTTATTCTTTGAATAAATTACAACAGGAACACCAAAAATTGCTATTTCTTTCCCTACATTCGACCATGAATTTAGAAATACATCAGCTTCACCAATAAAATCATAAATAGAAATACCGTCTTCAGGTAAATTAAAACTAACATTCGGGGGAAGCTTGGATGCAGCCAACTCTAAAATCTGTCGTGCATGCTCCGAAGTCGTTTTTTCCCTTTTATTGGTAAATTCTCTTGGATGTGGTCGAATAATTAAAAATATATCTTGCTTTTTTTCTGCGTAATTTATTAGCGCTTTTATCCAATCAATTTGAGTATCAAAAATTTCATCGTCAAATATTTTTTTTGCACCAATAAATTCAGCCGCAACCTCTTCATCGTAACTAGCCATAGTCGCAACAAGAATCTTGCTTCTATCAGGTATGGTAAAAAATTCTCTAATAGATTTAGTGACTAATGATTTCTTGGTTGAATAGGTGAAAATACTTTTAGCATTTAGCAATTCTTTAAAGTGCTCTGTCACCTTTCTATATTCGCTCGGGGAGTGATTGCACCCAGAAAATTTGGGCCAATTTTGTATTAGATTTGAATAAAAAGAATAGGCATCATCTTTACTTATTATGAGTGACTGCAGTCGTTCTGATAAGTTACTTCCAGCGTGGATAGAATAAGTGTCAATTCCATGATATCGTGCAACTTCAGCAACAATCTTATTTACAGAATACATAGAATTATATAAAACTATTGCATCTATTTTTTTTGACTCAATAATATTTTTTAATGCATATGCAGAATAGTAAGTGTCGCGTAACTCACTTAAATATCGATCTTTTAAATCCGGGCTTACTACTAGCTTTATAAGCTTATGCCTAAGTATTATTTGATAAAAAGCAATTTTTCCAATACTTATTCCGCGATACTTTAGTTGAAATGCATCTCTAATATCTAAGTTGGAGATTATGCGGTCTACTTCATCTTTACAATCTTGACTAAGAGCACTTTGGATTGTTGCCCCTCCCAAATTGAAGGTCTTTCTTATATATTTGTCAACACTTTGGCACTCACTGCATATAGCTTTACAAGCTTTTTTTAATTTTCTATTTCTTACATCGCTAGTAATTTTAGATATTTTTGGTATGCAATAATCTCCTAATGCACCCCCACATGTGAAATATGATATTTCGCAACCAGCGTTATGCAAAGAATCTGCGACAATTGCCTCTGGAAATGCATGCTTCCATGGTATTGAGTGTGGCGAAAAAAAAAGTACTTTCATTATATTTTTCTAATTAATACTCTTAATCCAGGCTGTTAAATTTATTAATTGCCAAAAAAACATCATATGATTCTCAGTACTTTCATTTGAATGAACTATTTTTCTATGCTCATCAAATAATTTATGGACTAAGCTTATATTGTAGATTTGCAAATCCCTGAAGAAGCTAGAGTTAATTAAATCACCAAGCTCTTCTGAAAATTTTTCCGTTGAAAACCATAAATGCGCTGGTGCATTCCAGCCTGTTTTAGCAATCCTATTTCGTGTCTCCTCTGGAAGGATTCCCTGCATAGCCTTGCGAAGCAATACCTTCGTTATCCCGCTGTTAATTTTTAGCTCGCCAGGCACCCGAAACATAAACTCAGCCAATCTATGATCAAAGAAAGGATCAATATGATCAATGTTAAATTTTGATGTTTGTCTATCTTCAGCCCTGAGACAACAAGGCGCTGTTTCTCTAAAGATATCTTGATAAGTACGATTTTTTAAATAACTTTCAAATGGATGATCCATTATGGGTCTAAATTCCTTTAAATCAAAATATTCTTTGTTGATTGTATTTAGGTAATTAGAGCTTTCGTAAATCTGTGGATTACACACTCCAGACTTAGCGATATCAACCTTGCTCTGAAGTGACGCTTCCGCCACAGATCTATTTTTACGGTAAATTGGATGGTTATGGTATTCAGCCCACTTTTCAACCTCTTGCGAATATAGCTCTTGTTTTCTAGCATATTTAAGATCTGCAAAATGAAAGAAAAAGTGCTCATACTCTCCTGCATTTAATTCATCACCCCCCAGGCCACCAAATAGATTACTAAAGCCCGCGTTAGAGACATCATTACAGAGTATGTAATGCGATAACCAGGTTGCCGTTGCAACAGGCTCATCATGATCACCAACCATACTATCAACCAAATTGAAAACATTGGATACATTAATTTCTACTGGATTCCACATTTCAACTTTTGAATCAAGCATACTTTTAATCTCTTCAGATTCATCATATGTTTTGTCAAGATATACACTTGAAAATGCAATTTGTTTTTGACCGGTAGAGTGAACGGCGCAAGATAAAATTGAAGAACTATCCAACCCTCCAGAGAGAGTAAACGCAGATCTTCCGCTCAAAGAGCCCATTCTCTTTTCAACGGAATCTATCAGTAGACTCTGATATTGGGCAGCCAAATCGGCTGCATCATCTTTAAAATCAGGCTGCTCATACAGATCCCAGTAACGTTGAATATTTATGCGCCCCTTAAATACTCTCAAAAAATGTGCTGAGGGCAACTGTTTTATTTGTTCGTAGGGGGACTCTTCAGAAACATTATCTATATATCTATAATGAGCGCCTCCAAAAACAGCAACAAATCTCTTATTCAACTCCTTGGTAACTTTTGGCACACAAAACAATCCTCTAGGCCTTGAAGCAAAAGCGAAATGATCTGGAAAATTAACATAGTAAAGTGGCTTAACGCCAAAACGGTCCCGCGCTAAGTAGAGCTCTTCGGTATCTTCATTAAATAATGAGATTGAGAAATCTCCATTAATTTTCCGAAGTGCGCCTTCAAAGCCAAAAATTCCGTAAAGCTGATTAAATCTATAGGTATCGTTGCAATCAACTTTAGCGCCGATTAATAAATCAATTTCCTGTCGGTTATAAAAAATCCCATCTATAGCTATAACAGTAGCTCCATATCGAAAAATTTCAGGAGTTCGCCAACCCGACCAA